>CAZIJC010000173.1:0-9007 GCA_964539385.1 uncultured Anaerolineales bacterium | reverse complement strand
GCCGGGCATAAAGCCCGGCGCTACAACCGCCTGCGCTCGCCAGAAGAACTTGCCACAGCCCGTGCAGCCTGCGCCACGCGCAGGAATCCTGTCTTGACAGGTCCGCCGTCCGGCGTTCCAATCGCTCGGACGCGAATTGGCCTGCGCGAAGGAGGTGGACGATGCTCGGTGGCCGCTCGGCGGTTGTGCTTCTGACGGTCCTGTCGGCTGCCGCCATGACCCGTGGTGCGCAAGAGACCGTGAAATCCGGCGTGACCGTCTTCGAGAGCGAGAAATGCGACCCGAGTTACGTGCTCTACTCCAGCCGCCAGACCGAGGCGGCTCACCTCATCCGTCTCGACGGCAGCGAGGTCCATCGCTGGGCCTACCCGCAGGGCAAGACGTGGCACTACGCCGAGATGCAGCCCGACGGCCACCTCATCGCCATCATCAAAGACGTGATGATCCTGGAACTCGACTGGCAGAGCCGTCTCGTCTGGAAGGCCGAGATGCGGGCCCACCACGATTTCGCCCGGTTGCCGGGCGGCAACACGCTGGTCGCCTCGCGGCGAGCCATGAAGCACCCATGGAAGGACGAGGGCAAACTCGCCTGCGACGTCCTCGTCGAGGTAACGCCCGCCGGCAAGACCGTCTGGCAGTGGAAGGTTGAGGAACACGCCAAGGAAATCGCCGCCCTCGTCGATTTGCGCATCCCGCCCTTTGAAGCGTTCCGGGATTGGCCGCACGTCAACACCATCGAGGTTCTGCCCGACAATCCGTCCGCGAAGAAGGACCCGCGATTCCGGGCGGGGAACCTGCTGGTGTGCGGACGCCACATCAACATCATCTGGGTCATCGACCGAAAGACCGACCGCGTCGTCTGGGCGTGGGGACCGGGGCAACTGCTCGGCCCGCACATGCCCACCATGCTCGCCAGCGGCCACATCCTGGTCTACGACAACGGGCAGAATGCGGCGGACAGCGTCCGCGGCTGGACGCGCGTGCTCGAACTCGACCCGCTCACCGGAAAGATCGTCTGGGAATATAAGGCCGATCCGCTGAAGAGTTTCTATTCGCCGTCTCGCGGGTCGAGCGAACGCCTGCCGAACGGCAACACGTTCATCGCGGAATCAGATTCCGGCCGCCTCTTCGAGGTCACACCCGCAGGCGAGACCGTGTGGGAGTTCCTGAACCCCGAACGGCGGAAGAACGGCGGGCGCATGGCCCTGTACCGGGCGCTGCGGTATCCCCGCGACCTTGTGGATCGTCTGCTGGCCGAACACGGCGGCCGCAAACTCAAGGAATAAGTCCCGGACGGCTCGTGCGGCCGGCATCTGGTGGGCGGGGTGCGGGCGTGTCGCTACTTCGCCCACGGCGGCAACTGGACGGGGGCGACCTCCAGGCCCGACTCCCACCGGGCGAGCAGGTCGCGGTGGGCCTTCAGGTCGGACGCGAAACCGGCGTCGGGCGCCAGGTTCTTCGTCTCGCCCGGGTCGCTCTGCATGTCGAACAACTGCTCCACCGGGTCGCCCTTGTAAGCGATGTATTTGTATCGGGGCGTGCGGATCATGCGCCCGGTGACGGCGACCTCGGCCGGGACGAACTCGCGCCACGCGGGCGACTTGCCTTCGAGCACGGCTTTCAGCGACCGGCCGCGCATCTTCGGCGGCGCCTCGATGCCGGCGTAGTCGCAGACGGTCGGCAGGATGTCGAGCCCGCTCACCAGGTGGGCGGCGTCCTGGCGGTTTTCCTGGATGCGGCCGGGGCAGGAGAAGATGAGGGGGACCTTGGCGGCCTCGTCGTACAGGTAGTTCTTCGTGACCAGGTGGTGCCGCGCGCGGCCTTCGCCGTGGTCGGCCGTGAAGACCACGATCGTGTTGGCGGCTTCTTCGGAGTCTTCCAGGGCCTGGAGGGTGCGGCCGATCTCGGCGTCCACCATCTCGACCATGCGGTAGTAGTTCCAGATGTAGTACCGCCACTGCTCGTCGGACCACTCGGGCCGGCGGCGACGTTTCAATCTCTCCGGCTCGTTCGTATCGTAGTTGAAGTTGGGCGGCAGTGGGGGCAGTTCGTCGGCCACCGCATCGTAAAACACCATCTCGCCGCTCTTTTGGTGCATGCCGACGAACTGGCACACGTCGTGCGGCTGGAGAAACGAGGCGATCATGAGGAACGGCTTTCCCGGGCGGCGGCTGCGCAGGTACGCCTGGCAGGCCCGCGAGACGTCCGCATCGCACACGCCGCCCTGGCCGCCTATGCCGGTCGCGATGACGTTGAAGCCGGGGATGTCCGCGGCAAACCCCGCCGGCAGGTGCCACTTGCCCGCGTAGACGGTCTCGTAGCCCGCCTGGCCGAGCCACTGGCCCATGTTCGGCAGCGTCGACCGGATGGGCCGCCCGTTGACGACCACGCCCGTCTCGGTCGTCGGTCGGCCGGTCATCATGACGCTGCGAGCGGGTGAGCACAGCGGGTTGGCGCTGTAGGATTCCAGAAACGCCACCCCCTGCCGCGCGAGACGGTCGAGGTGCGGCGTCGAAAGGTCCTTGCATCCGAGGGCCGACAGGGTGTCGAGCCCTTGCTGGTCGGTTATGATGAACAGGAAGTTCGGCCGGCTTGCGGTCGCCGCGCCGCCTGCTCGCAGTGCGGGCGTGCAGCCGATCGCCGCCGCCGCCGCACCCGCAACGCCGGCCTTCAGAAAACCCCGCCGCAAGACGCCTGCGCCGGGTCTTTTCGCCTTCTCCGTGGGCCGAGTCATGTGGCCTTCCTTCTGGCCTTCGTTCGGGCACGCGCCTTGTCGAGTCTTTCCTGCATCCACGTTCTCGCCTCGACATCGTAGAGCAGGGCGCGCAGGCCGCTCAGGGCAAACAGCAGTCGCCCACGCTTGTCCACCCAGTATTGCCAGGGCAGAACGCCGCGGCCGATCTGCTGGTACCCGATGAGATGCAGTTTGCGGCTGGCCAGTTCAAACTCCTTCGCCTCGCGGAACTCCAGACGCTGGCCCGGCTTGACGAGGTCCATCTCTTCGAGCATCGTGAACCGCAGGGGTTGGGTCTTGGCGCCGCCGAGCCGCTGAACGGCGCCCAGGAGCGACCAGTTGCTCGTGACCGGGCCGGAGGCCTTCTGCGTGCGGCGGCGCCGGCCGAAGCGGACCTCGACGCGGCCGCCGGAGACCGTCCCGGTTTCCGAGAGGTGTGTGCCCGTGGTCGGCTGGTCGTCGAGATCGAGTATCTGCGAGGTGAGCGTCCAGGATTTCGGCGTCGCGAGCACGTCGGCCGCACACTCGAGCACGGCGCGGGTGCGGCGGCAGTAGCCGGGTTGCTCGACCACGTCCAGGTCGACGCTGAAGCGCACGCCGTCGGCCGTCGGCTCGCGTTTCAGCCGCAGACTGCCGCCCATATATCGCTGGACCATCCACAGGCGGTACGTGTTGGTCCACGTGCCGTTCGGGTCGAAGGCTTCAGCGGGCGGCGTGAAATCGTTCAGCTCGCCCAGGCTGTGCAGATGCTCGAGCGTCAGCGGACGGGTCCGAGCGGGATCGGTCTGCCGCGAAGGTCTTCTTGGTTTCTTCGCGCTGTCCTTCGTCGCCACCGTAGATGCCCTTGGACGGGATTTCTCGATCACCACTATACCGCGCGGCCCGAAAGGGTCAAGCCTGACGCTGGAAATCCGCGACGCCTGCCATGGTTGTTCCGAGTTCGGAGGAACCGTTCGCATTCGTCGGCCGATTCTGCTATCGTCGCCGGCCGGAGGCTTTTCGATGTGCCGGGGTGTCTGCCTGCGCCGATCCAGTGGCAGGCGGCTTGAGAGGAGATACGCCATGGACAGGAAAGTTACGCGTCGCACGTTTCTCAGGGCGTCCGGTACGGCTACCGGCATCGGCTTGGCGGCCGGTGTTCTCGGCGGCCGCGCCCGCGCCGCGCCCAGCGAAAAGGTGAATCTCGGCTTCGTCGGCGTCGGGCCGATGGGCGGCGGACACCTGCGGCGCTATCTCGCCTTCCCGGACGTCCGCGTTACGGCCATCTGCGACGTCAATCAGCGGAAACTCGACGGCGCGGTCAAGAGCACCAAGGGCTCGGCCACCGGCTACCGCGACTTCCGCAAGTTGCTTGAGCACAAAGACCTTGATGCCGTCGTGGTCGCTCCCCCGCCGCACTGGCACGCCATCGTCGCCGTCGCCGTCTGCAAGGCGGGCAAGGACGTGTTCATCGAGAAGCCCATGACGCAGACGGTCGGCGAGAGCCGGGCCGTCTGCAAGGCCGTCAAGGACCACGACCGCATCTCGCAGGTCGGCACGCAGATTCACGCGGGCGACAACTACACGCGCGTTGTCGAGATCGTCCGCTCCGGCATCCTCGGCCATGTCAACTGCGTCCGGACGTTTATGAAACTCGACCAGACGCACAAGGGCATCGGCACGGCCAAGGACTGCCCGCCGCCCGATTTTCTGGACTGGGACATGTGGGTCGGCCCGGCGCCGACGCGACCGTACAATCCGCTCATCACGAAGGGGGCGTACCATCACTGCTCGTTCATGGCCTTCAGCGGCGGGTGGCTGCCCGGCATGGCCCCCCACATCATCGACCTGCCCATCTGGGCACTCAATCTGGGCCTGCCGACGCAAACGAGTTGCAGCGGCGGACGGTTCGTCCTGGAAGACGGCGGCGACTGCCCGGACCTCCAGGAGGTCCTCTGGCAGTATCCCGCACTGACGATGACCCACATGATGAACCTGACGAACTCTTACGGATGGGACTTCCACGGCACGGGCCGACGCAAACGCCGCCTTGGCATCTACTTCCACGGCGAACAGGCCACGCTCTTCTGCAACTACAGCACCTTCACGATCGTGCCCGAAGACGACCCGAAGGCCGAACTCCAACTCCCCGACAAGACCCTGCCGCGCTCCAAAGGCCATTACCGAGAGTGGATCGATTGCATCAAGAGCCGCAAGCAGCCGTCCTGTAACGTCTTCTACCACCACAGGGTTAACGTGCCGTGTTGCCTGGCGAACCTGTCGCTCAAACTTGGCCGCTCCATCCAGTTCGACCCGAAGACCGAGACGGCCGTCGGCGACGACGAGGCCAACCGTGCCTTCACGCCGACCTACCGCAAACCGTGGACACTGGGGTAACCGTGAGGTGAGCGCGTGAGCGGTAGTCTGCGGCTTCGGCGCCTGACGGAGCGGTCCGCCATGATCGACGGCCTTGCTGCGCGGGGGCTTGCCGGAGAGGCGGCCGCCGCCAAAGCCGAACGGTTCGACCGGTGTGCCCGGGCGCTCCAGCGTGCCGGTGTGAAGCCGGACGCTGCGGCGCGGGCGCTGTTCGTCCCCGGCCGCATCGAGGTCCTCGGCAAGCATACGGATTACGCGGGCGGCAGCAGCCTGGTGGCGGCGCCCGAGCGCGGGCTCTGCCTCGTTGCTGCGGGCCGCGACGACGCGACCGTCCGCGCCGTTGCGATGGATTTGGACGACGCGTGCGAGTTCGCCTTCTCGGGCGACCTCGCGCCGACCGTCGGCCACTGGTCGAACTACCCGATGACCGTGGCTCGGCGCCTGGCTCGCAACTTCACGGGCCGCCTGTGCGGGGCGGACGTGGCGTTTGCCGGCGACCTGCCCGTCGCAGCGGGGATGAGCAGTTCCAGCGCACTGGTGGTCGCGTTCTACCTGGCGCTCGCGGCCATCAACCGGCTCGACGAGCGAGCCGAGTACCGCGAGAACCTCCGTGCGCCCGAATCGCTCGCCGATTACCTCGGCGCCGTCGAGAACGGGCAGACGTTCGGCAGCCTGACGGGCGACAAGGGCGTCGGCACGTTCGGCGGCAGCGAGGACCATACTGCCATGCTCTGCTGCCGGCCCGGGATGCTGAGCCAGTACGCGTACTGCCCCACGCGGCCGCAGCGTACGATTCCGCTGCCTGCCGCCTACACCTTTGCCATCGCTTCGAGCGGCGTTGCGGCGGAAAAGACCGCAGGGGCCATGGAGCGGTACAATCGGTCCTCGCGGCTGGCGTCGGCCGTGGCGGCGGCCTGGCGCGACGCCACCGGCCGCAGCGACGCGACCATCGCCGACGCTCTCGCGAGTTCCGACATCGCTGAAACACTCCCCCGCATGCGTGAGGTCGTCGCGGCGCCGCCGGCGGGCGGGCCGTTTCCGTGGGAGGAACTCGACGGGCGGTTCGAGCACTTTTGGGCCGAGAGCGTCGAGATCGTCCCTGCGGCAGGCGACGCGTTGGTTGCCGGCGACCTGGCCGAGTTTGGCCGCCAGGTGGATCGTTCGCAGTACCTGGCCGAAACGCTTCTCGGGAACCAGATTCCGCAGACCGTTTTCCTGGCCCGAAGTGCCCGCGAGTTGGGTGCGGCGGCCGCATCGGCCTTCGGGGCAGGGTTCGGCGGCAGCGTGTGGGCGATGGTTCGCGGCGACGAGGCGGCCCCGTTTCTGGAAAACTGGGCGGCGAGATACCGCGAGGCGTATCCGGCGGACGCGGCGAACGCCTCGTTCTTCCTCACGCGGCCAGGGCCGGCGGCGTTCGACTTGCGGGGGTGATGGGCGCAGCGAGGCGATCTGCCGGCCCGTTTACATGCCGCTCGCTCCATAACACTTACGTCAATTTTGAGGTTGCCGAAACCCCGAAATGCGCGCTTTTTTTGGCTCGGAACCCCGTTTCTGGCCCGTGAGGGGCGATTTGCCCCTCGAATGTTAAGATAGGTAAGGCAAAACGCGCTGGTTTTTGATCGGTTTTTGCGATTTTGGTGTCCGTTTTGGTCCGTTTTTGTTCGGTTTTGTTCCGTTTTTGAGGGGTTTTTGAGGGGGCAAAATTGACGTAAGTCACTATGCCAAAATGGCAGCCGGCGCGCGCGGCCGCGAAGGGGCCGAAAAGTTGTTAGAGTTCTAACAAAATCGAGGGAGGGGTCGGGAGATTGTTAGAATTCTAACAATCGGGCCGAAAACGGAGCGCGCATTGCGGATTTCGGATTGAAAAGCAACGAATAACAGGCCGGTGGGCAGGCTGGCGGGAGCCGTTCGACCTCAACGGTTTGGCGTCGCTATGGGTGGTCTTGGGATGTGAATTCGCCTACGTCTCGGCGTTGCGGCTGTAGTGGTCGCCTTGGTTGGCCGGAGACTTCTCGACGCGTGCCCGAGCCGGCCACGCTCGCGGTGGTCGGCCCAGCGTCTGTGGCGATGGTCGTGCGACGGGTTTAGTTGCCGGTGGCCGCCTTGAGCAGTTGAGCCGCCTCCTGGCCCTGCGGCGTGTCGGGCCACTTCTTGGCAAGGTCTGAGAGGATCCGCCGCGCGTTCGTCATGCTGCCGCTCTTCAGGTAGTTCTTTGCCAGCGTGAGCCGGCGCGTCAGGTTCTGTTCGAGGATCTTGGCCTTCTTGTCATCGACGGGAGGCGCTGCCGACGCACCCGCCTTCGGCTGGTTCAGCGGTTGCGCCATGGCCCGGCCCATGGCTTCGCCGGTGTCCATATAGGTTTCAGCGTTGCCGCCGTAATGGCTGTTGGAGGCGCCGCCATGACAGAACGGATTGGAATAGACAGAGGCCACATTGCCCTTGAACTCCGGATACTTGCCGCTTCTGCCGTCAACCGCGAGTTGGGCCTGGAGTATCTTTCCCTCATTCCCCCCGGCGTTCTTCTTGGTTTGGCCAAGGGTGGCACAGACGAACTTCGCGCTGGGAGCATTGAAGTCCTTGCGCAACTGCTTGATGAAGTGGACGAGATTCTGCTCGTAGCGGCCGGCATGTGCGGCATTGTAGCGATCCTTGTCGCCCTGCCAGAAGAAGAACCCCGCGACCTCGTACTTCTTCGCCCCGGGGTAATACTTGTCGAGTTCCGCAAGCACCGTCTTGGCACGGGCGACGTCGCCGTCGTACTGCATGCCGGCGTACCAGCCGATCTTCTTCGGCTCCGTGCCTTTTTCCCATTTGGCCGGCGAATCCTTATAGCCCGCGTAGACCATGGTCTTGCCCTTCTCTTCGACCTCGTAGCGCTCGCTGCCCGGCGGGAGCAGGTCCCAACCGAGGCTGCGGTTGCCGGTGCAGCTTTTGAGGATCATTACGGGCGCATCCGTGACATGCCCCACATAGTGCCCGATTCCGTACTCCGGGCCGATGTTTCCCGTGATGGTCATCCATTGGTTGAGGCACAGCCGCGTCGTTCGTGTGCCGGTTCCCGCGACACGCACATTGCGGACATCCTTCCGCTCGGTCCAATTGCCGGCGTCATCCACAAGGTATGGGTATTTCTTTTTGGCTTTCACCGCATGCTCAAGGGTTCCTTCCCTGTCTCCGGCAACTTTACCAGCACCCAGCATGTTGGACTGGCCCAGCAGAATGTAAACCTGCACGGGTTTGCTCATGTCCGCCGGCTTGCCGTCCGGATCGGGCAACTGAGCCGGAACGTCCCTGGCGGCGACAGAAGGGACCTGGGCTGCCATTGCCAGCGCAATGAGAGCCGATACGATTGCGATTCGGATACTCCGGGTCATGGCTCGTCTCCTGTCTTGAGCCTGTTCCCTGAACCCCCCTGACCGACCGCCGACTCCGCTTGAGCGCCGCTTCAAGTCGGCCGGGGCGCCGTGGTGGGAAAAAGGGTAAGGGTGGCGTTTCCCAGAGGGTTTCAACCTTTTGCCGCTGAGGGAGTTTCCCCAAAAACCCCCTGCCGTCTTGGCCAAGGGTCTCGGGGCCGCCTTGACCCGTCCCCCGATTCCTGACCTCACCTCAGCACCCAAAGGTCAGGATCACGTCCCGGAAACCTGGGGACGGAAACCTGGGGACGGTACCCATGTTTCTTGCTTGCCTGGGGGCGCGGGGCGGGTTTGTTTGGCGCCAGGCACGGGCCCAACCGCCCTTCGAGCCGCCGCACGAATCCATTGTCTCCCAACCGCCAACTCCTGCGAATGGGCCCATGCCCACATAATGACACGAAAGGCCCCGCGCGTCAAGGTCGGAAACCTGGGGACGGTACCCATGTTTCTGGAAACCTGGGGACGGTACCCATGTTTCTTGCTTGCCTGGGGGCGCGGGGCGGGT
>CAZIJC010000172.1:0-9299 GCA_964539385.1 uncultured Anaerolineales bacterium | reverse complement strand
TGGGTGTCCGAGGCCCAACGGTGCCGGCCGCCGGTGCCGCGCGGCCTCCACCGGCGGCGCAGCGAGGTAGTCTAGGAAGCAACGGAATGAAACTCAAGCGAATTGGCGGGGCTGCCGCTACGCCGCTGTGGCACGTTCCGGCACCGTACGAAAACAGTAGCGTCGGCCGCCACGCCGCGATACGATACCGTTGCGATGCCGCCGGGAGCCAGCGACGCATGGCAAAGGGCCTGACCTACAAAGCGGCCGGCGTGGACATCGAGGCCGGCGACCGGCTCGTGGACCGCATCCGGTCGGCCGTCAGGCGGACCCACGGGCCGCGCGTCCTCGGCCAGTACGGCCACTTTGCCGGCGTCTTCAGCCTGGACTACAACCAGCGGCTGTTCCAGCGAAACTACAAGCACCCGCTCCTGGTGTCCGGCACCGACGGCGTCGGCACGAAGTTGCGGGTGGCCATCGACGCGCACTCGTACCGGACCATCGGCCAGGACTGCGTCGCCATGTGCGTCAACGACGTCCTGGTTCTGGGCGCCGAGCCGCTCTTTTTTCTCGACTATCTCGGCGTGGGTCGGCTCGACGCCGATATTCTGGCCGAGGTGGTGACCGGCGTGGCCGAGGCGTGCAGAAAGTGCGACTGTGCGCTGTTGGGCGGCGAGACGGCCGAACTGCCCGGCTTCTACGCCCCGGGCGATTTCGACCTGGCAGGATTCGCGGTCGGCATTGTCGAGAAGCGGCGCATCATCGACGGCCGGCGCATCGAGGAAGGCGATACGGTCCTCGGCCTGGCCTCCAGCGGTCTTCACTCCAACGGTTACAGCCTGGCCCGGAAGATCGTCTTCGAGACGGCCGGGCTGAACGTGACGGACGAGATGCCCGGCCTGGGGCGACCCGTGGCGGACGTCCTGCTTGAACCGACGCGGCTTTATCCGTCGGCCGTCCTCAAGGTGCTCCGGTACTACAGGACCAAAAGGACCGTCCACGGCATGGCCCACATCACGGGCGGCGGGGTGGCGGCCAACGTGGCCCGGATCATCCCGCCCGGCCTGCGGGCACGCATCAAGAAAGGCGCGTGGCCGGTGCCCGAGGTCTTCACCTGGCTCCAGAAGGCGGGCGAGGTCTCGACGAAAGAGATGTGGCGCGTCTTCAACATGGGCATCGGCTTGGTCATGGTCGTCAGCCCCTACTACGCCGACCACGTCGCGGGGATCCTCGAAAAGGCCGGCGAAACGGTCTACCGAATCGGCCGCATCGCGCGCGGCAACGGCGACGCGGTGCTGGTGTAGGCTCGGCGCCGACACGCGCCGAGTAAACTCGGCGGCTAACAGGGCGCACTGTTAGCCGCCGGGCTTGCCCGGCGCTTTTCCTGCCGCGTGGTGCACGACAGCGCGGCGGTGAATCACCTTTTTCGTTTTGCCTTGAAAGCTGCGCGCCGGCGCGGGTATGCTGGAGGGAATGACTAATTCGCCTCACATCGACGTGCTGGCGGCCGAACGTCTCGCTGGGCGCATCGACCACGCCGTCCTCGCGCCGGATCACACCATCGGTGCCATCGAGCAGGGTTGCGCCGAGGCGGTGGCGTACGGATTTGCGGCCGTCACCGTCTCGCCGTACGACATCGCGCGGGCGTCGCGGCGGCTGGCCGGGACGGGCGTGGCGGCGGGCGGCGCCGTCGGTCTGCCCCTCGGGCATTCGGGCCTGAAGGCCAAGCAGGCCGAGGCCGAGACGTGCGCCCGGGCCGGGGCGGACGAGGTCGATATGGTCATCAACCTCATCGCCATGAAGAGCGGCAAGTTCGGCGACGTCCGCGATGAGATCGCCGCCGTCCGCAGCATCACCAACGGACTGGTGCTGGCGGTTATCCTGGAGTGCTGCTATCTCACGGACGACGAAAAAGTCCAGGCGTGCCGGCTCGCGCTGGAGGCCGGGGCCGACTTCGTCGAGACCTCGACAGACTTCGCCGCCCGCGGCGCGACCGCCCGCGACGTGGCCCTGGTCCAGCGGACCGTCGGCGACGGCGCCGGCGTCAAGGCGACGGGTGGGATCCGCACCCTCGAGCGGGTCCGCGAGATGCTCCAGGCCGGGGCCGCACGCGTCGGCACCGGCGCCGGCGTCGCCATCGTGCGGGACCTCCAGCAACGTCAGCAGAGCAGAGTCAACTGATTCCCTATGGCCGACCTCCCCCGCACCGCGCTCAGCACACAGCCCAGGCGGGAACTCGAGCGCCTCGTCCGGAACCTCCGACTGCGTCTCGAGGGCGAAGGACGGGCGGGCCTCGCGGCCGTCGGTCGCGCCCCCGAGATCGCACCCCGAGTCCCCGAGATCACCCCCCGAGTCCCCGAGCCGGGAGCGGAAGCTCCCGGTGACGCAACCTTAGAAGATGCGTTGCCCGAGGCCCGCGCCGCCGACGCCGCCAAGCGCGAACTCGACGCGGCGGTCGAGGCGGCAGCGCCGGCGCCGGCCGAAGACGCAACGCCCGCACGACAGGAGCAAGCCCCCGTCGTCCACGTGAAAGGACCCGGTTTGTTCGACGACATCAGCCCCGACCTCCAAGACGGTGCCAGTAAGGAGGAAGCACTCGAACGGATCGTCAAGGAAGTCGCCGAGTGCCGGCGTTGCCCGGAACTCGCGGCCGGCCGCACCAACACCGTGCCCGGCCAGGGCGACCCGAACGCCGGACTGCTGTTCATCGGCGAAGGCCCCGGGGCCGATGAGGACCTGCAAGGGCTGGCGTTCGTCGGCCGGGCCGGACAGTTGCTCACCAAGATGATCGCCGCCATCAAGATGACGCGCGACGAGGTCTTCATCGCCAACATCGTCAAGTGCCGGCCGCCCGCCAACCGCCGCCCGGGGCCCGAGGAATGTGCGAACTGTGCGCCGTACCTGGCGCGGCAGATCGAAATCATCCGGCCGAAGGTCATCGTGGCGCTGGGCGGCACGGCGGCCCAGTATCTGCTCCAGACGCACGACGGCATCACGCGGCTGCGGGGACGGTTCTACCCGTACATGGGCGCCAAACTCATGCCGACCTTTCACCCCGCCTACGTCCTGCGCAGTTACACGCCCGACACCCGCAAGAAGGTGTACGACGACCTCCTGAAGGCACGGGCCGAACTGGATGCGTGACGCGCGCCCCGGTCGCTCCCCACGCCACGCGCGCGCCTTTTTGTCTTGCCTCCAGACGGTTGCGCACTAACCTCATGTCGCTCACAGTCCAGGGGACCCGCCATGCGGCTTGAAACGGAAGAGGGCTCGGCCATCGACGAACCGACCGACGAGAATCTCCGCGAGGCCTTGAGCGGACTGGGCGGCCGGGCGGGCTCGTTTGCCGTCCTCACGCGCGCCGACAGGCCGCCGGAGTATATCCAGACCGCCGGCCAGGCCGATCAACTCCTCGTCGAGTACCGTGAAGGCAAGAAACACCACCGCGCCGAGGGCGAGGCCCTGCCGCTGCAAGAGGTCGTCGCCCTGTTTCAGGCGTACAACCGGGGCGACGAGGCTTGGCGCGAGATGGTCCCCTGGCAGAACGTGACGAAGGAGACCTCCGGCTCACGATGGGTCAAGTTCCTGATCCTCGCGATGGCGGTCGTCCTCGTCGCGGTCATTCTGTACCTGTCTTTCACCCGCTGACGCGCGGTTACAGGCCCGACGTATAGGCTGGGGAAGTGCACCCTACAGCGGGCCGGCGTCTGCGGGGCGCTGCTGTGTCCCGCCCCTGCGGAGAAAAAAGATGGGCGTCGCCACCATGGGGGTGAGTAGCGACGCCCTAGGGCCAAAGGGCGGTCCGGGAAGGACCGCAATAGCCGGGCATAAGAAGGGGCGGTTCAGCCCGGCCATCTGTTCGTTCAAACCCCCCCGGCGCACGGGTGTTCCGAAAAATCAGGATTTTTCCGGCGCTTCCTCCGACACCGGCCGGGCTCGCCCTCGTGACGTTTCCCGGTCCGCCCGGCAACGGCGCAATCACGCCCCCTCGACGTGCACCCACACCCGGCCGACGGCCTTGTAGCCGTTCGGCGCCGTGTGCCGGACCGTCGCGATATAGTCGCCCGGCTGCGTGTAACGGTGCACCGTCACGCCGTAGCCGTTGGGGTTGTGGACGTTGGCGTTGGCGTCGGACTTGACGTTGACCTCGGGGCTGCCGTCGCCGAAGTCCCAGGTTTCGCCCGTCGCCTTCGTGCGGAACGAGCGGACCTTGAACGTGACGGGGTCGCCTACCTTGATGCCCTGCGTCGGCGCGTAGGCGGCGTGAACGGTTGGCGGCAAACGGTCGAGGGCCTTCGGGTCCACCACCTGGACGACGCAGAAATCCCAAGCGGAGTTGCCGCGCGTGTCGGTCACTTTGAGAATCTCGCAGTACGTGCCGGGCTCACTGTAGGTCTGCTTCACGGTGGGGCCGATGGCGCGGGCGCCGTCGGTCAGCGTCCACTCGTATCGGTCGACACGTGCGCCGAACGCCCGCGACCGCCTGCCGTCGAGCACCACTTCCTCGCCGACCGCCACGAACCTGTGCGGCCGCGCGACCGCCAGGACCGGCGGCTTGTACCGGCCCGCGTAGGCCTCCCAGACGTAGGCGTAGGCTTCCTCGGTGCCCCATTTGCCCGACGGCTGGCGGGTCTTGATCTCGAAGTGCACGTGCGACCATCCGCCGCTGCCGCCCTCTTTGCCGAGGATGCCGACCTTCTGCCCCATCGTGACGCGGACGCCCGGCCGAACGGCCGCATCGATCTCCTTCATGTGGCTGTATCGGTAGAACCAACCGCGCCCGTCCACCACGTACACAACGTCGTACCGCGGGCCGACAGGGCCACCCTCCTTGTAGTCCGGCAGCGTCTTGCCGCCGGCCGAGACGACGAGACCGTCGGTGGCGGCCAGGATATCGACCATCCCCTCGACGCCGCCGAAGTCGAGGCCGCTGTGGTAGTAGAGTTTCTTTCGCCCGCGTTCGCCGGCGTCCACGAAGACCGGCTCGTTCGCCATCTGCGTGTCTGAGGCGAACCATCGCTGGCGGACCGGGTAGCCGAACGTCCCGGGCGCAAGCAGCGGCCCGCGCGCGGGCCACAGCCGCAGCCGCGCATCCTTGCCCAGAGCCCAGCGGTCGGCGTTCGTGCTGGCGTACCAGGAGCGGGTGATGGGGCAGTCGATTCGCACGCCGCCCACCGTTACGGGCAGCGTGTAGTTGGCCGAGATGAGCGTCGCCTGTTGGCCGTTGACCTCGACGCGTGCGCGGCCTTCGCGGACGCCGGAGTCCAGGGTGTCGGTCGTGGCGTCGATGCCGAGGAGTTTGACGGTCGCGGTTGCCCCGTCGGCGAGTGTCACCGTCGCCTTCTCGCCGACGGCCAGTTCAATCACCTTGCGCGGCGGCGTGAGCGTCGGCTCGGGCGCGGCCGCGACGACCAGCGTGGCGCAGAGGCCGAGCAGCAATGCGGCAGGCATGATGTGTCCGAGCATCGCAACGTCTCCTTCCGACTGGACCGGCACGTGAGGGTACCGTGTTGCCCCGGGACGTGGAAGCAAATAGAATCCGGTGGTGCGGTGCCTGAACCGCGTTTGAGAGGGATCCTCCAGAATGCCCGGGCGATTTCGACGCGCGCCGCTCTTGCTCTTCTGGCTTGCCGTGACCGTCCCTCCCGCTATCGCCGGCGCGGTGACCGTCGAAGAGGGGCCCGACGGCGTGACGCTGGCGAACCGCTCGCTTGCGGTGACGGTCTCGCGCGAAGGCGTCCTGTCGGCGGCGCGGGTCAGCGGTCGCCGGCGCACGCCCGTGTTGTCGGGTGCGGTGGCGGCGATCCGGCTGCGCGGCCGCGACGCCGATATCCTCGAGGGCGTGAAGCCGACGCTCTCGGTCCGCGACGCGCGCGGCACGCTGGCCCCCGGCAAGGCCGTCGTGGTCGCTTACGAGATGCCTGCGGCGCGCGTCCGGGTCATCTACACGCTGCCCGACAAGCGCGAGTGTTTCACGACGCGGCTTGTCCTTGCGCCGGCGACCGAGACGCCCATCGCCGCGCGGTCCGTCACGGTTCTCAAGGGGGAACTTGCGCTCGGCGACGGCCAGATCCGCGTGCTGGCGCACCCGAGGGCGCGAGAGTCGAAGGTCGCGGTTCTCGAGGGCGACGAGGTCCCGAGCGGCATGATGGCCGCCCTCTACAACCGCGAGACCCGCCTCGGCACGGTCCTCGGGGCCCTCAGCCAGCACGCCGAGTCGCACGTGCGGTGCCGGTTGAAGAATCGCGTGCCGCACGTCGAGATGACCGCCGACTACGCCGGCCCCGGAGCGGGGGAACTCCACGTCGCGCCGGGCGAGACGGCCGGCACCGGGGCCTACGCCGTCTTCTTTCCGAAGGAGATCTTCGAGGGCCTCGAGGCGTACGGTGCGCTCGTGAAGGAGTTCAACGGCATCCGCCTCCACCGTCCGATCCCGTGCGGGTGGTGCAGTTGGGACGCCTTCGGCTGGATCATGCGCGGCGAGCAGATCGACCGGACCATCGAGACGATCTACCGAAACCGGCTGCCGGCGTACGGTTTCAACGTGCTCCAGATCGACGACGGCTGGCAGTGCGGGTGGCGATGCAGCGGCGACTGGCGACCCAACCCGCGGCGGTTCCCCGGCGGCATCAAGCCGATTGCCGAGGCGTGCAAGGCGGCGGGGTTTCGGCTGGGACTGTGGATCGCGCCGTTCTCGGACGAGGACCGTAACGCCTCGGCCGGGCCGGACGGCGGACTCAAGCCCGACGCCCCCGAGTGGATGCGCGAGGCGCGGCCGGTGCTCGTGAACCGGCCGGAACTCATGGTCAAACGCAACGGCGAACTCACCGGCTCGTACGACCTCTCGCACCCGGAGTTCAAGACGCTGCTGACCGACACGCTCCGCCGCCTGACGCACGAGTGGGGCGCCCGGTACATCAAGGCCGACTTCCTCGGCTACGGCGCCGGCTTCGAGGCCGACCCCAGCCTTCCGGCCCACGACATCTACCGAAACGCCCTTCGCGCCATGCGGGACGGCATGGCCGAGGGCACGTACTTCGTGACGTCCGGCGAGTGCGACTGGAAGAGCCTGGGCATCGCCGACGGGCAGCGCATCGGCGGCGACGTCTCCGCCACGTGGGAGGGCATCTACCCGACGGCCCGCGTCGCCGCGCCGCGGTACTTCGCCAACGGCCGTCTCTGGTGGAACGACCCCGACCAGTTGCACGTGGGCGGTCGCCTGGGCACCGACGGCGTGCAGCGCGGCCTGACGCTGAACCAGGCCCGCGCCTGGGCCGCCATGGTCGTCCTGCACGGCGGCGTCACGATGACGGGCGACCGGCTCGAGGACCTCAGCCCCGACCGGATGAAACTCCTGACCCAATGCATGCCGCCCACCGGTGTGACGGCCCGGCCGATCGACCTCTGGGACGTCCTGACCGAAGCCGGCCGCGAACGGTACAGCCGCCTGTGGGCGCTCGCGCTGCGGAAGCGGTTCGGCACGTACCACGTGGTGGGCGTGTTCAACTGGACGGCGGGGCACCGCCAGGCGGTGGACCTGGACCTGAGGCGACTTGGTTACCCGTCCGGCAAGCGGCTGTTGGTGTACGACTACTGGGACGGCCATCTGGTGACGGTCGGCCGGGCCCGCGAGACGGTGCCGCTTCAGGTTGCCCCGTCGTCGTGCCGCCTGCTTGTGGTGCACCCGACGGGCAGCCGCCCGCAGTTCGTTTCGAGCGACCGGCACCTGACGGCCGGGGGCGTGGATGTGGAACGGGCCTCGTACCTCTCCCTGGCCGGGCTCATCAAGGGACAGTCGGTCGCACTGGTCGGCGGCGTGCCGTTTCGGTACACTTTCTATGTGCCGGACGGCGTGCGCGTGGCCGAAGCCGTTTTCGACGGCGCACCCGGCAAGGTGGTCCCGACGCCGCGCGAGCCGAACCTCGTGGTGATCGAGTTCACGCCGACTCAAGGCGAGATTGATTGGCGCGTGGAGTTTAAGAAGGAGGCGAAAGCAAAATGAGACGAGTTCTCCCAATCCTTGTGGTCGCGTTCATCTGCGTTGCCCTCTGCCTTGCCGCCGCTCCCGAGAAGGGCGGCCCGGGCGGCAAACCTTCCCTCAAGCAACTCTTCAAGCGTCTCGACGCCGACGGCGACGGCAGCCTGACCGAGGCGGAGTACGTCGGCCGGTCGCGCTTCGGCAACACCGAGAAGACCCGCCGCATCTTCCACGCCTCCGACGCCGACGGCGACGGCAAGGTGGCCGAGGCCGAGTACGTCGACAACCGCATCGTCACCGACAAGGCCAAGGAGGTCTTCTTCTGGATCGACGCCGACGACGATGGCGCCATGACCCGGCAGGAGGTCGCCGCGCGCATCGACCGCGTCTTCAGGGAAATGGACACGAGCGCCGACGGCCGCGTTACCATCCCCGAATTCATGAGTTCCCGCTGGCGATGGCAGGTCCGCATCGACTGGAAGAAACGGGACCAGGTCGCGCCGGAGAAGAAAAGCGAGGAGGCGAAATGCGAGTGACGCGCGCCGCACGCATCCTGGTGGTCCTGTGCCTTGTCGCCGGTCACGCCTCGGCTGCCGACCCCACGTTCGACGAGGTCGTCGAGAAAACGATGAAACCCTACGCCGGCCCGACGGCGCCGGGCGTGGACCGGAAGACCCTTACCGGCAAGGTCCTGTGCGGGTACCAGGGATGGTTCACGGCCGAAGGCGACGGGGCCGAACGCGGGTGGCACCATTGGGGCAGAGGCCGCCGCTTCGAACCGGGCCGCTGCACGGTCGACCTGTGGCCGGACACGAGCGAACTCGACACCGACGAGCGGTACGCCACGGCGTTCAAGCACGCCGACGGCCGCCCGGCCGAGGTGTTCTCGTCGTTCAACCGCAAGACGGTGCTGCGGCACTGGCGATGGATGCAGCAGTACGGCATCGACGGGGCGTTCGTCCAGCGGTTTGTGGGCGAGGTTTCCCGTCCGAAAGGCCTGCGGCACTTCAACGTTGTTCTCGGCCATTGCCGCGAGGGAGCCAACCGGCACGGCCGCACCTATGCCGTCATGTACGACCTCTCGGGCACGGGCGCCGGCCAGATGCACCGCGTGATGGACGACTGGCGGCGGCTGGTCCGCAGGATGCACATCACGAAGGACCCCGCGTACCTCCATCATCGCGGCCGGCCCGTGGTGGCCGTGTGGGGGTTCGGCTTCAGCGACGGCCGCAAGTACACCCCCGCCGAGGGCCTCCCGCTCGTCGATTTTCTCAAGAACGATTCCGAGGTCGGCGGGTGCACCGTCATGCTGGGCGTGCCGACGTTCTGGCGGACGCTCCAG
>CAZIJC010000171.1:0-9360 GCA_964539385.1 uncultured Anaerolineales bacterium | reverse complement strand
AGCGTAAGCGAGCGGGTGCCGTTCTCGCCACAGCAAAAGACTTACGTAAGACCGCCAGGGGGCCCGACGCCCGTCGCCAAGGGGGATCGCCATGGGTTCAAGACACCTTCTTGCCGCACGCCTCTCGACGGCCGCCCTCCTTTTCGCCGCCG
Source organism: uncultured Anaerolineales bacterium (assembly GCA_964539385.1). Taxonomy (GTDB): domain Bacteria; phylum Planctomycetota; class Phycisphaerae; order FEN-1346; family FEN-1346; genus JAUVZF01. The sequence continues at coordinate 9,208 of CAZIJC010000171.1, read as the reverse complement.
GCTGTGTGCCGCAGCCCATCCAGCCGACCGGCTGGGTCAACCCGCTCGACGCCATGGAAGCCCGCCTGCCGCAGGACACCAGCGATACGAACTACGTCCTGCAGCGGATGGAGTTCGGCCGCTGGGCCATCCTCTACGGCTGTCCCCTGCGCGCCAAGCCACGCCTGACGGAGGCCTTCGAACAACTCGAGGCCCAGCGAGACAGTACCGCGGCGGCGCTCTCGTCGGAACGGCTCAAGTACTACAAGGGCGAGACCTACGAGCGGGCCATGCTCGGCGTCTACCTCGGCATGATCGAGTATCAGACCGGCCGCTACAACGAGGCCCGCATCTTCCTGACACGGGCTCTCGACTACGACCGCGGGGCCGTCGTCAAAGACACCACCCCGCCGGAGGTCGGGGAGGACTTCGGCCTGGCCTATTACTGGCTCGGCAAGACCTACGCCAAACTTGGCGACAAGGGCAACGCCGAGGTCGCCTTCCGCAAGGCCCGCACCCAAACGCCCCGCAAAGAAGCGGACGCTGCCCGAGAACGCCAGGCCGATTGCAGCAGCGCCGAGGAAGGCCTCAAGCGACGGACCGAGGGCGAAACCTGGGCCTGGAACACGTTTCACGACCCCGACAAGCCCGACCTGTACATCGAGGACGCCGTCAACCTGACCGAGCCGCCGCCCTCGCTGGCCGACGCGCCGGCCGCACTGCCCGACGCGGCGACCAGGAACCCCGTCCTGCGGACCACCGAGAAGGCCGAAGAGTTCTTCACGCCCGCTTACCAGGCCGGCGCCAATCTCCTGCTGACCATCGAACTTGGACGCTGCCCGTTCAAGTACCTGGCGGGCCTGCACGGCGAGCGCACCGAGTTCGGCCGCCCCGGCATTCCGCCGCACCACGTCCGCGTGTATCTCGACGGTCACTACGCCGGCCCGGCGTTTGAGTCGCTCGATCTGTGGGACCAGACGGCCACGCAGGACCGCATCGGCGAGAAGGACGCCGCCCAGACCACCAAAGGCATACTGAAGGAGGTCCTGTCGCACGTTCCTTACGCCAGTTCGCTCTCCGGATACTGGGACGTCACCGGCGACATGCGGCACTGGACGTCGCTGCCCGGCAAAGTGTGTCTGTTCGCGGCCAAGGTGACGCCCGGCCCGCACACGATCCGGCTCCTGGCCTACGATGCCAACGACAAGTTGCTCAGTCGATGGACGAGCACCTGGTACGGTGTGAGTGCTCCGGCAAGCGGGGAGGTTTGCATCCTGCTGAAGCCGACGTTCGACCGAGACAACACGCTGCCGCCCGAACACGTGCAGAAGGCCGTCGCGGCCGGGGCCCGGCCCGGCCTGAGTCCCTGGTCATACGGCCCGTATGGAACGCCGCAAAGCCCAACGGGTCCGTACGGATCCCGGGGCGCCCCGCGCGCCTTCTGATGCACTCACCCGCCGGCCGCACGCGGCGCGACGTCGAACGAATGAGAAAGGAGAGGTCTCATGTGCCGCATCTCGATCGCTTTGGCTCTCGGGCTCGTCATCGGCCTGGCCGGATGCGAGGCCAATCCCAAAATGGTGGACCAGGAGGGACGCGTCTTTTTTGAAAGCGGCACCGACGTCGGGCATCACGTGAGCGTGGTGCGGCAGGAGAGCGACCGCGTCGAGGGCAACCTCTTGAGGGTCCGCACCGACCTGAAGAACCGCGTCAAGGAAGACGTCTGGATCGACGTCCAGATCGTCTGGAAAGACGCCAAAGGCTTCAAACTCTACGAGACCAACTGGGCGCCGCTCATGATACCCGCCCGGTTCACCAAGACGCACGAGGTCGTCTGCATGCAGCCGGCCGCGGCCGACTACGAGTTCCGCGTCCGCAAGCCCCGAAAGGCAACCAGGCCATGAGCCGCGCCTCGCACGTGTTTAGCGGCTGTTTCACAACGTGCGCGGCGGGTCTCCCGACCCGCCGCGCTCAAGGCACTGAACTCCAGACTCAAGCAACAGGGAAACGGATGATGCCATCGCACGCACGCGCAACACCCACGAGGCTCGCCCTGGTGGTCCTCGCCGGATGCGCTGCCCTCGTGGCGGCGGCCGGGTGCGGGGCCCCGCCGTATCGCCCGCTTCCATACGTGCCCAAAGCGCCAATGACACCCAACCCACTGGTCTGCCACGACGCCATCGGGCACATCAAGGCCAACAAGCCCTGGATCCTGGGCGGCAACTGCTGCTGCACGCCCACACCGGAGAACTACAAACGACACGTCAAGCACGGAACGATTCCACGCGCGACCAGTTACGAGCAGTACCTCGCCCTGTACAAGCAGCGGGATATCGTCACGGACCTCGACCACAAGGGGTGCGGCAACCTGTGCGATCACGGGCCGCACGTTGTCATGGGCGGCAGGTGCATGGCCACGCCTACACCCGGCACGGCGATGTACGAGCAGGTAACCTACGGTCCGCACACGCAACTCATTGACGGCGGCAAGCAGCCAACGGACGCATCCCAGTAGCGCTTCCGCCGGCAACGACCGCGATGCGACGCTGGGACACGCAGGACACAAGGAGAGCGGCCATGAAGGTCAATCGTGCTGGTGCGTCGGGGGGGCTGTCGGTCCGGGCGCTGGCGGTTCTGGCGGCGGGAGTCCTCCTGTTCGTCGGCGCCGCCTCGTGCGTGGAGAAGATCCGCGTGTCGCCGCCGCCAGGGGCACCCGCCGCAGCGAAGACCTCCAAGACGTTCGATTACGACCACAAACTCAGGCAGGTCGACCGCCAACGCAGACCCGTCGTGGCGCTGATGAGGCCCGGCGACGTGGTCCGACTGGCAGACTACCTGCCTTTCGGCCGCGGACTCAGCGCAACCCGGACACGCCCGGACGGCAAGACGACGCAGTGGATCATGCGCACCGGCAGAGAAGACGCGCCGGTCTCCATGCCGGCGCCCATACGCCAGTTCCTCGTGCGAGAACTCCTCCAGGGCCGCGAGTTCATCGTCGTCGAACGCGAACGCATCCTCGAAATCATCCGCGAACTCGATTTCGGCAAAACCAAGGCCACCGACCCCAAGACCACGCCCAAGCCCGGCAGACTCATCGGCGTCCACTACATCATCGAAGGCAACTTCTACCCCGTCGGCGGGCTGCCGCAGGACGACCCCGCCCTCGACGCCGTCAAGGCCGAGGCTCGCCGCAGACGCCTGCGAATCGACCCCACCCGCTCGGCCGTCATGTACCTCACGGTCTACAAGGTCGAGACCGGAGAGGTGAAGGCCGTGGCCTGCGGCGCCGCCCTCCAGCCGCTTGTCGCCGTGAAACGCGCCGCAGAAGACCTGATCGATCAACTTGCAGACATCGTCGAACCCATCAAGGTGGCGAGCGTCGACTCGGCAAGCGGCACGGCTATCCTCGACGTCGGCTCCGAGGACGGCGCCAAGGCGGGCAGCGAATTCACGCTCGGCCCGTCGCCGGACAAAGGCGTCGCCGCCAAGGTCGTCGAGGCCAAACCGCTCTGGAGCACCATCACGTTCCCCGCCAAGGACAAGGCAGCCGTCAAACCCGGCGTCGTGGCCCACCGCACGCCACAGGGCGACGACAAGAAGAGCACCAAGTAGTACTCCATAATCCCCCGGGCGCAGAGAACGAATCCTGCCGGCCCCACCAAGGCCGCCGGCGTGCGCAGGCGCCGTGCAGCCCCCCATTTGGGGTTGCTCTTGCGCCGATGGGGTGCGTACCATAAGCGGCGGAGACGTTATGGATTCGGCTTCCCGGAAGGCGTCGGACGGTCCTGCGGCCAAAGCGGAACCCGACCTGCGCGCCGAGGCGCCGGGCGGCAAGGGCGTTCAGGTCTGGGCGTTCCTCTGCCCCAACCCCATATGCGGCACGGAACTGATCGTCTTGCCGGAGCAGACGGGCCAGTGGGTCGAGTGTCCGTCGTGCGGGCTCCAACTTCGCGCCCCGGAGGTCGTCCCCGGCAAAGACGATACCCTCTACCCCGTACAGGTGCGTATGGGCGTGCCGCAACGGCCCGTTCGTCGCCGCAAGATGCCGGCCGACCAGGCCTCGCGGCTCGCCCTCGAGGCGCTCGGCGCCGGGTCCGAGCCGGCCCCCGCCGCGCCGGAGGTTGCCCAGGCCGCCGACGCGCTCGACTCGCTCGCACGCGCGTCACACGAAGGCGCCGAGCCGCCGCCCGGCGCGACAGAGGAGCCGCCCGCGCCCCAGGCCCCGTCGGGATTGAGGTTCCACGACGAATCCCAGCCGCTTGCCGAGTCCACGCTCCGCGAAGGCCTCGCCAAACCTCTCGACGAGCCGCCGTGGGCCCAGCCGGTCGTCCGCGCCGGGCCGGTGCTGCAAGGCAGGCCGGTCGCTCGTCCGGCGCTCCCCGGAGGCGGGGCTGGCAAGTTCCGCCCGAACCTTGTGGTCGTGTGGATCATCGCCGTTGTGGCGGCGGCCGGCATCGGTTTCCTGGCATGGCTGACCGGACTGCCGGACCTGTCGGCGGGATCGATCCTGGCCGTCGGCGCGGCACTGCTCTGGACCTTCTTCGGCCAGGGCTCCGACGAGGCCGCCCCGCCTGCCGGGCCACCGTGGTGACCGAACCAGCGCGGTGGGTCTCCCGACCCACCGCGCGCGAATCGCAACCTTGCTTTGCGCGGTGGGTCTCCCGACCCACCGCGCGCGAATCGCGCCCTTCTTGCTCCTGCGTGCGCGGCGGGTCAGGAGACCCGCCGCGCACGGACGTTTCGGACTCGGCTTCGCGGGCGGCCGCCCCGCGGTCGCCGTTACTCGCCTACCTCGCCCAGGAGTTCAATCGCCTGCACCACGCTCGGATAGACGGCGTCCTGGGCCTCGCACGTCCTCAGCCAATCGTTCTTGTCGGGCGCGCCGGTTTCGGCGCAGCCGTCCATCTTCCGGAGGACGTCCTTTTCGAGTTTCTTGATTGCCTTGTCGTAGTCGCCCTTCTCGATCTTCTTCAGGGCGCCGTTGATCTTGTTGACGAGCGTCTTGGCATTCTTGCGGTTCTTGAAGTCGTCGGGATCCAGGTCGTTGATGGTCTCGACGGCCACCATGAGTTCCATGACAGCCGCATCCAGCACCGTGACGGCCTCGACGGTGACGTTATCGGGGTCGCTGTCCTCGAAGCCGTCGTTGGCGACGAGGCTGATAACGTAGGTGCCGGGGGCGTCGGCGAAGAAGGTGGTTTGGATCGCCTCCGGGTCGCTGAGTTCGGCGGCACTGCCCTCGGGTTTCGTGGTGAGGCTCCAACGGAACGTGAGCGGGTCATAGTTGGCGTCGCTGCTGCCGCTCCCGTCGAGCACGACGGTTTCGCCGACGAGGACGGCCTGGCTGCCACCGGCCACCGCCACCGGCTTGACGTTGGCGAAACTCACCGTCATCTGATCGGGGCTGCTCGGGTCCCAGGGGTCGCTCACCGTCAGTTCAATGACGTAGTCGCCGTGGACGTCGGCCACGAAGGTGGGCGTGGGCGAAGCGGCGTCGGACAGCGCAGCCTGGCTGTCGGCGGGCCTGGTGATGATCTCCCACGCAAACGTGATGGGGTCGCCGTCATCGTCGTAACTCTCTCCTCCGTCGAGTTGGACGGTGGAGCCGATCAGCAGGATGGACTGGTCGTCGCCCGCTGCGGCGACGGGCGGTGCGTTGAACGTGCTGACGAGCACCTCGTCCGGGTCGCTCGCCAGACCCTCGTCATCCGTCACAACGAGGCGCACGCGGTAGTCGCCGATCTCGTCGACCGTAAAGGAGGGGCTCACGGACGTCGGGTCCGAGAGGTCGGCCGCACTGCCGTCCGGCTTCTCCACGATCTCCCAGGCGTACGTGAGGGGGTAGTGCTCGTCCGGGTCGGAACTGCCGCTTCCGTCGAGCGTTACCTCGTCGGCGGGGTGGGCCGTCTGGTCCTGGCCGGCGTTGGCGACGGGCCGCTGATTGACCGACAGCGCCTCGGCGAGGTAGATCTCGCCGTCTTGTCCGTCGGAGGCGCCCCAGACGACGCAGGAGCCCGACACCTGCGGCCTGGCGTTGACGGGGGCCAGTTGCTCCGGCAGTGCCTGCGGATCGTCGAAGACGTAAGCGAAGACGGCGTACTGGGCGCCCGATCGCCATCGCCACGCGACCAGCGATTCGGAGATCTGCGGATAGGCGTCTGTGCCGGTGTTGTCGGTGATCTGCGTGGCGACGTCCGAGGCGATGTCGTACACGATGATCTCATAGGCGTCGCTCTCCCAGACGACCCGCGATCCGGCAATCTGTGGGGCCGCCGCGCTCGCCGCGCTGCTGGTCAGTTGACGGACGGCGCCGGGTGTGCCTTCGGTGATCTCGCATAGGAAGACCTGGTTGCCGCCGAGTCCCTGCCAAATGGCGTGCGCGCCCGAGACCTTCGGGTACTTCGCGGAGGCGCCGAGCAAGACGGGCCCGCCTCCCTCGCTCGCGTCGTAGAGGTAGACTTCGGTCGCGCCCGAGGCGCCCGTCTGGTAAACGACCGTGTTGCCCGAGATGTTGGGAAACAGGTTGCCGGACGAATTCAGGTCAAGGTGGGCGACTTCCTCGGTGTCGAGGTTGCAGACGAACAGGTCGTACTGGTAGTTCCCGCTCGACCCGGTCCGCCCCTGCCAGACGACGTACGGGCCGGAGATGCGCGGCATGTTGTTGTAGTAGGCACTGTCGGAGATCGGTGTGTGCACGAGTGGGTCTCCGACCGCCCACGCGTAGATCTCGCCGTGCTGAAACTCGTACCAGACGACGTGTGATCCTGATGCCCTGGGCTCATAATCCTGCACGGCGTTGTCGGTGACCTGGGTGATGCCCGCCGCATCGGTGTCGTGAAACATGACTTCGGCGTCGCTGCTGCCTACGAATCCCTGCCACACGACGTAGGAGTCCGATACGCGTGGCTCGGTGTCGTTGTACGTGTTGCTTGTGATGGTCGTGATCGTCCAGTCGGCTGCTTCTGCCGAGCCCGCCACGGCCGCGCCCAACGCCACCACCGCACAAACCAAGACTGACCCAATGCGTTCCATTGAATTACCCCTTTCCGATGTCCCAATACCCAGTGAAAACGTCCTGGACGGCCGGCCCGCGGCGCGCGGACCAAGCCCCAACCAGGCGCACACCACATGCGCTTGGTACCCGGCCGCCTGACGGTTTCTCATTGCAGATGCTGGCGATCACACCCCCTCGCGTGGCCGCCGAAATGTAGACCTGCACTCCCCCGAAGAAACTCTGACGCAGAGCCGCCGGGGACTGCAGTAACCATGTTATCTTCTCTCCCGACCCGTGTCAAGACTATACTTGAGCCCCGGCGCGCTCCATTCGGGAAACCTGCGAACGGTACCCATGTTATTCCCTTGCCTGGGGGGACGCGGCGGGTCAGGAGACCCGCCGCGCACGGACGCGGGGGGAACTCGGCCGGCAGCCGCGGCGCCAGGTCTACGCGAAAGGCTGGTCGATAGACGGGCTCGGCTCCGTGAAGAACCGGGGACCGGCCTCCGTGATGGTCAGGCAGTCTTCCAGCCGCATCCCGAACTCCCCGTAAATGACGATCGTCGGCTCGTCCGAAAAGCACATGCCCGGCGCCAGCGGCGTCTGGTTGCCGCGAACCAGGTGCATGCACTCGTGGCAGTCCAGGCCGATGCCGTGGCCGGTCCGGTGAGGAAGACCGGGCACCTCGTAGTCGGGTCCGAAGCCGGCCTCCGTAATGACCCGGCGTGCGGCCGCATCGACCGCTTCACACGTGGCGCCGACCTGGGCCGCGTCGAAGGCGGCCGCCTGCGCCTCGCGTTCCAGGTTCCACACGTCGCGCTGTCGCGGGGTGGGCCGGCCGAAGACGATGGTGCGGCTGATGTCGGCATGGTATCCCTCGACCGTGCACCCGCCGTCCATCAGGATCACGTCGCCCTCTTTCAGGGGCGTCTTCTCGCCGCTGCCGTGCGGATACGCCGTACTCTCGCCGAATTGGACCGCGGTGCCACCTCGCACGCCCAACGCCTCGTGTGCGGCCACGTTGTTTGCGCGGAACTCGCGCGGCGTGGTCCCCTCTTCGATTGCGGCGATGCACGCCTTGAACGCTTCGCACGTGATGTCCATCGCGCGCTGCATCAGGGCGATCTCGGCGGCCGACTTGATGGCGCGGCAGGGGGTGACGACCGGATCGGCGCTGACGAATCGCACGCCGGGCGCTTCGTGACGGATGCCCTCGAACAGGAAGAAACGCACGGTCTCTTCCATCCCGATGGTCCCTGTGGCGATGCCGCGGTCGCTGAGGATTTGGGCCACGAGCCGGTACGGGCTCTCGTCCTCTTGCCACACGCGAACGTCGTCGCCGACGGTCAGGGCACCTCGAAGTCTCGGCTGCTCGAAGGCGGGGCAGACGTAGGCGATGTCGCCCCGTGCCGGAAGGACGGCGGCCGTCATCCTCTCGCTGCGGGCCCACGTCACGCCCGTGAAGTAGAGCAGGCTCGACCCCGCGTCGAGGTAGACGGCGTCGATGCCGCCCGCGACCATCAGGGCACGTGCCTTCTCGATGCGGCCCTCTCGTTCCTCGACGGTAATGGGCTCGATGCCGTCGGTCATGGGCTCCAGGTTGCCGAACGTGTTTGTTGCCATCGGGGTTTCCTTACCGGGCGGCGGCCATTCTCGGGACGGACCGTATGGTAATGCTTTCTGCTGCGTGCGGCAACGGGCAGGATGGAGTCCAGAGGTCAAAGGCCTCTGCTAAGCGGTCCGACATGAGTTTTGCGCGGTGGGTCTCCCGGCCCACCGCGCACGAATGGCGCCCTTCCCGCTGCTGCCAGCGCGGCGGGTCCGGAGACCCGCCGCGCACGGGGAGACCCGCCCCGCACGAACTTCAAGAGACTGCGGCACATCCTGTCTTCGTGACAATCCGCGTGACCCTAGTACTCCGTCGCACGTGAAACGGTGGGTGCCACTGGCGGCTTGTCCGCCAGTGCCTTCCTGCTGCTCGCCACACACTGGCTGACAAGCAGCCAGTGGCACCCCGCAATTCAGCAGCGACAGAGCACTAGCGCCCTGACCCACGACCTTGCGGATAGCGATCGGGTGTCGTTGGCGGCCGTCGTCATTCGGCGGATGGCCGCGCCCCCTTGCGGCGCCTGGTCTTGACCTTCACCTTCGGCGTTTCGGAAGCCACGAGGCTGTCCGCCGTGACGGACTGCGTCAGGAAGGTGTTGCCGGCAACGGTGGCTCCTTCGCCGATGA
>CAZIJC010000170.1:0-9363 GCA_964539385.1 uncultured Anaerolineales bacterium | reverse complement strand
GTGAAAGAGGCGCTTGACGCGAGAGCGATTCACGTGGCCGGCGATCCGGAGACGGTCGTCGAGACGGTTGGTGTCTGCACCGGCAGCGGCGGCGGACTGGCAGGCGCCGTGGCGGCGGCCGGGTGCCGCGCATTCGTGACGGGGGAACTCAAGTATCACGAGGTCCAGGACCTTGCGGCCCGCGGAATCGGCGTTATCCTTGGTGGGCATTACCGGACGGAGCGCGCCCCGCTGGAGGCGTGGGCGCCTCGCCTCGCCGAAGTGCTCGACGTCGAGGTCCGGATGAGCGAGAGCGAGCAGGACCCGCTGCGACCGAGGTAGGCCGGACGGGGAGTTTTTGCAAATGACGAATGCCTAAATCCGAATGACGAATGAACGAGGAAAGGACAATGACGAATGCCGAAAAGGCTGCCTGGTGCGGCTTGGGCTTCGGCGGGCCGTCGTTGGTCATTCGTCATTGCCGTTTGATTCGTCATTCGGGTTTCGGCATTCGTCATTGTCGTGCGTGTCCTTTGCACGGGGTCGCTGCACGTAATCCGAACCGTAAGGCAGGCTGAGACGTGACCTCTTTTCTGTGTCCATTGGCGAGCGGCAGCCTGGGCAACGCCCTGTTGGTGGCCTCGGGCAGGACGCGGGTGCTCGTCGACATCGGCCTGACGCAGAGGCGTCTGAAAGAAACCCTGGCGGCGGTAGGCGTCGAACCGGGCGAGATCGACGCCGTCTTCGTAACCCATACGCACCGCGACCATTTCTCGGCGTCGGCCGCAGGCTTTTGCCTCAGGCACACCATACCGGTCTACGCATCCGGCGAGAACCTTGCCCACCTGTCCGACACGTTGCCGGCGTTCAGAAAACTCGTCCGGGGAGGGCTCGCCCGCCCGATGGACGGCGAGGCCGTCGAGATCGGCAGCGTTGCGGTCGAGGGGTTCGACGTGCCGCACGATTCACCGGGCTGGTGCCAGGGCTTCCAGTTGAGTTTCGGCCCACGGCGGCGCCGGCGCTCCGTGTCGGTGGCCACCGACCTGGGTCACGTGCCGGACGATGTCCTGGCCTGCTTCGTTGACGCGACCGCCGTGGTCATCGAGTCGAACCACGACTCGGAGATGCTCTGGGCGAGCAGCCGGCCCGCCGACCTCATCGAGCGCATCGCCGGCCCGCACGGGCATCTTTCGAACGAGGCGGCGGCCGAGGCGCTGGCCGAGATCGTCGGCCGCTCGCGTCGCGGCCGCGTCAAGCACGTCGTCCTGGCCCACCTGTCGCGCGACTGCAACACGCCCGCCCTTGCCCTCGAGGCCCAGGCCCACCTGGCGCGCGGCAAGGCCGAGGCTGTCCGCGTTTTTACCGCCCGGCAGTTTGATCCCGGCCCGAAGATTGGGCTGTAAGCCTCGCGTTTTGGAAAGGAACGCCGTGACCCGGCGCGACAAGGCCATTGTGCGGATTGTCATGCCCCTGCTGGCCGTGGCCGTGGGCATCGTGGCGACGTTCCATATCCTCTCGATGGACGCCCCGCCGCCGGACGACGCGGACCTCCTGTCGCGGCGCGAGCCCCTGCCGGCGGAGCAGAACGCCTTTGACCTCTTCAACCAAGCCTACGAGCGTCTCGAAGAAGACCTGACCGAGGCCCAGCGCGATTTCGTCTCCGACATGGTTGACGACGAGTACGACGCAGCAAAGGCCGGGGAAGTGCTCGAGACCGCCGAGGAAGGCCTCCGCCTGTGGCGGAAGGGGTTGAAGCGGCCGGGCTTACAGGCCCCGCCGGTCGAGACCGTCAGCACGGAGATACTGTACATCTACGATTGGCTGAGTCTCGCGCAACTCGCAGACCTCCGTGCCCTGCACCTGCACCGGCAGGGGAAGGATGCCGAAGCAATGAAGACCGCGATGGAGAGCGTCCACTTCGGCCGCATGGTCATCGGCGCGGATGCGTGCCTTGTGGGGTATCTGGTCGGGGTAACCCTGGAAGGCATGGGCCTGGCCCGCATCCGCCGCATGCTGCCCGAATCGCGGCTGAGCCGCGAGGCCCTCGCCCGGGCTGTCGAAGCACTGCGGCCCAAAGAGCCCGTAGGCACTCCCTACGCCGAGGCGATGCGGGTGGAATATGTCTGCGATGCCCGCCTGGTCGAGGACCTGAAGAACGGGGTGGCATTCGGCGAGGACGCCGGGATTGAAGGCTGCGAGCCGGGCGGCCGCGTGTCGGACTTCCTGCTCCAGGTGAACCGGACGAAGCGCGCCTTCGCACGGTACCTACGGCCGATGATTCTGGAGGCCAGCGAGCCTTTGGCCGAGGCGCGCCTACCCAAGCAGCCTCCGCTGCCCAGGATTCCTGCCATGGCCTGGCTGTGCGTGAAAGGTAACGTCGCAGGCGAGATCTTGCCCGCGCTGATGCTGCCCGCGCTGGAACGGGTGTTTGAGCAAAAGTGTAGGCGGCAGGTTCTGATCACCGCCACACGCTTGTTGCTGGCTTTGAAGGCGTACAAGATGGAGACGGGCCGCCTGCCGGAACGCCTCGACGTCCTCGTGCCGGCCTACATCGACGCCGTGCCGCGCGACGGATTCGACGGCCAGCCGTTCCGGTATGACCGGGACGAAGGTATCATCTATTCGGTGGGGAAGGATTTGGTCGACGACGGCGGGACGGGTCGGCCGGACGATGAAGAGGAAGGAGGCCCCGTGCCCCCGCCGGACTGCGTCTTCCGGATCCGCTTCTGAACGCGTCAACCCGGCACGAACGTCCTGATGAAACTCATCAGGGTGGCGGCCGAGAATTTGATGGACACTCCCACCGCCGCGCCGGTGACCACGAACGAAACCAGTGCCACGACCGCCGCCCGGCAGAACCGGTCCCGCCGCAGGCCGCTCCGGATCATCCACCCTGCCGCCAGCGCGGCCACCGGGATGAGGAGCCACCAGTAGGACCGGAAGGCCTGGGCAACGGCAGCCAGGAAGCCGGACGTTTCCATCGGGGGAACGATGGAAGCGAGGATACCCAGCGTCTCGATCCACATCCACGCCGAGAAGAGCACCAGCAGAACGGTGGCGGTGCGGGAGATGGGTGTCAGTTCGCCCTTCTGCTTGGTAGCCGCCTCTGGCACGCTTTCATCTCCTTCGGTGCCGCGTGCCGCTCGCTCGCGCGGCCAGATAGGGGCTCGTCCCACAGGCGAGGCTGCTTCGGGCGAGCCTATCGCGAGCGCTTCTTGCGGCTTTTGCGTTTGCGTTTGGAGCGTCCGCGTTTCTTGCGCTGGTGTCCGAACAGGTCAACCTGGGCCATCTGTTGGGCCGCGGCGGCGCGCCCGCCGCCAAAGACGCCGGCCCCCTGCATCTGGCGCACGAGTTGCTTGACCTGGCCGAACGATTTGACGAGGCTCGAAACGTCCTGGGTGTCCATCCCGCATCCGCGCGCGATTCGCCGCCGCCGCGACGCATCGATGAGGTCCGGTTTCGACCGCTCCCCGGGGGTCATCGAGTGGATGATCGCCTCGGTCTGGTCGAGTTCCTTCTCGTCGATGGGCAGGTCCTTCAGCGCCGAGCCCATCCCCGGGATCATCGACATGATGTCCTTGAGCGGCCCCATGCGGCGCATCTGGCGAATCTGCTTGAGGAAATCGTCGAGGCCGAACTCGGCCTTCAGGAGTTTCTCCTGCAAGCGGGCGGCCTCATCGACATCGACGGCGGCCTGGGCCTTCTCGACCAGGCTCACCACGTCGCCCATGCCGAGGATCCGGTCGGCCATACGGTCGGCGTGGAACTCCTCGAGCCGGTCCAGTTTCTCGCCCACGCCGACGAACTTGATGGGTTTGCCGGTCACCGCCTTGACGCTCAGTGCCGCCCCGCCGCGGGCGTCGCCGTCGAGTTTCGTCAGGATCACCGCGCTCAGTTCCAGCGCCTCGTTGAACTCCTTGGCGCTGGTGACGGCGTCCTGGCCGGTCATGGCGTCGCAGACGAGGTAGATCTGGTGCGGCGAGACGGCCCGCGCGATGTCTTTGGCCTCCTGCATCATCGCTTCGTCGATGTGCAGGCGACCCGCCGTGTCGATGATGGCCACGTCGCAGTTCTGCTCTGCGGCGGCCGCCACGCCCTTCTTGGCGATGCGGACGGGGTCGCCGAGGCCTTCGCTGTAAACCGGCGTATCGACCTGCGAGCCGACGACCATCAACTGCTCGATGGCGGCCGGCCGGTGGCAATCGCACGCCACCAGCATCGGGTGGTGACCCTGGTTCTGGATGAGGAGGGCGAGTTTCCCCGCGCTCGTCGTCTTGCCCGAACCCTGAAGGCCCGCCATCATCAGTACTGTCGGGCCGGGCGAGGCGTACGGGATCTTCGCGTCCACCGCCCCCATCAGGTTCACCATCTCGTCGTGGATGACCTTGACGAAGACCTGGTCGGGGCGCAGTGTCTTGAGGACCTGTTGGCCGATGGCCTTCCGCCCGACTTCCTCGACGAAGTCGCGGGCGACCTGAAGGTTGACGTCGGCCTCCAGCAGCGCGGTGCGGACCTCGCCCAGTGCGTCCTGGATGTTGCGTTCGGTCAGGCGTCCGCGGCCGGCCAGGCTGCGAAAGACGCCGCCCAGTCTCTCGGTCAGGTTCTCGAACATGATCTCGCCCGATTTCGGAACCGTTCTTCTCTTGCGCGCGGCCTCCGGGTGGCCGACGAGTGTAGCACAATCCGCGGCGCAATCAAGGCGCGGTGCGCCCGGGCGTTGCGCTCCGGCATGTGCGGCCAAAAAAGAACCTCAGGGCCGGGCGACTGAGCACTCGCCTTGGCGAGGACCGGCCCCGAGGTGGGTAGGACAACCTCAAGAAGTCCGACTATGATACGACTGGAGGCGGGGGATTCAAGCAGAAAAATCGTCCCGGCCACGGTTTTGGACCGCGCGATTGATGTAACCTCTTGTGCGACAGGCGCTTACGCCGCGGCCAGACGGGCCGCGGCCTCCAGGCGAAAAACCGGCGGTTCCACCTCCAAACACGCCGGCCGCCGCCTGTAAACCCTTGCCGCGAAAGGGCTTGCGCAGTTCACGTTCAACTGTAGCAGGGCATAGCGCGGTGGGTCTCCCGACCCACCGCGCTGGAATGCTGATCTTCCCGCTGCTACGGGCGCGGCGGGTCGGGAGACCCGCCGCGCACCAAGTAGCGCAGCAGGGCTAGCGCAGAAACCGGCCGCGACGAAGCACCTCCAGCACCAACACGTCGGCCGGCACCGACGTCGGCGCCTCGGCGTGACCGATGCCGCGCGCCAGGCACCACCCGCGCAGGTCGGCCGCGAACCGTTCGGCCTCCTGTGCGATCCGCAGGCGCACATCGTCGGTCAGGTGGACCCCGAGCGTCTCGCCCGTCTCGGCGTCTCTAGCGGCAAGGTCGCCGCCGCCCGGCGGCGCAAGGTCCGCCGCGTCGGTCACGTGAAGGCACCACACGTCGAACCCGCGTCCCTGAAGCGTCGTGAGCGGCTTCTCGTAGCCGGCCTCGTCCAGGAAGTCGGAGACCAGGACGGCCAACCCGCTCTGCGGGGCGTGCGGCAGGAAGGCCTCGACCGAGCGTGCCAGGTCCGTCCGCCCCGCCGCCGTCAGCCCGCGAAGAAACTCCAGCACCGCCAGAATGTGCGACTTGCCGCGCCCCGCCTCCAGGTGACCGCGCACCCCGCCGTCGATGGCGACAAGACGGACGCGATCGAGACTCGCCAGGCCCACGTACGCCAAGGCCGCCGCCAGGCGACGCGCGTGGTCGAACTTCACGGGCCGGCCCGTGGCCATCGACGCCGACGCGTCGACCAGAAAGTGGATCGCCAGGTCCTCTTCCTGCTGACACAGGCGAAGCAGCAGGCGCTCCAGCCGCCCGAATGCGGCCCAATCGATGTGCCGGAAATCGTCGCCCGCCACGTACGCCCGGTGTTCGGCGAACTCCAGGCCCGGCCCGGTCCGCCGGCCCGTCCGCCCGCCCTGGGCCGACCCCGAGAAGGTCCGCCGCGCCACGATGCGCAGATACTCCAGGCGCTTCAGAAACACCGAATCGAACAGGTCATCCCGCTGGGGCATGGCGCCCTCGCCACTCTCCCGCCGGCTTTGCCGGCATACGTGTTTAGCGACACAGCCCCCTTCCGAGGGTGGCATGGCCACGCAAGCGTGGCCATGCCACCCGGCGCTAAACGCGTACTTGCCGGCAGGTACCCGCGGGCACAGCCCGCGGCTCGAACGGCTGGCTAATCGGGCTCCGCCACGTGGCTCAGAACGTCGTCGATCACCGCGTCGGTGTCGATGGCCTCGGCCTCGCCCTCGAAGTTCAGAATGAGCCGGTGCCGCAGCGCCGGCCGGGCCATGCGGCGAACGTCCTCGAACGCCACGTTGTACCGCCCATCCACGAGCGCCAGCACCTTGCCGCCCAGAATCATGGCCTGCGCACCGCGCGGGCTGGCGCCGTAACGGACGTACTTGGAAACCATCGGCGAGGCGTCCTCGCTGCCGGGATGCGTCGCAAGGACCACGGCGCTGGCGTAATCCCGCACGTGCGACGCCACGGGCACCTCGCGCACCAGGTCGCGCATCGCAAGCAGCGTCGGCCCGTCGGCCGCACGCTCGGCACGAGGCACGTGGCGGCCGGTGGTGCGCTCCACGATTTCGGAGATCTGGCCCCGTCCGGGCATCTTCATCAGCAGTTTCAGTGCAAAGCGGTCGAGTTGTGCCTCGGGCAGCGGGTAGGTGCCTTCCATCTCGATCGGGTTCTGCGTCGCCAGGACGAAGAACGGCTCGGTGAGCGTCCGCGTCGTCCCGGCCACCGTGACGGAACGTTCCTGCATGGCCTCCAGCATCGCCGACTGCGTCTTGGGCGTGGCCCGGTTGATCTCGTCGGCCAGGATGAGGTTGCCGAAGAGGGGCCCGGGGCGGAACTCCCAGTCGCGGCGGCCGTCTTCACGCTGGACGATGACGTTGGTGCCCACGATGTCGGCCGGCATCAGGTCCGGCGTAAACTGGATACGCCGAAACACGAGGTCCAGCGCCTCGGCCAGCGTCCGCACCAGCAGCGTCTTGCCGATGCCGGGCACGCCCTCCAGAATGGCGTGGCCTTCGGTCAAGAGGCACAGCATGACGCCCTCGGTGACCTCGGTGTGGCCGACGATGACGCGGCGGACCTGGCCGGTGATGCGCCCGTAGGCTGAAGCGAACTCCTCGAGCCGCCCCTGCACGTCGTCCGGTGTGCTCACGGCCGCCTCCGCGCTACGGGCCCGTATGGGGAATCGGACCCGATGACCGACGGCGATGATACAGCCCCCGGCCGAGGCGGTCAATGAGGTTCAGCGCCCAGGATGCGTTAACGTTCTGAGGCTCACCGTCCCATCTGGTTTGCGCGGCCCGTCCATACGGACCCGTACCGGGTACGGGCCGCGCGAAGGGTCTGCCCCGGCAAGCGTTTTGGACACCTCCCCTCCTTCGTGCCATATTGCCATGGAACCGGACGCACGCCGCGCACGTCTAAACTTCCGTAAGCGCGGCCTTGAGCGCCGGTTGCGAGCCGTGCCGCTGTGCCGATTCATCACGATACCGAGCCGTTCTCGCCTACGGGCAAGCGGGAGGACGCGACATGCGTCGCAAGGCAAGTCTCATTGGTGTTTTCTGTGCCATCCTCGGGGTGTTCGCGGCGTCGCAGCGCGCGGCCGAGGCCGATAAGGCCGCCGAGGTCTTCGAGTCCCTGTACGGCGCGAAGGTGAAGGCCGTCAGGGCCACACGCGACGCCGGCGACGATATCGAACTGGCAGCCGGCCTCTTGGCCACTGCCAAAGAGGCGACGAACCAGCCGGGATTCCTGACGGTCCTGTGCGAAAAGGCCGCCGACCTGGCCGGCGGCCAGCCGACAGGCTACGCGACGGCCGTCGAGGCGATGGATTTCCTGGCGTCGCAGGTTCCCGAGAAAGCCGGCGCGTGCGCCGAACGGGTCGTCCGGATACGCCGGAACCAGTTCGAGAAGAGCCGTGGCGTGGACCGGCCCGCGGCGGGCGACGCGCTCCTCGATGCGCTCCTGCCGCTTATCGATGCCAAGGAGGCGGCAGGCGAGTACGCCGAGGCGGCGGGCGTCTGCCGAAGGGCCCAGACCGTGGCCCGTGCCGTCAAGAGCGACAGAAGCGAGGAGATTGAAGCGCGGCAGAAACAGTTGGCCGAGGCCTTGAGAGCCCTCCGCGAGATCGCCGGCGTTGAGACACTCATCCAGCGGAATCCCGAAAACACCCCCGCACGCGAGAAACTGGTTCGGCTGTACCTGGTGGAGCGCGACGACCCGGCCGAAGCCGCGAAGCACCTGGAAGGCGTCAAAGACAAGTCTCTCCGCAAGTACGTGCCGGCGGTCGCCAAGGGCGTCGAGGCCGCGCCCGAACTGGCGTGCATGGAGTTGGGTGATTGGTACTGCGGGCTTGGCGAGGTGGCTACGCCCGGGGCTCAGGCGGCCATGTACGCCAGGGCCAAGGCGTACTACGAGCGGTTCCTCTCGCTTCACACGCCCGACGACCTCCAGCGGACCCAGGTGACGCTGGCGCTGAAAGGGGTCCAGGCGGCCCTCGAGAAGTTGGGCGGCGGGCCGCTGGCGAAGTCCGCAAGAGGCCGGTGGATCGATCTGCTGCCGCTTGCTGATCCCGCGAAGGATGCGGTCAAGGGCAACTGGAAGCGCCAGGGCACAGCCCTGGCAATCATCAGCCAGACTCCGTACGGTCGCATCATCATGCCTGTTGCTCCAGAGGGAAGTTACGAGTTGCAGGTCAAGTTCGTACGTACGTCCGGCGGTGAGTGCGTCACGGTTATTCTGCCTGTCGGGTCCGCCAGGGTTGTGCTGATGCTGAGCGGATGGCATGGCGCATCCAGCGGGCTGGACACAATCAACGGGAGGCGCGCAGGGGGTAACGAAACGACCGTAAGGCCCGGTACGCTTGTCAACGGCCGCGAGTACGACCTTCACATCACGGTCGCCGCCAAGGGCGACCAGGCCCGGATTGCCGTGCTTCTCGACGGAAAGCCGTATATTAACTGGCGCGGACCGCAGTCGGCGCTTTCCGTGCATTCCGATTGGGACCTACGGGAGCCCGGATGCCTGGGCCTGGGCACCTGGAAAGCCAATGTCGTTTTCCGCAGCGTGCGCCTGAAGATGCGCTCGGGCCAGGCACGCCTGCTGCGGCCGGCGGGGAAGTAGCGGCCGTACGGGCGGCCGGATAGTCAGGCCGACGGCGGCTCCGCGCCGGGGATAAACCCCGGCGCTACGGCTGTTCGGAAACACTTTCTCGCTCCAGCATAGTACCCACGTGCCCGCTCGCTTTGCTGCAACGCGGGGAAAATAAGACTGTCAAGCCCCAATAGAAATGTCCGGGGTTGGGCCCCATTAGAAATGTCCGGTT
>CAZIJC010000169.1:0-9419 GCA_964539385.1 uncultured Anaerolineales bacterium | reverse complement strand
GGCCGCCGGCGCCCCGTCTCCGCTGCCGCCCCTGGCGGCCGAGCCGGCGGCGGCGTTGACGGATTCGCCCGAGACGGCACTTCTGGCGGACGCGGCCGGCGAGGCCGAGACCCAGCCGTCTGCGGCAGGCGACGAGGGGGCAATGCTCGAGCCGGCATCCGGCGCGTCCCGGCCCCAGAGCGGCTCCGCCGACGCCTTCGATGCCGTGCTGACGCTCGACGCGGCGGACCTCGCATCCGCCTGCCAAGCCTGGTCGCCGACCGCCGGCACCGCACACACCGCCGACGCTGAACTCGACCCCACGGCCGGCTTCACCGACCTTCTCGCCGCCGCAGCCTTGAAGGTGCCGTTGGGAGTGTAGCCTAATACGACAGCGCCACTTACCGTGTGGCCCGTACGGGCCGCGCGAAGTGGCGCTGTAGTACTACGGCTACACTGAGTCCACTCAGATGGACCGGGAAACCCGGCGATAGAACGTGCGACCATGACACAAAAGCGAAAGCGTTACGGCGGTTGCGCCTCTCGCGCCGGCA
The DNA here is from genome assembly GCA_964539385.1 of uncultured Anaerolineales bacterium. GTDB lineage: Bacteria > Planctomycetota > Phycisphaerae > FEN-1346 > FEN-1346 > JAUVZF01. The sequence goes on along the minus strand of CAZIJC010000169.1, from coordinate 8,886 downwards.
GGCCCGTGTTCGAGCCGATGGAACCTCGTCTGCTGCTCGACGCCTCCGACGTGGTAATCAATGAGATTATGTACCATCCGGAGGGCCTGCCCGAACCGCTCGGCCTCCAGTACGTGGAACTGCTCAATACCGGTGCGGATCCCGTTAACCTGAACGGCTGGCGCCTGAACCGCGGCGTAGACTACACGTTCCCCGACGTGACGCTCGCCGGCGGCGATTACCTCGTTGTGGCCGCCGACACCGCCGCCTTCATGGCCGGGTATCCTGGCTTCACCGGCCATCTCGTGGGAGGTTGGGACGGGCGGCTCGCAAACTCCGGCGAAGACGTCGAACTCGAAGACGCCGCCGGCACCCGGATCGACCTCGTCGGTTACAGCGATGAGGGCGACTGGTCCGTCCGTATCGAAGGTCCCCTGGACCACGATCACACCGGATGGGTCTGGGCCGACGACCACGACGGGGGCGGCAGGTCGCTCGAACTCCTCAACCCGGCCCTCTCGAACGAGTACGGGCAGAACTGGCAGGCGAGCCTCGCCGACGGCGGCACCCCCGGCGAAGCCAACTCCGTCGCGTCCGACAACATCGCTCCCCTCATCTTCGACCTCCAGCACTATCCGCTGATTCCCTCCACGGTGGACAGCGTAACCGTCACCTGCCGCGTCGTCGACGAACTCACGACCGGCCTGACCGTCCGGCTGCATACCCGTGTGGACGACGTCGAGACGGAGTTCACGGCCCACGAGATGTTCGACGACGGCGAGCACGGCGACGGTGCGGCCGGCGACGGTCTCTACGGCGCGGTCCTCGACCCGCAGCCGGCCAACCTGACGATCGTCGAGTTTTACGTCGAGGCGCTTGACGCCGACGGCCGCGCACGCACCTGGCCCGGCCCCGTGCCGGGGCACGGCCAGGTGGCCAACGCCCTGTACCAGGTGGACAACTCCCACGACGCGGGTGCGGAGTGGGTCCCCGGCAGCATGCCCATCTACCACCTCATCATGACGAAGGCCGAGCGCGACGAACTCATCAACGGGATCTGCGGCGGGGGAGACGACCGCTGGTCCGACGCCCAGATGAACAGCACGTTCATCTCCGTCGACGGGGTGGATACCCGCGTGCGGTACCAGGTGGGTATCCGCAACCGCGGGGCCGGCAGCCGCGGCAGTGCGCCTTACAATCACCGCGTCAACTTCCCACACGACACGCCGTGGAAGGGCGTCGCGGCGATCAACATCAACCAGCACTACAGTTGGTTGCAGGTCATCGGCAGCGCGATGTGGCGTGCCTCAGGGCTTCCCGCCGCCTCGACCAAGGCAGTTGAGATCCGAGTCAACGGCGTGGACCGGGCCCAGTCGGGCGACCGCATGTACGGCGCGTATGCGGCCCTGGAGGCGCTCGATTCAGACTGGGTCGAGCGCTGGGTTCCGGACGACTCGGCAGGCGACCTGTGGCGGTGTACCGACAAGGACGGCCAGTCGGCCGAACTTAACTGGATAAGCACCGACCCCGACGATTACCGCCGCGCCTACAAGAAGCAGACAAACGCCTCGCAGGACGAGTGGGACGACCTCATCACCCTGATGTTCCACCTGGAATTCGCTCCCACCGAGACGTTCATCGAAACCATCAGCCCCTACGTCAACATCGACCAGTGGCTGCGGTACCTGGCCGTCGACGCCCTCATTGGCAACCGCGAGGGCGGACTGACGAACGGCCAAGGCGACGACTACGCCCTGTACCAGGGGGTCCTGGACCCCCGGTTCATGTTGGTGCCGCATGACCTCGACACCATCCTCGGCCAGGGCGATCACAGCCCGGACCTCGACCGCAGCATCTTCGTCTACGACGGCCTCGATGGCCTGGACAACTTCCTGCACCATCCCAACGTCATTCCGCGCTACTACGCACAGTACCTCGACCTCATCGACACCGTCTTTGCGCCCGAGAACTTCAACCCGATGATCGACGAGACCCTCGGCGGCTGGGTGCCGGCCGATGTCATCCAGGACATGAAGGGTTTCGCGGGCGACCGCATCCACTCCGCCGGCGCCATCCTCGACCAGATCCCGACGCCCGGCCTCTCGATCGGCAGCCCCCTGCCCGTCCAGGACGGCTACCCCTACACCACAAGCGAATCCTGGACCCTCAGCGGCACGGCCGACGGCACGACGCGCTCCGTCAGCGTCAACGGGGCACTCGCCGACTGGGATCCCCGGCCCGACGGCACGTGGACGTTCGACAGCACCAACTTCGACGACGGCTACGAAGAGCAGACCCTCGTGACCGCCGACGCCGAAATCTCCTACCACCTGCCGACCGACGGAGAGGATCCCCTGGCGTGGACCGCCCTGGGGTACGACGACGATTCCTGGACCGACTCCATTGTTGAGGGCCTGGCCGGCCTGCTCGTAACCGAGATCTCGACGGGCGATGTCCGCTACGTCGAACTACAGAACGTCTCGCCCGGCAACATCGACACCGCCGGCTGGGTCGTGGCCGCCAACGACCCGTCCGCGGGCACAAGCGGCTTGGTCGCCACGCTCTGGGACCTCCCCGCCTCGGTGACCGCCGGCGACGTCCTCTACCGCACCGACGAGGCGGGCGATGCCTACTGGGGCGAGACCATCCCCTGGGACGCCGAAGGTCCCGGCTGGGTGATGATCGTCGACGATGCCGGCAACCTCATGGACTTCGCGGCCTGGGGCTACACCGAGGCCGAGATCGCGGCACTGTCGGTCGACGTAAACGGTTTCCCCATCACGGTCGGCAGCCAGTGGACGGGCGACGGGGCAGACGTGGGAACCACGGGCCCCGGCGCGCCGGCCGCAGGCTTTGTCGCCTTCAACGACCACGTTGCCGGCGCCGGGACGCACGCCAATGCCACCGGCTATCGGGCCAACGGCACGGCCTCCGGCTACTTGAAAGACATCGAGACCGGCGACGACACCTCCGTCACGCTGATGACCTCCCAGGTGGGCGTGGCCTGGGCCAGCGGCAGCAGCAATCCGGCCAGCGGCACCGACGCCTATAACGTCTTCAACGGCTACGTGGACTTCGCTTCCGCCTCGAACGCCAGCGTAGAACTCGCTGGAGGCGACACCTACACCCATGCCTTCACGGGGCTCGACACCGGCGACGTCATCACCTACGACGTCACCGGCACGTCGATCCGCGGCGGCGGCTACGATAACCGGTGGACGCTTGTGACCCTCCAGGACGCCGACGCTGCCACCCCGGCCCACAGCACCGGCCCCGGCATCGTCGTCGTCAACGATAACGAGGTGGCCCTGTGGTCCGGCGAGAACGACTGGCCCGACCAGGGCTTCGTGGTCGGCTGGGATGCGATCGACCCCGGCCCGGACGGCGACTTCTCGATCATCTCGTCGCAATACACCGGCGCCATCCCGGCGCAGGTGGAGCCCGGCGGCGTGGCCGACGGCTCGAAGGGTTACGCTCTGACGGGCGTCCGCCTCGAAGAGGTCGCGCCCTCCGGGCCGCTCTCCTTCCTGAAGCGGACCGGGAGCATTGACTCGGGCGGCGCGGGGAACTTCGTCCGAGACGCCTCCGGCAGCAAGGGCGCCCAGAACGCCGAGATGACCGTGCCCTTCGGAACGGTCTATCCCACGACGATGGGCGTCGGTTACAGCGACGGCGAGTACGACGCCTACGTCGCCACCGACGCCGCCGCCGACATGCAGGGCGCCGCCGCCTCGCTCTGGACCCGCGTCGATTTTGCCGCGCCCGACCTCCCGTCTTACGACGGGCTGACGCTGCGGATACGGTACGACGATGGCTTCGTGGCGTACCTGAACGGCGCGAAGGTGGCCGAGGACAACGCCCCCGGCTCGCTCGCCTGGGATTCGGCCGCCACCGGCGAACACGACGGCGCCGAGGTCGAGGAGATCGACATCTCGGCCTACTTCGACGACCTGCTCGTCGGCGACAACGTCCTGGCGGTCCACGGCCTGAACGTCGGCGCGGCCGACGCCGACTTTCTCATCCAGGCGGAACTCATCGCCACCAGGGGCATACCGGGCCTGAGCCTGGACCTGACGCCCGGCATCAACCGCATCACCGTCGCGACGTACGACGGACCCGGCGGTACCGGCAACCTCCTTGACAGCAACACCATCGACATCTGGTACGACACCGGCTCGACCACCAACTATCCGCAGGGGGACCAGGGCGTGGGCGCCGCCGTCTCGTCCGGCCAGGCCGACGACGACGGGCAGCCGGCCACTGTCGGCGAAGGCGCCACGCTCGACGTCAACCTTCTGACGCGCGACAGTTACCTGCCGGGCGTGCCGTTCCTCGTGCGGGTCCAGGTCATCGACCAGGCCGACGGCAGCGTGTACCGCGACCTCTGGGACGCCACCGCCACGCTCTCGGTGGTCGGGAACCCGGGCGTCAGCCTCGACGTCACCGACGTCACGCTCTACAACGGTCTCGGCAGCGCCCTGGTCACGGCCGCCGGCGCCGGCGACTTCAACCTCCTGGTGGACGCCGGCGGCATGCAGACGAGCAAGACGTTCGTGGACTGGTCCGCCGAGCCGGTCACGACGGTCTCCGAGCCCATCGGCGACGATGTGACCTGGAGCGGCGTCATCCACGTCACGGGCGGCGACTTGGCGATTGCCGATGGCGTCGTCCTGACGATCGAGGCCGGCACGCTCGTTCTGATCGACGGCGTGGCCTCGGGCACCGGCGGGATCGACATCGACGTGGCCGGCGCGATCCAGTCGCTCGGCACTGCCGATGCGCCGGTCACCTTCACGGCGTATGCGGCGGGCGAGAACTGGGGCGAGTTGGACTTCCGCGACGGCGAGCCCTCAACCTTCCAGTACACCAACATCCACCAGGCCGGCCGTTCGCCGGCCGTCGGCCACTCGAACTCCGGACCGGCCATCCGCGCCACCGGCTCCACCTTTATCTTCGATTACGCGAACCTGACCGACAACGCCGGCAAGATCATGCACGCCACGTCCGGCACCGACCTTGAGTTCCGCGACAGCCTGTTCGCCCGTTCCATCATGGGGCCCGAGATTGCCGGCACCGCCCTGCTGTTTGAGAACTCCTGGATCACCGACATGCACGCCGGCGACGACGGCGACGGCATCTATATCCACGATCAGCAGGCCGGCCAGACCTGCACGCTGATCGGTGGCGTCGCCGCCAACATCGACGACGACGGCATCGATACCCTCGGGTCGGACGTCACGATCCAGGACTTCATCATCCGCGACTGCAACGACAAGGGCATCAGCGTCTACGGCGGCGAGACGACCGTCGACCGGTGCCTGATCGTCGAGAACAACAAGGCGCCGGAAGACCCAACCGTTGCCACCATCGCCGCCAAGACCACCAACGGATCACTGGCCGTCGTCAACATCGACCACACCACGATCGTAACAACCACGACCGACGGCGTCGTCGACTTCGCCGTCCAGTCGCACAACAAGTACGGCGTCACCAGCGGCACGATCGTCTGGAACGTCACCAACTCGATCATCGTCGCGACCGACCCGATCAACGTCCAGGCGCCGTACCTGGAGTCCGATATCCACGTCGATTACACCGACGTCTTCGACGAGACGTGGCCCGGCACCGGCAACCTGCACGTCGGCCCGTTGTTTGCCAATCAGGCTGCACACGACTACCGACTTCAACCGGATTCTCCATGCATCGACGCGGGTGACCCGAACGATCCGCTGGACCCGGACGGCACACGGACCGACATGGGCTACTTCTCCGGCGCCACGGCGACGGCCGACGTCACCGTTACCATCGAGGCCACCGACGCCGATGCCGCCGAACAGAACGCCGACACCGGCACGTTCACCATTACCCGGACGGGCGAGACGACCGATCCGCTCACCGTCCACTACAGCGTCGGCGGCACGGCCGGGGCCGCCGACTATACCCCTGCGCTGTCCGGCGATGTCGTCATTGGCGCCGGCGATGCGACCGTCGCCGTCACCATCACACCCGTGGACGACCCGGACTACGAGCCCGATGAGACGGTCGTCCTTACGCTGACGAGCGATCCGGCCTACGCCGTCGGCTCGCCCGCCAGCGCCATCGTCATGATCGCCGACGACGACCAGACGTCGGGGTCGCTGACGGAGGATACCCTCTGGACCGCCGCCGAGGGCCCGTACCTCGTCACGGCCGCACTGACGGTGCCGGCGGGAATCAGCCTGACAATCGCCGAGGGCACGACCGTCTTCTTCGCCCCGGGCGCCAAACTGACCGTCAGGGGCCTGCTCCAGGCCGACGGCACCGAATACGCCCCCGTCCGCTTCACCCGCTTGCCCGGCTCCGGCGCCACCTGGGGCGGAATCCAGTTCGACGGCACCATGCAGGACAACCGCATTACCTACGCCGTCCTCGAATACGGCCGTACGAACAACGGGATGATCGGCCTTACCAACTCCAGCCTCCTGGTGGACCACGCGACGTTCGACCACACGGACTATCGCCGCATCCGGACGGAGGGCTCGGCCCTGGTGGTCCGCAACTCGATTTTCACCGACCTGTTCGGGCCCGGCGAGGAGCCGACCTGGGACAACCACAACGAGCACATCTGGGGCACCGCCGGCGAGGGCCTCGCTTTTCGCATCGACAACAACCGCTTCGGCACCACCAAGGGACACAGCGACGCCATCGACATGAACGGCGCCGACGGCATGCGGCTCCAGATCCTGAACAACGTCTTCCTGGGCGGCGGCGACGATGCACTCGACCTCGAAGGCGATGCCCACATCGAAGGCAACCGCTTCATGCATTTCCACAAGGACCAGTGGAATACCGGCTCCGGCAACGCCAACGCCATCTCCGCCGGCGCCGGAAAGCAGTACGTGATGGTCCGCAACGTCTTCTCGGACCTCGACCACGTCGCACAGGTCAAGAACGACGCCTTCCTCACGTTCGTCAACAACACCGTCTACGACATTGAGCACTCGGCCATCTACTTCCTGCGGCCGGGGGAGCCCGGCAGTTACGGCGACGGCGCCTACGTCGACGGCAACATCTTCTGGGACGTGCCCGTCGTGTTCGGCGACGTGACGGTCAGTATCGATCTGACGGTCAACCGGTCCATCGTCGATGCCGCCTGGCATGGTTATGGCACCGACAACCTCGACGCCGACCCGCGTCTGGCCGACCCGGCGGGCGGCGACTTCCGCCTTCTGGCCGGTTCGGCCGCCCTCGGCGCCGGCTCGCTGGGCCTCGACATGGGATACAACGTGCCCGCCGGGGCGGTGGTCCGGACCGACCTCGCCGCCCTCACGTACCTGACGGACGCGACGTTCAACGTCGGCGGGCCGGGCATCGACGCCTACCGGTACCAACTGGACGGCGGTGGATGGAGCGCCGAGCAGACCGTGGAGGCGCCCATCGTTCTGGCGGGCCTCGGCGATGCACAGGATCACACGCTCGAGGTCATCGGCCGGACGAGCGCGGGCGCCTGGCAGAACACGTCCGACGCCGCCTCGCACGTGTGGCACGTCGATACGGCACACCGGCAGGTGCTCATCCACGAGGTGCTGGCCGACAACGAGTCGGCCGTCGAGGCGGGTGGGCTCTATCCCGACGTCATCGAACTGTACTACGACGCGCCGGCCGGCGCCGCCGACCTCGACCTCGAAGGCTACAGCCTCTCGGATGGCCCGAACGAGTTTACCTTCGGCGCGGGCGCCGTCATCCCGGCCGGCGGGTACCTCGTGCTCTACGGTGCCGACGACCCCGGCGGCGCGCCCGGCATCTGGCTGGGCTTCGGCCTCCAGGCCGAGGGCGACGACGTGTGGCTCTACGGGCCGGACGGCCAGACGGTGGCCGATTCCGTCGCGTTCGGGCCGCAGGTGCCGGACCGCTCGATCGGCCGCACCGGGCCGGCTCGCGCCTGGACGCTCGCGCAGCCGACCGCCGGCGCCGCCAACGTCGCCGCGCCGACCGGCAGACAGGATACGCTCGTCCTGAACGAATGGTTCGCCAACGGCGACGTGGCCTTCGTGGATGACTTCGTCGAACTTCACAACCCCGACACGCTTCCGGTCGCCCTGGAGGGCCTGTACCTGACGGACAACCCGATCTCGCAGAAGGCCAAGGCGGCGCTGGGGCCGCTGGCTTTCGTCGCCGCCCAGGGCTACGCCGCCTTCCGGGCCGACGACAGCAGCGCCGGCGGTCACGTGGACTTCCGCCTGACGGCCGACGAGGGGATGCTCGCCCTGTACGGCGCCGACGGGACGCAACTGGACCAGGTTCTCTATCTGCCGCAGACGACCGACACCTCACAGGGACGCGTGCCCAACGCCGGTGACGTGCGAGACTTCTTCCCCATCCCCACTCCCGGCGTGGCGAACCCGACGGTCCTGGCCGGTGAGACGATCATCGAGACCCTTGTGACCGCGGGCGCCGGCGCCGTCTTCCACGTGCCGACCGCCGGCGAGGACGCCCTGGCGTGGACCGCGCCCGGCTACGACGACACCCTGTGGACCAGCGAGGTCCCCGTCGGCGGAGCGGGCCTCGTCGTCACCGAGACCGAGACCGGCGAGAACGACTGGGTCGAAATCCAGAACGTCTCCGGCCAGGCCATCTCCACGGCGGGCTGGGCGGTTGTGGTGAACGACCCCTCGGGCGGCAGCATCAACGACGTGCTCCCCGCGGCGTGGAACCTGCCGGCTTCGGTCGCCGCAGGCCAGGTGCTGTATCGGACCGACGAGGCCGGTGACGACTACTGGGGCGAAGACATCCCGTGGGACGCCGGCGGGGCGGGCTGGGCGATGATCCTGGACTCGGGCGGCAGCGTCGCGGACTTCCTCGTCTGGGGCTACGACGCAGGCGACATCGCCTCGCTCTCCATCGACTACGGCGGCTTCACGGGCATTA
>CAZIJC010000168.1:0-9481 GCA_964539385.1 uncultured Anaerolineales bacterium | reverse complement strand
CTTGTGGGCTCGTCGCCAGAAATCGGGCGAGAAGAGCATGCCCTGGTCATACGCGACGTCGCCCCAGACGTAAAGGCCGTCGAGTTTTCCGGCGGCGGCCTCGATCTGTCCCTCGACGATGCCGACGAGGAAATCGCCCAACCGCTCGATGAACGCGGCGAGGCGGTCGGGGTCCTCGGCGATCTTGTAGTACACGTTTTCCGGGCCGATGACACGCCACAGTTGCTCCTGGATTTCGCAGACGCTGCCGAAGACGCAAGTGTGGTCGGCGCAGGCGCTGACCCGGTCGACGAACGACGGATAGCCGAGGTTCAGCGTGTCGACAACGCTGTTGATCTGGTCGTCGATGGCCTCGTGGTAGCGGCGGGGATCGCGCGGGTCGTCGAACTCCAGGGCGTCCATGTCGTCGTAGGAGGTGGTCTCGAAATCGAGGTAGTTGGGCATGGGGTAATCGGCCCGCTGCTCGATGCGCGCGCCGAAGCCGGTCCGCACGAGCCGACGCTCGGGGGTGTTCTCGAGCACCTCGACGCCGGTGATGTGCGGGTCCATGTTCGGGTTGATCACAATCATGTCGAGGTCCCAGTGGCGGTAGGGATCGAAGTCGTCGCCCACGTCGCACTCGGCCTTGACGCGCTTCAGGAAGTTGGTCCAGAAGAACTCGCCGACGGGCACGCGGTCGGCCTCGCGGTGCTGAATCGCTGCCAGAACGCGTTCGGTCTTGGCCTTGGCATCACCACTCATGAGGTAGACTCCTCATCGTCACTGCGGCTCCAGTGTGACAAGGTCGGCCTTGCGTCCGGGCGGTGTGACCGTGAGGCTGCGGACTTTGCCGTCGCGGTAGGTGCACTCGATGGTGGTCTTGGCCGGCGCGTGGAGTCTGAACTCGACGTTCCAGTCTTTCGGCCATGCCGGGAGCAGAAAGATCCTGCTGCCGTCGGTCTGGAGAAGCATCGCCTGAAGGGCCTTCATCAACACGCCGCCGTGATCCTGGTCGGGGACCCAGTCGTAGTTGGGTCCCCAGAAGGCGGGGAATCGGGACCCGGCGTGCTTCTTTCGTGCGCGGCCGACGAGGTTCGTGCGTGCCTCGTCGGCCAGGCCCAGGTAGGCCATGAAGATGTCGTCCTGGCGCCAGCCGGCGTTGCCCTTGTCCCATCGGTGGTTGAGTGCCTCGATGCCGAGTTCGACGCCGGGCCGGCCGATGGCGACGCGCCGGAAGGGGAACACGGCGTAGAGTTCGGGGTTCTCGCTGTTGCGTTTGCTGGCGAACCGTTCGGCGGGGGCGAGCATGCGTTTGCCGTCGGCCTCGCGGGTCGGCAGGTCGGGCAGTTTCTTCCGCAAGGCCGTCCAGAAGGTGCGCTGCGCGGCGGTCGTCAGCCGCGAGGGAAGCGAGAGCAGGCGGTCGGTCGTGGCGTGGAGTCCCGCCACCTCCGGCATGGGGTTCGTGCAGTCCCACCACGTCTCGCACGCCTGCGACGGATGCATGACCAGTTTGCCGCGCTCGTCCACCTTGTACTGCTGGTCGAAGAAGGTCAGGATCTCGTGGGCCGTGGGCAGCAGCGTGTCGGCGAGGAACGTTTCGTCGAGGGTGTGGTCGTAGTAGTCGAGCATCATGCAGACGAGTTCGGGGCCGGACACCCACTCCCACTTGTGCCAGCCGCTGGCCTGGAGGCGGTCTTTACGCTCGTGGTAGGGTGTCCAGCCGTAGGTCTGGCTGAACATGTCGCCCCAGAAGTAGATGCACTCGGGGATGTAGGCGCCCGCGTGGTCGAGGTACAGACGGGTGCGGTACCGGAACAGCGGCATCAGGTCGTGGCCGTACATCGCAAAGAGCGGCTGCATCAGGTCGAAGTCGCCCGAGGCGCACATGCTGATGTAGGGCAGCCGCGTGTTCTGCCACCAGTACCCCGGTCCCCACCGGCGGTAATCGGCGTCGCCGGGCTTGCCGGGATGGGGCACCGTGAAGATGGTGCCGTTGAACTTGATCGGGTACGGGCCGCGCCCGGCACAGGCGCTCACGAACCGCTGGAGGGCATAGGCGCGGCTGACGAGGTAGGCGTCGTCCGCCGCTTCGACGGTCTGCTGTGCGACCGGCGTGCCGCCCAGGTAGAGCGTGGTCTTGCCGGTGGCCGGATCGACGGTAGCGGCCACGTGCGACCATCGGCCGGCCGGAAGAACATCGCGCTTCCCGAGCGTGGTGCGTCCGACGATCAGACGGAGGCTGTTGGCGGGCCAGGTATCCAGGAGGAACCCGTCGCTTCCGCCGGGCGTGATGTTGTCCACGAGGCGCCCGCCGCCGGATGACAACTTCTCGGGCTTGACCCATGTCTCGACGGTCAGCCCCTTTTCGAAGGTCCACCCTTTCGAGTCCTCGAGCGTGGTGTGCGGTTTCGGCACGCCGCCGAAGAGCAGGCCGTCGCGATCTTCGAGAGGCCGCGAGCGCTCGAGTTTGGCCAGCCGCTGGACGGCGGCGTCGGATAGCGCTTTGCCGTACAGACTCAGGCGGCCGATTTCGCCGGCGAAGCGGCTCCCGCCGCCCTGGTCGGTGCCGATGCGCACGGGGTGCGTGTTGGCCGGAACGAGGCGAAGTGTCTGCGACGGGCCGGTCGAGGTCACGCGGATCCAACTGCGGTCCCAGAAGTCGCGCCACCAGCGCTCGTGGGCATCGCGCCGCCGGGCGAACGGAATCGTCTGCGTTGCAGCGACGGTCTCATCCATGGCCTTCAGCCACACGTCGGGCATGGACGGGTGCAGGGTCAGGACGTGGATGCTGAAACGGTGGCTCCTGGCGGCGGGCGACCGCAGGTGCAGGTCGTCGAGGCGCCGGCCGCCCTCGGCCTGGATCACGGCGCCGAAGGTGCGGCCGAGCAGCGGGTCGGCGCGCTCGAAACCCTTCAGCCCCTGGATGGCGCCCGTCATGGCCGGGCCGACGGACTTGACGTTGCGGTGGTACCAACCGATGCGGCCGGCCTGGTTGGCGAGGATCGTGTCCGGCTCGACGACGGTGGGCCGTTTTTGCGGATCACGGTTGAGGACGTCGCTGCACTCGAGGCTCGGCAGTTTCTCCTGCCTGGTCCGCCACAGTTCGATCGCCGCCGTGGCCGCGGCCGGCTGGGGCGCCTCGATGGCGACGTGGATGACGGGGTAATTGGCATCGACCCACACTTGCAGTTTCGCCGCCTCGCCCTCGCCGTAGCGGACGGTCATGGTGGCGTCTTTCAGGCTGAGCGTCTGCCGGAATCCGGGCGACGCGGTCTGCCGGCGCGGGTCGAGGGCGATGCGCACGCGGCCGACCTTCAGCAGGCGCCCGTTGTCGCCCCAACTGTCGGTCCGGGCGATGTAGAACAGAAGGTCGCCGCTCGGCTCGACCCAGGCGTTCAGGCCGATACGGCCGTTGCCCAGGGGCATGGAACCGGACGCATCTTTGCTCGGCGTCTTCCAGAGGACGTTGCAAGAGTCCATCCGGTGTGCCGTCTTGGCCGCGCCGGCGGTTGCCACAGGGCAGATGCACATGGCCGCTGCAACGGCCGAGCCGAAGAGGAAGCGGTTGAGCGCACTGGCCATCGTCGTTTTACTCCTTCTCTGTGGGGCCGCTCAGAACTGGCCCTTGAACTGGTGGGCGCTGGCCTTCGTGATGGGCGGGCAGGGGATGAGGTAGGATTTCCTGAGCGTCTCGCCGTTGAGGTGGCGGACGGCCAGGCGCAGGGCGCTGCGTCCTTCCTCCTCGGGCTGCTGGAAACTCGTGCCCGTGAGCCGGCCTTCCCGGATGGCCTCGATGGCCTCCTGGCTGCCGCCCATGCCGACGACGGCGACGTGGCTGCGGCCGGCCTGGATGCAGGCGTCGGCTGCGGCGATGGCAAAGTTGTCGCCGTGTGCGTAGATGCCTTTCAGGTTGGGGAACTTGCCGAGCCAGACCTGCGTCTCCTTGATAGCCTTTCCGCGGTCGCCTTCGTGGGGCGCGCGGCCGAGGAGTGTGACGTCGGGGTACTTCTTCAGCACGTCTTCGAGCGCCTTGGAGCGCGCGAGTTGCGGGCCGGTGCCGAGGTGCTGGTGGAGTTCGACGATGCCGCCCACCCCTCCGATGGCGTCCATGAGTATCTCGGCCGACGTAACGGCCCCGGCGTAGGTGTCGGTTCCCGTGTAGCAGAGGTAGTCGCACCCTTCGGCGACCTCACGGTTAACGATGATGACAGGGATATTGGCCTCGTTCAGCGCCCGCACGCCCGCGACGAGCGGCTCTTTCTTCATGGGCACCACGCACGCCAGGTCCACCTGTTTGGCGATGAGTTCCTGAATCTGCTGAATCTGGAGCACCGGGTCCTCCTTGGCGTTCATGATGACGACCTCGGCGCCGAGTTTCCTGCCCTCGTCGATGGAGCCGAGCCGCATGTTCTGCCAGTACGGATGGTCGAGGGTCATGCAGAACCCGATCTTCAGCGCCGCGGGCGCACCCGGCCCGCCGGCCTCGGTAGAATCATTGCCCGAACAGCCCATCGTCAGTGCCAGCGCCAGTGCCGCGACCGCCGCTACAGACGAGCGACTTGCCATGTCACGTTCTCCTTGCTTTTCCGCCGGCCCCCCGGGCCAGGACGTCCACGGCAACGACCACGAGAATGATAAGCCCTCTGACGATGTTCCGGTACTCTTCTTGAACCCCGAACTGGGGCAGGAGGTTCTCGATGACCGACAGCAAGAGCAGCCCGACCAGGGTGAAGAGCAGCCCCCCGCTGCCCCCGCCGAGCGGCGTGCCACCCACGATGACACTGGCGATCACCACCAGTTCCAGTCCGCGGTAACTCGCCGCCTGGGCCGTGTTCGACATGCCGGTGTAGATGACGGCCGCCACGGCACACGTCAGGCCGCAGATGGCGTACGTGGCGGCCTTGACGAGCGAGGTGTTGATCCCGGCCAGCCAGGAGGCGTTCTCGTTTCCCCCCACGGCGTAAACGTAGTGGCCGAACCGCGTGAAACGGAGCACGTACAGGCAGATGAGAAAAACACCGGCGAAAACCAGTATCGGCACCGTAACCTGGTACACCTCGCTCCCGAACAGGGGAACCTTGCCCCAGTACAGTTGGCTGAACGTGTTCTTCAGCCCGAGCGGGACGCTCTCGGTCTGCCCGCCGTGCGTCAGAATCAATGCAATGCCGCGAAACACCAGCATCGTGCTCAGCGTCGCCACAAACGGGTTGACACCGATGTAGGAGATGGTGGCGCCGTTGAGGGCGCCGAGGAGGGTCCCGGCCGTGGCCGTCACGAGGACGGCAATCACAATGGACACCCACACGGGTTGGCCCGTCAGCGCCTGGAGCGCGAGGACGGCTACCACGCTGCACACCGTGGTCGTTGACCCGACCGAGAGGTCGAAGCCGCCCGCCACCATCACGAACGTCATGCCGCACGCCATAATCCCCAGGTACGCCGCATTCGTGAGCAGGTTATAGACCAGGTTCTGCCACGTCAGGAAGGTCTCGGTCTGACTGGCCGAGACGGCGCAGAGGACGAGCAGCAGCGCGAGGACGGTGCCCGCCTGGATGAGTTGAAACGACGGTTTCCAACGGCCTCTGGCGGGCGTCAGCGGTTGAGGATTCGCGGTCATTCGTCACCTTCTCCGATGCATGCCGCAAACAGGGCGTCCACGTCGGTCCCGGGGCCGGGCATCTCGCGCACGATCCGCCCGTCGCGGACCAGCAGGACGCGGTCCGCAAGATTGACGATCTCGAAGAACTCCGAGGAGATCAGGATAATCCCTTTGCCGGCGGCGGCCAGGTCCATGATGAGGCGGTAGATCTGGGCCTTCGTGCCGATGTCGATGCCCTGGGTCGGTTCGTCCAGGATCAGGACCTTCGGGTCGCGCGAGAGCCAGCGTCCGAGTATCACCTTCTGCTGGTTGCCTCCGCTGAGCGTCTGGATCAATCGGGCCGGGTCGGTCGGCCGGATGCCCATGCGGTCGATCATTCGACGGGCGTTGTTTCGGATGCGGCGCGGGCGCAGCAAGCCGAGGGCGCCGGACAGACGGTCGAGAACGCTGATGCCGATGTTCAGGCCGACCGAGGAGTCCGTGATGGTTCCGTCGCGTTTGCGGTCTTCCTGGATCATCCCGATGCCGCGCGCCATGCACCGCTTGGGCGAGCGCCGGGGTAGCGGCCGGCCCAGGAATTCGCATCGGCCGGCGGCCCGGTCGGCTCCGAAGACGGCCCGCGCGATTTCGGTCCGGCCGGAGCCCACGAGGCCGGCGATGCCGAGGATCTCGCCCTCGCGCAGATCGAACGAGATGGCGTGGAACGCCCCCGGACGCGTCAGGCCGCGCACCTTCAGAATCACCTCGCCGGGCGTGTTGCGCTTCGGGGGGAACATCTCGGTCAGTTTGCGGCCGAGCATCATCTGACTGAGCGCCGATACCTTGCAGTCGGCGATCCGGCGTGTTCCGACGACCTTGCCGTCGCGAAGGACCGTGACGCGGTCGGCGATCTGCGGCAGCTCGGCCAGGCGGTGCGAGATGTAGATGATGCCGATGCCGCGGGCCTTCAGGCGGCGGATGACCTCGAAGAGCCGACCGACGTCGTCTCCGCCGAGCGATGCGGTCGGCTCGTCGAACACCAGCAGCCGCACGTCCTTTCGGATGGCATGGGCGATCTCAACCAGGCACTGCCGCGCGTGACTCAGGCCCGCGACGCGCGCATCCGGGCGCAGGTCGAACTCCAGTTCGGTGAGCACGGCTTGAGCCTGGGCGGCCAGGGCGCGCCTGTCGAGCGTACCGGGCAGGCGGCCGGCCGGCTCGTGACCGAGCATGATGTTCTCGGCCACGGTCAGGTTTCCGAGAACGCTCAGTTCCTGGTAGATGACGCCGATGCCCAGGCCAAGCGCCTGGCGGGGGTTGGTCAGGCGGACCTGTCGCCCGAAGACGGCGAGCCGTCCGCGGTAATCCGCAAAGCGGCCGGCCAGGACGTTCATCAGGGTGGACTTGCCGGCGCCGTTCTCGCCGACAAGAGCGTGTATTTCGCCGGCGCAGAGGTCGAAATCGACGTGGTCCAGCGCGCGGACCGCCCCGAAGTCTTTCTCGATGCCTTCCATCCGCAGGATGGTGTCGCCGGGTTTCATCTCAGCGTCGCTCATGCGTGTCTCGTGGCGCAGTGGGCCGGCTTCAGGCGTCGTAGACGCCGAACTCGCGGATCGCGTCGAACATGGCAACGACGTTCTCGACAGGCGTCTCTTCGAGAATCGCGTCGTGGCTGGCCCCCGCCACGAACCCTCCGCCGGGCTTCATAATGGCGAGCACCTCGCGCGTCGCGTCTCCAACGGAGCCGGGCGCGCCTTCAATCAGCACGTGATGGGAATCGATGCACCCGTTGAAGAGGATGCGGTCGCCGAAGTCGCGCTTCAACGTGGCCAAGTCCATACCGTGGCACGAGGGTTGGATGGCGTGCAGGCCGTCCAGACCCACTTCGATCATCGCCGGGATGAGTGGTGCGAACCCGCCGCAGCAGTGCAGCATGACCTTCAGGCCGTAGGCGTGGCCCAGGTTGGTCAGCCGCGCAAGGTGCGGCAGGACGTATCGCCTGAACAGGTCCTCGCCGAGCAGCGGCCCGGTCTGGCTTCCGAAGTCGTTTCCGATGAAGAAGATGTCGATTCGCTCGGCAGCGGCGTCGAAAATGCGCTGGCTCACCGTCGCGTAGTAATCGACGATGTGGCCGAACAGGGTGTCCACCAACTCCGGCTCGTCGTACATCTTCAGGTACAGTTCTTCCATGCCGACGAGTTCGAGGGCGTCGTGCCAGAACGGCGCCCAGTCGCCGCCGAGAATGGCGTACCGGCCGCCCCAGACCTGGGCGTCGGCCCGGACGCCGGAGACGTCCATCCACGACGGGTCGGGCCAGGCGTAGTCGTGGACCTTATCGAGGGTCGCGCCGGCCAGCGGATGGTTCATCGCCATGCCGTACCCCACGCCGCGGCGCTCGATGCCGAAAGGCGTCCGCGAATGTACGCCCGGAGACAGTGGGAACTCGGGGCCGACGTACCGCGGCCACACGCGTCGGAAATCATCGCCGAACCGGGCGCGCAGGCCCTCGTCATCCAAGCCGAGTTCGCCCTTGGCCTTGGCCCAGAACTCGACCGACGAACCGCACCACGCCGGCACACGGTCGGGCTCGACATGGTCGAAGGCCGCGAGCACCCTTTCCCGGGAGGTCATGGACGGAGACCCTCCTTGGGTGCGAAGAGTTGGAAATCCCGGATGGACGGCCCCTCGGTCGTCTTCGCCAGGTTGAGCCGCACGTGCCGGGCGGTCACCGGGGTCGCGCCGGCCGCCCCTACGGGCCGTATGGCCGGGCCGTCGAGTTGAAGTTTCACGATGGTGTCGAGTTCGCTGCGGCTCCCCGGCGGGACCGAGACGGTGATGCCCTCGTCGGTCTGCTCGACCGCGGCGCTGCCGCCGGTCAGCACGCTGTGCGAGACGATCCGCCGGTCGATGGCGGGCAGGACGATTCTCTCGCCCGTCCACCGCAGGACGTGCAGGTAGATGGCGCTGCCTTTGCGTGTGCTCGCGCCCCACGCGCCCGGCCGAAACGGGCCGCCCCGCGTCCCGTAGATGCTCCGGCCGTACCTGGCAAGCCAGGCACCGATCTCCTTGAACCGCTCGACTTGGCGCGGCTCGATGCGGCCGTCGGGCATGGGGCCCGAGTTCAGGGCCAGGTTGCCGTCTCCGCCGACACACCTGACGAGGATGTCGATGCACTGCTTGAGCGACTTGATGCGGTCGTCCGGCTTCCAGGCCCACTGGGTGCCGAGGGTGATGCAACTCTCCCACGCGCGACGGGTCTGGAATCTGCCGACGCGTTGTTCCGGGGTATCGAAATCCCCCGGCAGGCCGCAGCGGTTGTTGATGATAAGGTGCGGCTGGATGCTTCGCGCCATCTTGAAGAGGTTCTCGGCGTCCCAAAGTTTGGCGGCCTCCGGACTGGGACGGCGCAGGTTGTCGAACCAGAGTCCGTCGATGCGGCCGTACCCCGTCAGCAGTTCGCGGACCTGGCCGTGCAGATACTTGATGTAGCGGTCGTGGCGGTCGGTCAGGTAATCGGGATGGTGCCAGTCGGGCTGCGAGTAATAGATCATGAGTTTGAGGCCGGCCTCGTGGCAGGCGTCGGCCATCTCTTTCAACACGTCCACTTTCCACGCCGACTGCGGGCCGGTGCTCTTGTAGTCGGTCAATGCGGAGTCGAACAGGCAGAATCCGTCGTGGTGCTTGATGAGGAAGATGATATACCCGGCGCCGGCGTCCTGGGCCACCCGGACCCACTGGCGGGCGTTGAACTTGTCCGGTTTCCATTTCTTGTAGAGATTGTCGTAAACCTCGACCGGCGTGGGTCCTTTGCCGCCCCTGACCCCCGGCCGCCGGCCCCAGGACGGCTCGCCGCGCGACCAGCCGATCTCCTTGCCGGTCAGGCTCACCGGCCCCCAGCAGATGAACAGGCCGAAGCGCATGTCC
>CAZIJC010000167.1:0-9499 GCA_964539385.1 uncultured Anaerolineales bacterium | reverse complement strand
CCAGCGCCGGCCCTTCCATTGGCCGCCGGACGTCGTGAAGTAGACCCAAGCCATCTTGAGATCGCCCGTGCACTTGACATGCACCACGCCTGTCTTCGGATCCACCTGCGGCCGTTCAAGGCTCAGCAGCGGTGCACCGCTTTTTACGATGCTGTTGGCAAAGGCGTAAATCTCCCAAGCCTCCTCCCACCCGTGCCCATGTCCGTGGACCATCCAGGGGCGCACGCACAAGGTGCTGGGTCCTCCGGCAGCCTGGGCCGACCGACTGAAGATATCGACCTGGAAAACGGGGTCGGCCAACGAACTCACCCACAGCATCGGCATCTTCGCCTGCGGCAAATGGGCTGCCGGATCCCACTTCGTGCGGTAATCGCGGAACTGTTCGGGGGTCATATTCTTCGGGGGGAACCATTGCGCCAGGCCCGGGTTGTCGCTCTCGTGGATGAAGCCGCCGCCGTAAACGGGAATGACGAAAGCGAATCGCGAGTCGACTCCCGCCACGGTGCCCACGATCGTTCCGCCCCAGGAAATGCCCGTCAGGCCGATCTTCCTGCGGTTGATTAGCGGGATCGAGCGCAGCAGCGAATTGGCGCGTATCACGTCGGCCACCGCGTGATAGAACCACTGCTCCTTGTCGGGCAGATCCCTGTCGCCGAACCAGTCCACGCGCGCAGGCCCGGCGTTCTTATGGCCACGCCCGGTCGGAAAGTTGCCTTCCACGTGATGTGAATTCCCGCCCGGCAAATGGCCTTCCAGGTCCATGGCTAGGGCTGCGTACCCATTTTGATTCCACTTCTTCACCCACTCGGGATAGGCCGTGCCGCCTCCGCCGTGGGCGCACACCACCGCGGGCCAACCTCCCTTCGGCGGCGTCCCCTTCGGGATCGCGAAGTAGGCAAACACCCACGTCGGCTTGCCCTTGTATTCCGCTCCCTCATAGAAAAACGAGCGCATCCCCTTCGCGGGACGTTCCGTGGTGGGGTAAACCTTAGGGGCCTTCGAGAGCACGGAAACATTCCATGGCATTGCCCTGTTCACCGGCTTGGGCTCAGCCGACACCGCCGGGCCGGCGCCTACCATCATCATGAGCGCCGCCAACACGACGCCAATAAACAGCGCTCGTGCTTCGTCGTTTACGTTCACAGCCTTACCCTTCCAGTCAGTCTCCAGTGTTATATCTTCAGTGCCCGTTGACTTGCCGCGCCTATCTTGTCGGTTTCTTCCGAAGAATCTGTCGGCATGCTGGATTCCTCCTGCGAAGCGGAAGTTCCCAGATCGTCTGCAGCCCACAACCGCCGTGGGCCTTTGGACGATTCTATCCCGATCCCGGACAGCGGCAAGTCCTTTGGGGCTCGGGCGAGAGCGAAAAAGGTTCCTGGGCCCTTTTTTATGGCAGCAGGACGAACTCGGGCTCGGCCAGGTCGTCGCGGCCGGGCGTGCGGACGGCCACGCGGAAGCCGGGGCGCACGGCGGCGCTCGACCACTCGCCGGACGGCGCCAGCGCGATGACGCCGACCTGGTGGTCGTCCTTCAGGTCATAGGTCTCGTGGATGCGCCGGATGACGTCGGCGGCCGCCTCGGCGGGTGAGCCCCCCTGCCCCATCCGTTCGACCGCCAGGAACGTCCCGCACACGCCCGTCACCAGTTCGCCGTGACCCGTCGCGACGGCGGCGCCGCGGGCCGGGTCCACGTAGAGGCCGTGTCCGATGATGGGCGAGTCGCCGACGCGGCCGGGGAGTTTGAACGCCAGGCCGCTCGTCGAGCACGCCCCGGCAAGCGTGCCGCGCGCGTCGAGCGCCAGAACGCCGACCGTGTCGTGATCGCCCTCCTCGACGTTGGCCTTCCGGGCGGGCGGCCGGTCCTCTGCGGCGTGCCCCTTGCGCCAGTGCTCCCACGCCGTGCGTGCCCCGTCGGTCAGGAGATCGGCCGGTTCCATGCCCTGCCGTCGGGCGAAGCGTTCGGCCCCGTCGCCGGCCAGCATGACGTGCGGCGTCCGCTCCATGACCAGCCGCGCGATGGACGTCGGATGCATGAAGCCGCGGACGCAGCAGACCGACCCACACCGCGACGGCGAGAGCATGACCGCCGCATCGAGGGTCACCTCGCCCGCCGCATCGGGACGGCCGCCGCAGCCGACGGTCATGGTTTCGGGATCGGCCTCGACGGCGCGGCAGGCGTGCTCGACGGCATCCAAGGCGCCGCCGTCATCGCGCACGAGATGCGTCCACCCGGCAGCGCACGCCGTCCGGCCGTAGGTCCACGTGGCGAGGATGAGGGGGTGGGGCATAGGCGATCAGTTGTAGATAAACCACGCCGTGGCGCGGCAATCCTTGTCGGCCGTAACGCGGACCCAGTGGGCGCTGAAGCCGGGGGGAAACTCGTGGTGGACGTAGCCCTTGGGCGGCACGCGGATCGTTTCATAGGTCTTCCACGTGCCGTCGCCGATAAAATCGACCTCTACGGTAAACTCCACATCGCCGTCGGCGTCATGGGCAAGGTGCAGGACCTTCTGATCGAAGCCGGTCATCAGATACGGGTCGGATGGCTCGGCGGCCTTGACGTCGGCCTCTCGCCACACGCCGCCGAAGCCTTTCGGCTTTCCGAACCGCCAGAGGTCGTCGGTCTTGAGGAACACGAGGTTCGATTGTGGCTGTCCGGCCAACAGGTTCCCGCCGCAGGCCGTTGCCTGGTCGCCCGCCAGGACGGTCAGTCCGCGCCAGGAACAGAAGTCGGGGACCATCCTCAGGTGCACCGAGATGGGTTTCAGCGCCCACGGCCGGCCCTCGTAGACGAGCGACGAGAGTTCGTAGAACATGCCGTGGGCGTGCATGAGGAAGCGTTCGGTCTCGACCTCGCGTATGCGCGGCCACTCGGTGAACCAGGCGTGGTCGAAGCAGTGGCTGGCCTTCGGCAGGCGGTACGTGGACCACTTGCCCTTTGCGAAGACCTTGAGGATGACCGACGCCGGGTCCCAGCCGGTGGCGAAGATCGCGTTGTGTGCGCCCATGACCTCGCAGAAGGCGGTCCGCTCGATAACGGTCCACTTCTTGCCGTTCCATTCGGCGAGGCGGCCGTCGTGGTTCTTCCCGAGCACGTCCCCCTCGTCGTAGGAGTTGTTGGCGACGACGACGCGGCCGGCGCCCGTGAAGCCGCCCTTGAAATGGCACCGGCCCTTGATGCCGAGTTCCTTCTTGACGTTGCACAACTGCGTGGCTTCCAGGGAGCGGACGTTGACCTCGAAAAGCAGGCCCTCCATCGTCAGGAAGTAGACCTTGTCCGCCTTGTCCTTAAGGTGCGTCATCGTGGCGGTCAGGCGGTGGCCCTTGACGCCGGCGCACGTCCGCACGTTGCGCTTCGCGTCGATGAAGTGCGGCCCGATGATGCACTGCTTC
Organism: uncultured Anaerolineales bacterium; assembly: GCA_964539385.1. Lineage (GTDB taxonomy): Bacteria > Planctomycetota > Phycisphaerae > FEN-1346 > FEN-1346 > JAUVZF01. The sequence goes on along the minus strand of CAZIJC010000167.1, from coordinate 6,107 downwards.
GACTGGGGATGGATCATGCGGTTGGCATACGTGCCGACGACGCTCTCGGGGCGCTTGGTCATGCCCAGGTCGGGGCCGATCTCGAACAGGCCCGTTCCCGAACCGCGAATGTGCGCCACGTACGTGACGAGCCACAGGCGGTCGGCCCACGGCATGAGGGCGCCGATGCCGGTCTCGCTGCCGGGGATCTCGTCCACGCTGACGGCCAGGTGAGGGAAGACGCCGCTGATACTCGTCGGGAGCGTGTCTTTCGCTACGGCGGCGGGCGGCTGCCCCGCCGTTTCGGCCCCGTCCGCAACGACCGGGCCCAGGGCGACAAAGAACATCACGACGGCAGCGGCCGGCAGAGAATGGCCTGGCATGGATACCCCCACGGATGGGGTCACCCGCCGCTTCCGCGACGGGCTCGAACGAACGTCAGCGATCCTGCCTGCCCCAGTCGTACGGAATCTCGTCGGTGTGGGCGGGCAGGCGGTATTCGTCGGGCTCGTCGTGGTTGTACGGCTCGGTGGGGACGTTGACGATCATCGCTTCGCCGGTCGAGATACACTTGAACCCGTGATACACGCCGGCGGGAATGCGCAGGCGAATGGGGTTCCACACGCCCATGAAGAACTCGGCCGTCTCGCCCTTCGTCGGCGAGTCCTCGCGCGCGTCGTACAGTGCAACCTTCATCATCCCCTGGACGCAGACGAAGTTGTCCGTCTGCTTCCTGTGATAGTGCCACGCCTTGACGACGCCCGGCCAAGCCGTCGTCAGGTAGACCTGGCCGAACTTCTCGAAGTCCTGCTCGTCCGAGCGGAACATCTCCATCAGGCGGCCGCGCTCGTCCGGAATCGGTTTCAGCCGCGTGACTCGAACGCCGTCAATCATGGGTTTTGGCTCCAGGGCCGGCCGGCCGGCGTGGGCCGGCGACGGGCTATTGCTTTGCGGCGCCCTTCTTCTCGCCCGGCAAGACGGGGCGCGAGATGGTCCGGACGACCCACCCGCCCTCCTCATTCTTCTCGTAGGCGGTCTCCAGGACCACGCCGACGTGACGGGTACACCGCACCACTGGCGGCTCGCCCGTCTCGCCCCACACCAGTTCGTAACTTGGCGCATCGCCATTCGATTTGTCCAGGGGACATCGGAACAAATCCTTCACGCTCTCGGCGTCGGTGATCTCGGTCTCGACGCCGCCCAGCGTAACGGTCCATCCGCCCAGGACGCCCGTCAAGGCGACCTTCCGGAGGGTTTCCAGGTCCTTCAGCAGCGAGGGCTCCTTCATGGCCTTCAGCACCCACCCGCCCAGCATCTTCAACTTCATGCGGCAGGGTATGCCTTCGGTGGCCTCCAGGTTTTTGATGTAGGCCCGCCAGCGTTGCTCGAAGGCCTTGACGTTGGCGCCGAAGGACCGTTTCCACGCCTGCTCCGATGCCCGCCCGCGCGACATGTAGTAGATGTACTGGAGAAGCGGCGCCCGGTACTTGCCGTTCTCCCCCCTTTCCAGAAAATGGACCATCGACCAGGCCTGCGGATACTGGACGGAGGCCTGTTTGGACTTCGTCTTGACGGCCTCGCTCCACTGCTTGTACGACATCTCCAGCATCTGCTCCATCGGGATCAGCCTGTCTTCTTCGGCGGCCTTCTTCAGGACGTTCACCGCAAGCATCGGGACCTGCCCGATGACCAACTTGCCCCCCTCGAAACGGGCGTTCTGGAAGAAGACGGCCAGCCCCTCGTTGAGCCACACCGGGCACTTGTTGCCGATGAACTGCCCGACGAACTGGTGTGTGCCCTCGTGGCGAAGGGTCTCGAGCAGGTCGTCGATTCCCTCCGGCGCCGCCCACCCGCCGATGACACTGCCCGTGTACAACCCCTGGCTGCCCTCGGACTCCACGCCCAGGGCTTTCCCGTATCGGTCCCTGGTCTGAAAGACCTGGACCTTCATCCGCTGGATGGCCGACACCGGTTTGATCTTGCCCATCCGGCGATAGAGTTCCCGGAACAGGGCTTCCTGGTGACTGGCCATCAACTGGGCGGCCTTCGGATCGTGGTCGGTCTCGAACTGGTAGTGCGGCGTCTCGACGATCCACAGGTCGCCCTGCTTCTTCATCGGCCAGCCGCGCCCGGCCCCGGCATACGCCCCGTATGGGCGGACGGCACCGCTCACGACCACCACCGCCACGGCAGCCAGCGCCGCAACGGCGAGCCATCGGGCTTTCGAGAGCACGCTCATCCCCTTCTCTCCTCCCCGGACGGTCTAATGCTATCGCTGCGACCGACGGGATTCAACCACATTGCGCAGAAACCCCAGCACAGCCCGCCCTGGCAGCGGTACTTGGTGCTCTGAAAACGCCCGTCAAAGCGGTCTCCACAAAGGCTGCTTCCGGCCCCGGAACGCAAACGAATTCTCCGTAACAGGACCGCCTTTCGGAGCCACGCCGATACGGGGCCGCATGGCCGGAAACGGGCGAATGTTAAGTTGGGCAATTTGGCAAAAGCGGTGAACAGATTTGGCCGAATTCTCGCCGGACATTTTTTTGGAAATCCCGCCGCTCGGAGGCAGCCGGTGACTGTAACCGCTTTAGCAACAACACCTTACGGCATCCCGGCCCAACGGCCGGAACGCTCAAGCCGGCCATCAAAACAGTCGATACCACAAACGTGAGGGGAGGTCAAAGCACGCAGGTAGTCGAGACGGTAAACCAAGGGGGCGTGACCCGGAAGTCAGCTGGCTGACCCACGCCTACTCCGAAACCGGGCGCCGCAGGAAGTAGCGGGAGCAGATACGATGACCAGTGACGACCCCGAGTTGATCAAGCAGGACCTTGAAGGCGACGTTGCCTTCGGCCACACCGACCCGCCGCCCCCGACCGAGGCGCCGGACATGGCCGAGACGCTCCGATTTCTGGAGAAGGTCAGCCGCATGCCCGACATCCGCTTCGACAAGGTCCAGCAGGTGCGCGAACTCATTGCCAAGGGCAAACTCGAGACGCCCGAGCGCATCAAAGGGGCCGTGCGGCGGCTGATGGACGAACTCGGGCTCTAGCCGCGTTGGCTGGTCGCCCTCTTATCAGGAGGTCTGAATCGCAGGACGTTGGCAGTCGGGCAGGGAGCCGGGCCGGCGCGGGGTCGACCCGGCTCCGCTTTTATGACAGTTCACGCTTGTCTGTGTGGCCTCGCGCGGTCCGTACGGGCGCTACGGCCAAGCCGCGGGAAATCGTCCCCTGCCAGAAATCGTTGCCACACCCCCACGGCGACGGGGCGCGTGCCGCCGTTTTTTTCAGGAAATCCTCGCTTTGGGCAGTATAATAGTGCGGCGCAGCAGGTGCGTGCAGATACGGTGTGCGCCGATTTTCAGCGTCTCCGGTGCCGCCTTTTGCCGATTAAAGGGTAAACGTCGGTGAACATCGCTTAACGCGATACGTTGAGCCAGTGCGCTGCCGCGCGCAGCCAGAGGAGGAGGATGGTCATGTCCCTTAGACAGAGCCGCATCCGTCTGTTCACCCGGACCCTTGCCGCAGCGCTGGTTGTCGTTTTCATCGGCGCGCTGGCAGCGGAGACGTCGGCGCAGTCCCGGTCGTGCGGCCCGCCGCCTAAGGCCAAACCGCAGCGCCGGACGGCGGCCGAATCGCTTCCTCCCCTGCCCTTGCCTGCAACGCCTCTGAGACGCAGCGAGAAGAAGCGCCAGCCCAGCCCGCCGGCTCTCGTCGGCAAGGTCATCCTGGGCGACGTCAAATGGGTCACCCAGGACGGTCAGCGGTCCTCCTACCGCGACTGGATGACCGACCCCAGCGACATGCGGAACCTCCTGCATTGGACCAACGAGCAGTTGCACATCCGGTACCGCGTGGTGGACGCCGACCTGGCCGAGTTCTCGTACAACCCGACGGAGTTGCCGCTGCTGTATTTCACCGGCCACGACGCCTTCACCGTCCCTGCCGCCGTCATCCCCAAACTGCGCCAATACTGTGTCGACGGCGGGACGATCCTGGGCGATGCGTGCTGCGGGATGCCCGACTTCAACAAGGCGTTCCGCAAACTCGTGCAGCAACTGTTCCCGAAGCGGCCGATGGAGCCGCTGCCGGCGGACCATCCGCTGTATTCGTCGTTCTACCCCATCTCCAGCGTTCGCTACAAGCAGGAGGGCAAAACCGACTGGCAGGACGCGCCGAAACTGGAGGCCGTCTCCATCGGCTGCCGCGCCGCCGTCATCTACACCGGCGGATACGACTGCTCTTGCGGCTGGGACGGCCACATTCACGAGCGCGGCAAGCGAGTGCTGCCGGCCGACGCCCGCAAGATCGGCGCCAACATCGTCACCTACGCGCTGGCCACCTACGAACTCGGCCGCTTCCTTTCGACCGAGCGGGTCTATCACCAGACGGGCGAGCCCACGCGCGACCAACTCGTCATTGCCCAGGTCATCCACGACGGCGACTGGGACACCCAGCCGTCAAGCCTCGCGTCGCTGCTGAAGCATCTGGCCTCCAGCACCACGGTCGAGGTCCAGTTCAAGAAAGAAGACGTGGACCTTCGCAACATCGACGCCTTCGCCCACCCGATCCTGTATATGACCGGGCACAAGGACTTCGTGCTGAGCGACGATGAGGTGAACAACCTTCGGCGGTACCTGGCGGCCGGGGGCGTGCTGGTGGCGAACGCCTGCTGCGGCCGGAAGACGTTCGATACGGCCTTCCGCCGCGAGATCGCCCGCGTCCTGCCCGATCAGAAACTGGCACAGGTCCCCCTCGACCATCCGGTGTACCGGAGCGTGTTCCCGATCCGGAAGGTGGGCTACACGCCGCTCGTCCTTCACGAGCATCCGGGAATGAGCCGGCCGGCACTCCAGGGCATCAGCCTCGAGAGCCAGTTGCGGGTCGTCTACAGCCCGTACGGCTTCGTCAACGGCTGGTCGGGTGCGCCGAATCCGTACGCCCGCGCCTACGAAGACAAAGACGCGCTGCGGCTGGGCATCAACATCCTGGTCTACGCCATGACGCACTAGACCACTGCCGAACCGGTTGCTGAGGCGACCGGCCACGTTCAGCCGCCATGGCAACTGCCACCGCTGGTGGAAGCAGGCGGTCGGTTCAGCGACCGGCCCGGCTAACGCCTGAAACGTGAATCGCCCGGAGGTCCCATTGCCCCACAGCCCCGAAGAACTCAAGGTCATCGAGCAACTCACTCAGGCACGCAGCCTCCTGCTCAAAGAGATTCACAAGGTCATCATCGGCCAGGACGAGGTCATCGAGCAGTTGCTGCTGGCGATGTTCTCGCAGGGCCACTGCCTGATGGTCGGCGTGCCGGGGCTGGCCAAGACACTGCTTATCTCGACCATCGCCCAAGTGCTGAAACTGAAGTTCAACCGCATCCAGTTCACGCCCGACCTCATGCCGTCGGACATCACCGGCACGGACGTCATCGAAGAGGACCGCACGACGGGCAAGCGCGAGTTCCGGTTCATCCGCGGCCCGGTCTTTTCGAACATCATCCTGGCCGACGAGATCAACCGCACCCCCCCCAAGACACAGGCCGCACTGCTCCAGGCCATGCAGGAGTACCACGTGACGGCCGGCGGCAACACGTACGAACTGGCCCTCCCGTTCTTCGTCCTGGCAACGCAAAACCCCATCGAGCAGGAGGGCACGTACCCGCTGCCCGAGGCCCAACTCGACCGGTTCATGTTCATGGTCAACGTCGATTACCCACCACGCGAAGACGAACGCACCATCGTCCGCACCACCACGGCCGAGCAGAACTACCAGTTGCGGTTCGTCCTGGGGGGCAAGGATATCCTGGGCATCCAAAAAATAGTCCGCCGCGTGCCCGTCTCCGAGCACGTCATCGATTACGCCGTCAACCTCGGCCGCGCCACGCGCCCCAACACGCCGGAGGCGCCGCAGTTCATCAACGAGTGGCTCACGTGGGGGGCCGGGCCACGCGCCGCACAGTACCTCATCCTGGGCGCCAAGAGCCGCGCACTGTTCGACGGACGCCTCAACGTGACCTGCGACGACATCCGTTCCATCGCGCGACCCGTCTTTCGACACCGCCTGTTTACGAACTTCAACGCCGACGCCGAGGGCATCACGCCCGAGGACATCATCGAACGGCTCCTGAAG
>CAZIJC010000166.1:0-9690 GCA_964539385.1 uncultured Anaerolineales bacterium | reverse complement strand
GGTCAACCGCGGCTACATCCGCACCTGGCCCGAGGACTTGATGAAGGTGAAACTCGGTCCGAACGACATCCACCTCTACAACAGTCCCAACCACCGCCAGGACTGGCTCAACTGCATCAGGACCCGCAAGCGGCCCATCTGCGACATCCTGGTCGGCACCAGCAGCATCACCGTCTGCCACCTCGGCAACATCTGCTACTGGCTCAACCGGAACATCAAGTGGGATCCCGTTAAGCATGAGATTGTTGGTGACCCCGAAGCCGGCCGGTGGCTGGATCGGCCGAAACGCGCACCGTACCGGATCGCCTGACAGGACCCGATGAAAGGAGCATCCTCATGAGGTCATTCGTCTTACTGTGCCTTGCAGCCCTTCTTGCAATCGGCGCCGCTGCCGTTTCGCCGACCGCCGCAGCCGCAGCGTCGGCCGCCGAGATCAAGGCCGACTTCGCGAAAGAACTCGACGCCCTCCTGCCCGACATGTCGGGGGCCGACCTTGGCAAACGCAAGGAGGCCCAGGACAAGTTCAGCCTGATGTGCCTGGCGGCGGGCCGGCCGGGCGCCGAGGCCGAACGCGCTGCCCTGTGTGCTGTGATCCTGCCGAAACTCGGGGCCGCCACAGCCGAGGAAGGCCGCGCATGGCTCCTGCGACAACTCCAGTACATCGCTCGCGCCGAATCGGTCGCCGCCGTCGCGGCCCTGCTGACCGACAAGAGCCCGCGCATCCGCGAGTGCGCCCGCCGCACCCTGCAGGAGATTCCCGGCGAGGAATCCGCCAAGGCGCTTCGCGATGCCCTCGCCAAAGCCACGACGAGCGAGTGGCGCATCGCCATGATCAACGTTCTGGCCCAGCGCCGGGACACCCCCTCGGTCCCAGCCATCGGGAAGTTCCTGACGGGCGCCGACGAACCGTGCGCCCTGGCGGCCGCCGCAGGCCTCGGCAAGATCGGTGGGCCGGAGTCCGCCAACGCCCTCGCGGCCGCCAGGAGCAAGGTCAAGGACAAGGTTCGCAGCGTCGTGCTGGACTCGTATCTCCTGTGTGCCGACAAGTACGTGGCCGCAGAAAAAAAGACCGATGCCGCCGTCATCTATCAGGAGGTCTACGGCGCAGGCAACCCGGCGCGGATGCGTGCGGCCGCCCTGCGGGGCCTCTGCATGGCCCAGGGGGAGAAGGCCATCCCGACACTCGGCCAGGTCCTCATGGGCAAGGACGAGACGATGCGCCGGCTGGCACTGGCGTTCGTCAATGAGATCCCGGGTGCGAATGCAACCAAGGCGTTCGCAGCACTGCTGCCGAAACTCGACGTGACGATGCAGGTAACGTTGCTCGGCTTGCTGGCCGCCCGTGGCGACACCGCCGCCAGGCCAGCCGTCCTGGAGGCAGCGAAGCATCAGGACGAGGCCGTCCGCGTTGCGGCGCTGAATGCTTTGGCCGGCGTGGGCGAACCGGGCGACGCGCTGCTGCTCGCCCAGACAGCCGCCGCCAGCCAAGGCGCCGTCCAGAACGCCGGCCGAAGCAGCCTGGCGATGCTCAAGGGCAAGACGGTGGACCAGGCGATGCTCGCCGCCCTGTCAACGGCCGCGGTGCCCGTGCGGATCGAACTGATCCACGCGCTCGCCGCCCGCAAGGCCCGTGCCGCCACGGCAACCTTCGTCAGGCTTGCCGAAGGCGCCGATGCGGCCATCCGCGGCGCAGCCATCCAGGGCCTGGAGAGTGTCGGCAACTGCCAGTGCGTGCCCATGCTGGTGGGCATCATCAAGAGTCCGAAGCAGGACAGCGACCGCGGGGCCGCGCAGAAGGCCCTGGAGGCCATCTGCGGCCGGGATCCCAACAAGGATGCCGTCGCCGCCGTGATCACCAAAGGGATGGCCGGGACGAGCGGCGAGATCAAGGCGGCCATGCTGCCGCCGCTCGGCAAGATCGGTGGCGAGAAGGCGATCCTCCCCGTCCGGGCCGCCCTCAAAGACGCCGACAAGAAGGTCCGCAGCGCCGCCGTCCGGGTCGTTTCCGAATGGCCCGACGATGCGGCCCTGGGCGACATGATCGCCATCGCCAAGACCGACCCGGAGACGTCGCACCAGGTTCTGGCGCTTCGCGGATACATGAACCTGGCAAAGCAGCGCGACCGGCCTGCCAAGCAGAAACTCGAGATGTGCCAAGCCGCCATGGCCGCCTGCAAGCGGCCTGATGAGAAGCGGCTGGTCCTCGGCGTCCTGCGCGACCTGCGGTCCATCGAGGCGTTCCGCCTGGCGGTTCCGCTGATGGAGGAACCCAAGTGCATGCGAGAGGCCGTCAGCGCCGCCGTCCAGATCGGCCGAAGTCTGGGGGGCAAACTTCCCGACGACGTGGGACCCGCGATGGAGAAAGCCCTCAAACTCACCAAAGACGGCCGCACACGCCGCGACGCCGAGGGCGTCCTGAAGAAGTGGCAGAGCCAGCAGAAGAAGAAGTAGAATTAACGGAGCATCAGTTGCTCGGCCTCGGCGCGGGTCGGCAAGGCGGGGATGGCGCCGGCCTTGGTACAGGCGAGGGCGCCGGCCGCGTTGGCCCGGCGGCAGAGGCGCTCCAGGGCCGCAGGCGTCAGGCCTTCCAGCGTACCGCCCGTCTCAAGATCGTCGAGAAGGTCTACCAGAACGCTGGCGACAAAGGCGTCGCCCGCCCCCGTGCACTCGACGACGGGTACCTTGAACCCCGGCACGCGGGCGGCGCCCGTCGCATGATGGAAATAGCACCCCTTCTCGCCCATGCTCACGATAACGAGCCGGGGACCGACAGCGAGGATGCCCTCGGCGCCCTCGGCAAGGTCGTCGGTGCCCGTAACCAGGTGCCACTCTTCCTGGCTGACCTTAACGACGTCCGCCAGGGGTAAGGCTGTCTTGATTTCCAGGTGTCCGCGCTCGCGGGAGTCCCACAAAGCCGGCCGCCAGTTCGGGTCGAACGAGACCAAGCGGCCTGCCTTCTTCGCCACATGGGCCGCCTTGAGGGTTGCGGCCTTCGGCCCGGAGTCAATAAGGCTGATGGAACCGAAATGGAAGCACGCCGCCCCTTCGACGTACGCTTCGTCGATATCCTGGGGCGCGAGAAGCATGTCGGCGCCCGGGTTGCGGTAGAAGAAGATTTCCTTGCGGCCGTCATCGTGGACGCCGACAAAGGCCAGCGTGGTGCGCGCCTCGTTGGTTCGTGCCAGGTGGCTGGTGTCAACGCCGGCGTCACGGAGTGTTTGCTGGAGGAAGTCGCCGAAGGGTTCAGAGCCGATTTTGCCGATGAAACCGGCGGTTCGCCCCAAGCGAGCCACGCCGCACGCCACGTTCGCCGGGGCCCCGCCCGGGGCACGCCGGAAGGCCGGGACCTCCCGCAACGTCCGGTTCGGTTCGACGGCCACGAAGTCAATCAGAAGTTCGCCGAGGCATACAAGATCGGGCATCGCCACTGCTTCCTGACGCAGCACCGAAGCGCCGTCCACCGGACGGCGCACCGGCCACCATCCTCGTATCGGCCGTGATTGTAAGATTGGGGGCGGCAGACAGCAACGGGTAAAGGGCACAGCACGCGTTTGGAGACGGGCCGGCGCCGGTTTGGTCCGCTGCGTTTTCCCCACCCCTTGCCGTCAAGATGCCGCTTGTAAAGCGGCGAGTGAGGCCATAAAATGAATTGGGCAGAGGTGTCATCACGGCTTGTTACGGGTCCGTTTTACGGAGTCAAACCGCCATGACGAAACGAACTTGGTTGCCCGTGCAGAGCCGGCCCGCGTTCACGCTGGTGGAACTGATGGTCGTCGTCACGATCATAGCGGTGCTGGTGGCAATCCTGCTGCCGGCGGTCGGGGGGGTTATGAAGTATGCCGACAACCTCCAGTGTCAGAGCAACCTCAAGCAAATCGCCATGTCCGTCCTGAGTTACACGACCGACTACCAGGGCGCGATTCCACCTACGATGGTCAAACGGAAAGGCGGCACGATCTATTACTGGTGCAACCTGCTGGCGATGAGAGACCTAGCGGGGGAGAACACCGCTCAAAAGACCGTGGGCGGCCAGCGGGTGCGCACGTCGCAGAACACCGTCCTGCTGTGCCCGAGTTCATCGCTGGATTACGTGCAGGAAAACGACGGCGGCGACGAGACAGGCCGTTTCACCAAGCCGGACCACAACCTGGCCCAGGGCTGGTACCGCCTCGGCACCACAGAGTTCGCAACGGACTGCTCCTATTACTGGAACGGCTACACCGGCACTGACACGGACCTGAGGCGCCGCATCCCCTCGCTGTATGTGAATGAGTCGGCATCCAACCCCGATCAGAGTTACCACAACATTGCCGAGGTCCCCCAGCGAAGCCACCTGGCAATGGTGATGGACGGTGTCTTCTGGCTGAACTACGGGAACAGCCTGAGACCGCAACGGATCGCGGCACGCCATTACGGGGAATACGGCAGCCGTTTCTTGACCAACATCGCCTTCTACGACGCCCATGTTGAATCGTTCGACCGCTACGCCCCCGGCAGGTGGCCCAATCGCAATTGGGCCCTGGAAGAGGTCGTCGAGGAGATGCACTTGCCCGAGGATAAGCGGCACAAGATGCCCATCATGAATCCGAGATTCCGCGGCGAAGGCCTGGACGGCGGTCCACCGTACTTCCTGCTGCCCAAGCGGTAGCCGCCTTATGCAAACGAAGCGCCGCCACGCACCTGCCATTTCGCGCCCTGTGTTTGGTGCGGGAACATCTCCTGCCAAGTTTCCGGGCTGGATCCAGAGCCGGTTCGCATCAGATGCAGCGGGTCGCCTTGAGGTGCACGAGGATGCGGCCGGCGGTCTCATCGGGGTCGAATCGGTCGGTCTGGATGCGGTAATGGCAGGCGGCGTCGTACTTTTCGCCGCGCTGGCCGAGCAGGCGCCTGACCTCGGCAATGCCGCCCGAGTCGGTCAGGTCGGGCCGCTCGGCCAGCGTCTTGGGGTCGGCCTTCATGCGGTGCCAGATTGTCTCGGGGGCAGCGGTCAGCAGGACGACCTTGCCGGCAGCCCGAAGCGCCCGCGCGTTGGCGTCCTCGAGAATCGCCCCGCCGCCGGCACTGACGATCTGCCGGTCGCCGGCGGCCACGTCGGCAACCACTTCCCGTTCGATGCGGCGGAACTCGGACCACCCGCCCTCGGCGACGATCTCCTTGATGCTCTTGCCAGCGCGCTCCTGGATGAGCGTGTCGGTATCGACGAGGGGCCAGCCGAGGTGGTCGGCGAGGATGCGGCCGATGGTCGTCTTGCCGGTGCAGCGATAGCCGATTAGCACGAGGTTCATTGCAGCCCCCAAACGCGCGGCGCAAGCGCCGCGGCTAACATGACCTCCTATTGGCCTTGCGCCCTGCGCCGCATCAGGCCCTGGACCTTCATGGGCAGACCGAACAGGTGGATGAATCCTGTGGCGTCGGCGGGGTTGTAGCCCTCGCCCATGACGAAACTCGCCATCTCCTCGCTGTAGAGGCTGTGCGGCGAGGTGGCCCCGGCGTAGAGCGCATGGCCTTTGTAGAGTTTCAGGCGAACCTTGCCCGTAACGGTCTGCTGCGTACGGTCGATGAAGGCGTCGAGGGCCTCCCGCAGCATCGAGAACCACTGGCCGTAGTACACGAGTTCGGCATACCGAAGCGCGACCTGATGCTTGTAGTGGAGGGTGTCGCGGTCGAGGCACAGGGCCTCCAGCGCCGCATGAGCCGCCTGCAGGATCGTGCCGCCGGGCGTTTCATACACGCCGCGAGACTTGATGCCGACGAGCCGGTTCTCCACGAGATCGATCTGTCCGACGCCGTGCCTGCCGCCAAGGGCGTTGAGCGCCAGGACGATCTCGACGGGTCCGAGGCGCTTTGCGTTCACGGCGACGGGCACGCCCGTGTCGAACCGGACCTCGACGTACTCGGCCTCGTCCGGCGCGTCGGCCAGCGGCGAGGAGATGACGAACACGCCGTCGCTCGGCTCGTTGGCCGGGCTCTCGAGTTCAGCCCCCTCGTGGCTGATGTGCCAGAGGTTGCGGTCGCGGCTGTAGATGCTCTTCTTTGACTGGGTAATCGGGATGCCGTGCGCCTCGGCGTAGTCGACGGCGGCCTCGCGGCTGGTGAGCGTCCACCGCGGGTCGCGCCAGGGCGCGAGGACCTCCAGGTCGGGCGCGAGGGCCATGAACGTCAGTTCGAATCGCACCTGGTCGTTGCCCTTGCCTGTGGCGCCGTGGGCGACGGCGTCGGCACCCGTCTTGCGGGCGCACTCGACCTGTTTGGCGGCGATGAGCGGCCGCGCGATGCTCGTCCCCAGCAGATACTTGCCCTCGTAGACGGCCCCGGCCTTCAGCATGGGCCAGAGGTAGTCGGTCACGAACTGCTCGCGCAGGTCCTCGACGTAAACCTCAGAGGCGCCCGAGGCCTTGGCCTTCTCGACGATGCCGTCGAGTTCGTCGGCCCCCTGCCCCAGGTCGGCCACAAAGGCCACGACCTCGCAGCCGTACGTTTCGCGGAGCCACGGGAGGATGACCGAGGTGTCGAGGCCGCCCGAGTAGGCCAGGACGGCCTTTTTGACGTTGGGTTCAGGCATGGGATGTCGCCTTTCATGTCAGGTGCGCGCGAGGCCAGCCCCGCCGCTAACGGGATGATCGCTTTGCCTTGCCCGACTTCGGCTTGTTGCGTTTGGCGGCGGCTTTGGGCCTTCGCACGGCGCGTTTCGCGCCACCGGTACGGCTGATGGCACGGTTGATGGCGTTCAAGTACGCCTTGGCGGAGGCCTCGAGCACGTCGGTTGACACGCCTCGCCCGGAGACCGTCTGCTTGCCGCACAGGGCCTCCAGCCGCACCTCACCCTGGGCCTCTTTGCCGCCCGTAACCGCGCGCAACTGGTAGTCTTTAAGTTCCAGTTTGACACCCGTGATGCGTTCCATGACACGGAAGATGGCGTCCACGGGGCCGTCGCCGGTGGCGGCGTCGCGGACGGGCGCCTTCTCGCCGTTCTCCTGGAGTTCGACGGTCGCAGTGGGCATGCCGCCCGTGCCGGTGGCCACCTGAAGCCCACACAGGCGCCAGGTCTCGGGCACGGTGGTGGCCTCGGCCTCGACGAGAGCCTCAAGGTCCTCGTCGAAGACCTCTTTCTTGCGGTCGGCCAGTTCCTTGAACGGCCCGAAGAAGAGCCGGTCGATCTCGTCGGACGACAGGCGGAAGCCGAGTGCCGTCAGCCGCCGGCGAAACTGGTGACGGCCCGAGTGCTTGCCGAGCACCAATTTGCTCCTGGCCACACCCACCGCCTTCGGGTCCATGATCTCGAACGTGGTCCGCTCCTTCAGGTACCCGTCCGCGTGTATCCCTGACTCGTGAGCGAAGGCGTTCTGGCCAACGACGGCCTTGTTCCGCGCGACCACCAGTCCCGTGATGCGGCTGACCAATCGGCTGACTGCATACAGGTGCTCGGTGCGGATGTTCGTCCAGCAGTGCCGGAAATCGTCGGGCCGCGTCCTGAGCGCCATGACGATCTCCTCCATGGCGGCGTTTCCGGCCCGTTCGCCGATGCCGTTGATCGTACACTCCGCCTGCCGGGCGCCCGCCTTGATGGCCGCAAGCGTGTTGGCTACCGACAGGCCCAGGTCGTCGTGACAGTGGACCGCAATGACGGTCTTCGAGATGTTCGGCACGTTCTGGAAGAGGTGCTCGATCATGCGGCCGAATTCGTCGGGCATCGCCCAGCCGACCGTATCAGGGATGTTGACCGTCGTGGCGCCGGCGTCGATGACGGCCTCGACGACCTGGACCAGGAAATCGGGCTCCGTGCGAGTGGCGTCCATGGGTGAGAACTGGACGTCGTGGGTGGCGGCCTTGGCCCGTTCAACGCTCTCGACCGACATCCGCATGACCTGCCGCTTGGACTTGCGCAACTGGTACTTGCGGTGGATGGGGCTGGTTCCCAGAAAAACGTGGATGCGTGGCTTTCGAGCATCGCGCAGGGCCTCGGCGGCGCGGTCGATGTCCTTGGCCACACAGCGGGCAAGGCCCGCGACAACGGGCCGGCGGACCTCGCGTGAAATCGCCTGGACGGCGTCAAAGTCGTCCGGCGAGGTGACCGGGAAGCCTGCTTCAATGATATCCACGCCGAGGAGTTCCAGTGCCCGGGCGGCTTCGAGTTTTTCCGTCAGGTTCATACTGGCGCCGGGCGACTGTTCGCCGTCGCGCAGCGTCGTGTCGAACACGACCACTCGCTTGCTTGCCTTCCTGGCCATGATCCTCCTCCTTCGCCGAAACGCCTTCTTATAGTGCGTCACCCGCCGCCCGCAACGGATTTCTCGCTCGGCCGCGCGGCGCATCATCGCCAATCGTCTGCAATAACCTGCCGGCCCGTCTTGGTTTGGGCAAAAAAACAGCCCCGGAAACCGTTGTCCCGAGGCCAATCCTTCCTGTCGATTCGCGCGCAACGGCCCCGGGGGTTTTACCGCCTAAGGCCCAGGGCAAGATTCTCGCTGCGCGATTTCATAACACTGATACGATATCGTCAATCGGCCCCGAAGTCAAGAGAAAAAGCGCTTCTTGCGAATCGGCGCCCTTCTCTCTATCATGGGGCCATGGCAACAACGGCAAACGCGACCATCGCAAAGCACAAACGTTTCCTTATCGTCCTGGTGGTCCTGGGGTTCCTCTACTGGTCGGTGGGGAAGGTCGCGGTCCTGTACACCGACTACCTGTGGTTCGACTCGCTGACGTATGCGAGCGTTTTCTCGACCGAACTCTGGACCAAGGCGACACTCGCCGTCTGCGCCTTTCTCGCTACTGCCCTGTGGCTGGCGGGCCACGTGATCCTGGCGACCCGCCTGTCGCCAACGCACGGCTTCCAGATCAAGGGGTTGCCGTGGGTCCTCTCGGGCCAGCGTATTCGACGGCTGCTGCACCTGGCAGCGCTGGCGTTCGGCGTGATCGTCGGTTTGGGTTTCGCCAAGGGAGCGGCGGCGCAATGGTACGAAGTGCTTCAGTTCCTGCACCGCGCCCCGTTCGGCTGGACCGATCCGGTTCTCGGCCACGACGCGCAAACCTACGTGTTCGTTCTGCCGATCCTCGGTCAACTCAAGGCCTACGTCATGGCGATGGGCGTCTTGGGGGCGATCGCCGCAGCCGCAGCGTATTTCATCAGCGGAGCCATCGGATGGCAGTACGCGCGAATGACCCGCGCCGCGACGACCCATCTGGCCGCCCTGGTCGCACTGGTCCTGCTTGCCGTCGGGTTCGGTTACTGGCTGGATCGTTACGACCTGCTGCTCTCGTCGCGCGGCGCCGTGTTCGGCGCGGGGCACGTGGATATTCACGTCCGGCTGCCTGTGTTTGCGTTCATGGCGGCGGCGAGCGCCGTGGCGGCGCTGTTGGTGCTGGCGGCGGGGATCCGGATGAAACCGAAGGCAGCCGGGGTAGTCGTCGGGCTGCTCGTTGCGATTCACGTCATCACCGTCTGGAGTTACCCGTCGTTGCGGCAGCGGTTCGACGTCCTGCCGAACGAACTGGAGCGCGAGACGGCGTACCTCCGGCACAACATTGAGGCGACGCGGTTTGCCTTCGGCCTGTCGGATGTGGACGCGCAGGAGTTTCCCGCGGGCGGGTCGCTCACGCCCGAGGCCATCCGCAAGGCGCGCGGCACCCTGGAGAACATCCGCCTGTGGGACTGGCGCGCCCTGAAACCCACCTACCAGGAGATTCAGG
>CAZIJC010000165.1:0-9762 GCA_964539385.1 uncultured Anaerolineales bacterium | reverse complement strand
CTCCGGATGGGCCGGCGGGGCGTGGGCCTCGATCTCGACCGGGCTGGTGTCGTCCTTGGCCCAGATCCACTGGACGGGGTCGAAGTGGTGCTGCCCCATGTCCGACATGCCGCCACCTTCGTAGTCCCAGTACCCCCGGTGCGTGCCGCCGGTGCGGTGCGGGTGATACGGGCGCAGCGGCGACGGCCCGCAGTACATGTCCCAGTCGAGGGCCTTGGGCACGGGCTGCGGCTTGGCGTTGACGATGCCGCTCCACTGCCGCACCTTCAGGCCGCCCTTCTTGATGTGCACGGCCTCGCACTTCTTCAGCAGGCCGCTGGCCATGATCTTGTGCGTCAGGATGTGGCCGGGGTTGCGGCTGTCTCTGAAGCGGCCGTACGTGCCGATCTGGAAGATGCGGTTGTAGCGCCGTTCGGCCTCGACGACGGCGCGGCCTTCGGCGATGAACCGCGTCATCGGCTTCTCGCACAGCACGTCCTTGCCGGCCTCCATGGCGGCAATCGAGATCAGGGCGTGCCAGTGCGGCGGCGTGGCGATGGCCACCACGTCGATGTCTTGGCGCTCCACGACGCGGCGGAAGTCGGTGTACGTCTCCTTGTTGTCCGCCCGGTCGAGGAACTTCACGTCGCACGACGCCAGCCGCCTAACGTTCGGACCCAGGCCGCCGAACGTCCCGCCGCCCCGGCCGCCGCAGCCGATCAGGGCGCCGCCGAACGTTTCGCTCGGCGACACGTGGCCCTTGCCGCCCACGACAGAGCGCGGCACGATCGCCAGTGCGGCCGCCGCGCCGGCGGTTTCGCTCAGAAACCTGCGGCGAGACACTCTCCGTCGACCATCGCTGCTCATGACTTCGCTCCTGTTCTTGACCTGTCGTCTTGCTTCACCCGTCCGTGCGAAACGCGAGTGCCGGGAGCCCCGACTTGTTGAACAGATTCGCCCAGGGGTGGTTTCTGCTCCAGCCGTAGCGCACGGCGGTGGGCTTGGCGACTCTCGGGCTGGAGACGATCACCGCGTCGCCGTCGATTTTGGCGTCGGCCCAATGGTAGACGCCGTCGCTGCCGGCGATCTCGAAGCCTTGCAGCCTCTCGCCGTGACGGAACGCGAGACCCTTGCCGGCGTGCTTGAAGCGGACGCGAATCGCCTTGCCCTCGACCTTGTGCGAATCGTAGATCGGGCCGTAAATCTCGACGTCGCGGCCGTAAACGAAACCGAGCGCCACGCGGCAGGCCCGCTGGCCGTAGCCGGACTTGTTGGTCGGATGCACGCCGCTTCCAAGATCGCTCGCGCTGACCATGGCCGTGTTGGGATGCCCCATGATGCGTATGTGCAGTTCACGGTAGAGGCCGTCGCCGGCTTTGTTGGCGGCGGCAGGTTGCTCGGCGAAGGGGTTGGCCATGCGGGTGACCGGATCGCCCTTCGGGTCCCACGCGCAGCCGCCGCCGCTCGGTTTCTGCACGTACAGGAACGGGAAGTCGCCCTGTCCCCACACGTTCCGCCAGCCCTTGATGAGGGCGCCCATCATGGTGAACTGGTCGATCTGGCGGACGGCCGTGCCGCTTTCGCCCTGGTCCCAGAGCGCCCCGCGGATCGCGTAGGGCACCACCGGCTCGATGTGAGCGGCGTAGAGGTCGCCGACCTTGACGGGCCCGCGCGGACGGCGAGGGGCCTTCTTGCCCTGCTCCTTGGCCAGTTTGGCCGCCTTCTCCCACTCGGCGAGCGCCTGCTGGTATTTCTGCTGCTGCTCCTGGCGCGAGCCCGCGCCGCTCTTCTTGAAGGCCGCCTGGCACGCCGCGTCGGCGGCCAGCATCTCGGGGCTGAGCCAGCGGCCGGACGGCGTGCCCCCGACCGCCCCGACGATCAGGCCGACCGGCACGTCGAGTGCCTTCTGCAGCGGCTGCCCGAAGGCGAACAGGATGGCCGAGAAGCCGTTGATGTTCTGGGCCGTCGATTCCTTCCAGCCGCCCCGATAGAGGCGAAGTTTCGGATACGGCCCCGCCTTCACCATCTCGGCAAGGACCTCGTCGCGCTTCACGTAACCGCCCGTGCCCCCCGCCATGTTCGACTGGCCGGAGCCGAGCCACACGTCGCCGACGAGCACGTCGCTGAACGTGACCGTGTTGCCGCCGGTGACCGTGAGTTTGCCCGGCTCGCCCACCTTGAGCGGGTCGAGGCGCACCAGCCACTTGCCGTCCTTGTCGGCCGCGGTCTGCTTGCGCTGCTCGCGAAACGCGACGGTCACCTTCTCGCCCGCCTCGGCCGCCCCCCATATCGGAACCGCCAGGTCGCGCTGCAGAACCATGTGGTCGCCGAACATCTTGTCCACCCGGACGTCCGCCAGGCCGCCTGTCGCCGCACCGGCCAGGAGAAACGCCCCCACGATCGTCCATCTGGCAAAAGCCGTTCTCATGTCCTGATCCTCTCTCAGCAAAGGGAAACGTGATGGTCTTGACCGGCTACATCTACCGGATTTCCCAGCGCTGCTCAAGACCAAACCGCCGGGAGGCGGCGCGTGGCTGTTGTTCGCAACGAGGGTGGCATGGCCACGCTTGCGTGGCCATGGAGCCTGTCGTGCGGCGGCGTGTGGCATGGTCATCCCGCAGGGTGACCATGTTGTTGCGCGGCGGGTCTCCCGACCCGCGTGTGCCACGGCCGGTCTTGTCCGGCCGTGTGTTTTTCAGCCCATGTGCCACGGCCGGTCTTGCCCGGCCGTGTGTTTCTCAGCCTGTGTGCCACGGCCGGCCGCGTTCCGAATTCCGCATTCGAACGGGCCGTTGCTGTTCGCCGTTCATTTCCCGACGTTCCAGCATGTTTTCCCCCTTGACGCGCATGGCATCAGGGATTACTCTATACACACGATAGCCGTAGGCCGCGGCATGCCCCGGCAATCATGCTGTATACCATTGACAGCCGTAGGCCGGGGCGCGCCCCGGCAATCATGCTGAGGGCACGCAGCCTGCCTGAGTTCGGCGTTGCCTCCCCGGAACTGCCCGGCCCTTGACATGAGGGCCGATGTGGGTGTCGCCGGAACTGCTCCTGGCGTACGATAGGGGCGCGTACGTGGGGGTGGCGGGTCGCCCTGTGGCTCGGCGGCTGTGAATCTGAAGACTTGCTTTCACAACGCGACAGGGTACAGTCGGGCGAGTGTGCTGCGGTTCTTAGGGGGATGAACCATGTCAGTCCGTGTCCGATGCCCGCAGTGCGGGCAACCCATCACTGCCGATGAGTCTATGCGGGGCCAAGCGGGGAAGTGCCCCCGCTGCGGCGAACTGCTGAGACTTGGCCAGGGTGAAGGTCATGGGAACGGCCAGAGAACGGGAAGCGCACCCAAGACGGAGGGCGTTCCTGAAGAACCGCCTGCACGGGCGGAACCCGCCGAGCCGTCCCTCTGGCGGAACCCCGCGCTGTACATCGGCCTCGCGGTCGTAACGGCCCTGGTTGTGGTTTTCCTGATTGCAGTCCGCCCTGGCCCCGAGCCCACCGCGCAGCAAGAGCCCAAACCCACGGCAACAGCACTTGCGGGTACTGAGCCAGCGGAACCGCTCCGTGCTTCCGTCGATGAACCCGTGCCCGCCGCTTCCAAAGCGTCCCCGGCTCCCGAACCATCGGCAACGCCACAAAAAACGACTCTTTCCGGCGAGGAGGTGTTTGCCAAGGCGTCGGCGGCGGTCGTCAAGATCGAAGCGATCCGCGCAGAAGGGAAGGCCGTCGGAACAGGGTTCTTCGTCTCCGCCGATGGTCTGGTTGTGACAAACCACCACGTCTTGAAAGGGGCACAGTCCGTGCGCGTAGTGCTCCCCAATGGGTCCTCGTTCTCCCTGAACGAAGTAGTCGTGCGCGACGAAGCCGCGGAGTTGGCCCTGCTCCGGGTGCCCGGCAGCGGCCTTCCCTTCCTGAAGGTGTCTTCAGAACCGACGCCCCCTTCCGTGGGCGCCAGGGTCTATGCCATTGGCAACCCCCAGGGACTCAACAACACGCTGTCACAAGGGGTCGTGAGCGGAGATAGAGAGAAGTTCGGGCGTCGCCTTATACAGACCACTGCCTCCGTCAGTCCGGGGTCAAGCGGTGGGCCGTTGCTGGACGGGAACGGCTGTGTCGTCGGAGTGATGACGTTCATCCAGACGGACGCCGAGCGGCTCAGCCAGAACTTGAACTTTGCTGTGCCTTCGACGGCTGTAACTGAAATCATGTCGAAGGCGGCTGGTTCAACGCCGAAGCCTCTGCAAGACCGGCGCGCGGGGGGGCTTGACGAGCCCTTTATGCCAACGCGCTTGCACTGGATCCAGCTAGTTTGCAAGGCATACTCTGACGTCGGCGGAATAGTGACGGATGGGGAAACAAGGTTTCTAATGAACTTTGACGCAAGCACGCATGTCGCGACCACCACGTATACCATTAATGCGAATAGACGGCCGGGTGTCAGGCATTGTGCCCAGGTGGCTTGGTTCGCCAAGAACAAGATGGACTGGGCCCTCAAAATGATCCGTACCGCTGATCCGTCCGCCACCGGCGAGGTCAAGGGGGTGTGGTTTGATATGGACGACGGGCGCAGTGAACGCTTGCCGAAGGTTGAACCTTTAGAACCGGGGCGGTAGAACCCTTGCGTCTTTTGCCGACAACACGCGAGGCCGTTGCAGCGTGTGCCGGGAACCGTCAGCGACTGTTTCTCGCGAAGTGTTGAACGCGGCGCGGTAGAATACGGCCGGTTACATGCGGCGGGGCGTGTGTTCCGGAATTAGGGCTTGTTTGGGACAGCTGCCTTTGCGTAATATAGTGTAGGAAGCGGCGAAATGGCACCAAAGCCGCACAATCTTTTTTGACGATGAGGAGTTTGTAGGCTATATTGTAGACGTTCGGGTCGAATCCGGGGCTGGGGTCAGCAAAATGGCTCAATTCAGTTTACAAAAGGCTTTGCAGGCAGCCGCGGTCTTGCTCAAGACCGAGAATGAACGTCGCATGAACTATATGCGGCTTCTCAAGCTCCTTTACATCGCAGACCGCGAAAGCGTGAAACAGACGGGCTGTCCGATCACCTATGACCGCATCGTGGCAATGGACCACGGGCCTGTGCCAAGCCGCTTCTACGCTCTCATTATGGGACGTGATCCAGCCTCGCCCAAGTGGGCCCGCTTCGTTGTCACTGAGCACTTTGATGTTGAACTTATCAAAGACCCAGGCAACAAGAAACTGTCCGGTTATGAGATTGAGGTTTTGCAGACGGTCGCCAAGGAACGGGAATCCTTGAACCAGTGGGGTGTGCGAGACGAGACCCACGACTTCCCAGAGTGGGAGAAGAATTACGTTAAAGGCACTTCCGTGCACATCCCTTTGCGCGATACGCTTGAGGCGGTGGGGCGTGGAAAAGACGCCGAAGCAATCCTTGAGGAGGCGGCGAAGGTTAATCGCTTTCTTGCACTGCTTGAGAAGGCAGATCGGTGATCCCTGCTGGCTCGGTTTTCATCACAAGCGATAAGCACCGTCATGTTGACGACCACCTTTGGATTGTCATTTCTGACCCCACTCAGAATCGCGACAAGGTCTTGATAGCGAATCTCACGACCTACAGGGGTGACGCAGGGCATGATGACTGTGTATTAACACCTGCGCAATACGCTGGCCTTGACCACAAGTCCTGCGTATTCTTCCTACGTGCGTCGCTCTGTCGCCTTGAATGGCTTGAGAGGTCTCTGGAGCGAGGTCTCATAGAGTTGAGGGATCCGCTGCCAGACGAGACCCTTGGCCGAGTCAGAGAGGCTGCGGAAAGCACACATTTCCTGTTCGGCGAGGCCAAGGAACTACTTCGACAACAAGCGCCTTTAGATTGAGGCGATTTCACATCCCAAGACCACCCATAGCGACGCCAAACCGTTGAGGCCGAACGGCTCCCGCCGTTGCCGTTTATGGACTGCGGCGGCCTGCCGCCGCTTTGCCGCTTGCCCGCCATAGCCGCGCCGTCGCCATAGCGGCTTTGGCGCGTCGGCGACTTGGCGAAGGCGGGTTGCCGTTCGCCGTTACCCCGATTGGCGCCGTTCTTTGCGCCTTGGCGGCTTCGCGTGAGGCCGTTGTGCCGTTCGCCGTTACCCGGATTGACGCCGTTCTCCGCGCTCTCGGCGTACTCTGCGTTCAAAGCCGTTGCCGTTTGCCGTTGGCATTCGGCATTTGGCATTCGGCATTCGGCATTGGCCCTGCGAGTACGCGCTCCCCTTCGGGTCGCGGCTAAAAGGGCTGTTGGCGTTGGCCGTTACCCGGATTGACGTCGTTCTCCGCGTCCTCCGCGCCCTCTCTGCGGTTCGAGCCGTTGCCGTTGGCCGTTGGCATTCGGCATTCGGCATTGGCCCTGCAAGTACGCGCTCCCCTTCGGGTCGCGGCTAAAAGGGCTGTTGGCGTTGGCCGTTCGTTGCGCAATCCGCAATGCGCAATGCGCGCTCCGTTTTGGGCCCGATTGTTAGAGTTCTAACTACTTTTTCGCTCCGGCCGGATTTTGTTAGAGTTCTAACAACTTTTCGGCCCCCGCGCGGTCGCGCGCGCCGGCTGCCATTTTGGCAGTGTGACTTACGTCAATTTTGCCCTCTCAAAAAGCCCTCCAAAACCGAACAAAAACGGAACAAAACCGAACAAAACGGACACCAAAACCGAAAAAACGGAGCCAAAAACAGCGCGTTTTGCCTTACCTATCTTAACATTCGAGGCCCAAAACCCCTCTCACGACCCAGAAACGGGGTTCAGAGCCAAAAAAAGCGCGCATTTCGGTGTTTCGGCAACGTCAGAATTGACGTAAGTGTTATAGAGCACGACGCATATCTGACGCCGCCCGCGACCCTTCGACGCTCGCGGCGAGCCGAATCCGCCCGCGGCGATCGCTCCGCGGCGACAGATGGCAGGCGGCACGGGCAAGGGGCCGGCCGCCGCTACACCTCGTCGGGTATCGCGTAGCCGCTGCGGTAGGCGGGCTTGAGCAGACGGTTGCCCTCGTCTTTGTCGAACGTGCCGGTTTTCGCATCGTACACCAGGGCCGTGTTGCCCGCACGATGGGCGATGTTGCCCATGTGCATGGTCGAGCACGTCTGATGGACGACGGCGATATCGGCCGTGGGGGCCTTGCGGCTGCG
Source organism: uncultured Anaerolineales bacterium (assembly GCA_964539385.1). Classification (GTDB taxonomy): domain Bacteria; phylum Planctomycetota; class Phycisphaerae; order FEN-1346; family FEN-1346; genus JAUVZF01. Next base: position 2,656 of record CAZIJC010000165.1, on the reverse strand, counting down.
AACGCAGTCGAGGAAGTCCTTGTAGTGCGGCTCGTCGCACGGCCGGCCGTAGGTTTTCTCGACGACCTTGCCGGCCGAGGTCATGACGATCCACCCGCCGCCGTGGCGGCCGAGGGTCATCATGAGTTCCGAGCCGTACAGTTCGATGCGTGTGGCGTTTTGGGTCCAGTAGGGGAACTCGTCCTTGCGGCGAATGGTGGCGGTGGTCTTTTCCATGTACCGCGGGTAGCCGGTGAGTTCGAAGGTCATCACGAAATCGCCGAAATCGTAGTTGACCATCTGGACGTCCGGCACCTGCGAATCGTCTCCGCGGTGGCAGTAGCGGCCGCCGAGGGCACGGACGCTCTTCGGCATGCCGGGATCGCCCATGAGCATCAGGGCGAGGTCGATCTGGTGGATGCCGTCGTTGCCCATGTCGCCGCCGCAGAAATCCCAGAAGTGGAGCCATCCGCGGATAAGCCCCTGATGATACGGGCGTTCGGCTGCACGGCCGAGCCAGGCGTCCCAGTTGAAGCCCTTCGGCTGCGTGCCGGGCTCGCCCAGGCGGAACGGTCCGCCCTTTTTCATGTTGAAAACGCGGACGAGGGGGATCTTGCCCAGTTTGCCGCTCCTGACGTACTCCAGGGCCTTCAGGTTGTACGGGCCGCTTCGATTCTGCACGCCCGCCTGGACGATGCGTTTGTACTTGCGGGCGGCCTCGACCATCTTGCCGCTCTCCCAGATGTTGTGCGAAGGCGGTTTCTCAACGTACACGTCCTTGCCGGCCTGGCACGCGCGGATGGTGGCGGGGCCGTGCCAGTGGTCGGGCGTGGCAACGATGACGGCATCGACGTTTTTGGCGTCAAAGACGGCCTGCATGTCCTTGACCGGCTTGGCCTTGGCCTGCTGAACCTTGGCCAGAAACCTGGCGGTGGTCTGGAGTCGGCTGTCGAGGAGGTCGCACAGGTACGTGACGCGTGCTCCCTGCTCCGCGAGTCCGTACATGACGTACCGTCCGCGTCCGCCGCAGCCTATTAGGGCGACGTTGATCCGCTCGCCTGCGCCCAGGACCTGCTTTGCTCGTGCGGCCGTGTAGGCTGCGGCGCCCAGTCCCGCCGCCGTTTTGCCGCTCGTTCTCAGAAACGTTCGCCGCGTCATCGCTGCCATGGCTGCGTCTCCTTTCGTGCGTGCTGCCGCCATGCTCCGGTTCGCGCCCCATGCTACCACGACATTTCGCCTGATACAGCCTCTATTTCGTCAACCGTCAGGGCGTGGTGTGGTTTTAGCGTCGGATCCGGGGGCAGAAAACACAAGGGGCGAGCGGCAGCGCCGGAGGCGGCGGCATTTCGGCGTTGACACGATCAGATTGGGCGGCTACAATCCGCCCGTCTGATTGGGAGGAACGCGTTTCCCACGGGGTAGCGGTTCCGCCGCTGAATCTGAAATCCGGGATATCAGATTTGAGATTCGGAATCCGGGATTTCAGGTTTGAGGTCCGGAATCTGAGATTTCAGATTTGAGATGTCAGATTCGCAGCACCGGCGGACGTGGGACTCCGGCGACGCGGCCGCTGAGTCCAAGCCCCGGAAACGCCAAACGGCGCCGCGCATTTCGGTTGCGGCTGCGCGAGTTGCCAAGTGCAACAGGTGGTTGGGCTGTCATTCTGAGGTCCCGCTGTGCGAGGCCGAAGAATCTGCCATGGCCGTTGGCATTCATGCGCGGACTCACGGCGAGATGCTTCGCTTCACTCAGAATGGCAGGCAAGCCAATCCTGAACTGAGGAAATCATGGCGAAAGAACTGCCGTCCGACTGGTTCAACGAGCCGCTGACCGGCATGCCCGCTCGCGCGCTGATGTACGCCACGGGAGCCGTGACGCCGGAGGAGATGGCCAAGCCGTTCATCGGCGTGGTTTCGAGTTTCACGGACCTGATACCCGGCCACTCGCACATGCGGCGGCTGGAGCGGAAGATCGAGCACGGCGTCTTCGCGGGAGGCGGCGTGGCGTGGCTCTTCAGCGTCCCCGGCATCTGCGACGGCATCGCCATGGGACACTCCGGCATGCATTACAGCCTGCCCAGCCGCGAACTCATCTGCGACATGGTCGAGACCATCACGCTGGCCCATCGCTTCGACGGCCTGGTGCTGCTGACGAATTGCGACAAGATCACGCCCGGCATGTTGATGGCGGCCGCCCGGCTCGACATCCCGGCCATCGCCGTCACGGCCGGGCCGATGCACTCGGGCAATTACAATATGACGCGGCTCGACCTGGTGCACGACACGTTCGAGGCGGTCGGCCGCTTCAAGGCCGGCCAGATCGACGAAGAGGAACTGGTGGCCCTCGAGTGCGAGGCCTGCCCCGGCGGCGGCTCCTGCCAGGGTCTCTTTACCGCCAACACGATGGCCTGCGTCACCGAGGCGATGGGCATGAGCCTGCCGTACTGTGCGGCCGCGCTTTGCGCGACGGCCAAGAAGGACCGCATCGCCTACGATTCGGGCAAGCGCATCGTCGAACTCGCGAAGCAGGGCATCACGGCCCGCCGCATCATGACGCCGGAGGCCTTCGCCAACGGCGTCGCCATCGACATGGCGCTGGGCGGCTCGACCAACACGGTGCTGCACCTGATGGCCATCGCGAACGAGGCGGGCGTGGACCTGGAACTGGAGGTCTTCGA
>CAZIJC010000164.1:0-9765 GCA_964539385.1 uncultured Anaerolineales bacterium | reverse complement strand
CAGGAAATCTCGCCGAGCCCCGGCGGGAATTTACACAGAACACGGTACACGACCAAGGAATAGGGACGGCGGGGCTGTTGAGAAACCCGGGTGGGCCTGGGTCTAAGTTGGCGGGAGCGACCCTAATACTACAACGCTACAAGGGCATTTTACGCGGTGGGTCTCCGGGGCCTGTTGCCACAAAGCCAGGAATCGCGCGGAATGGAGCCATCAAGCGCCCGCCCCGAGGATTTCGCAGGCAAAACGTCTGTTCTCGCCGACCTGGTCCTTGTGCTTCTGCCACATGCCCAGCAGGACCACGTCGGTCGGTTTCATGTTCTCGAAGGCGAACTTGATGGCATTGTAGACGTCCGTAGACGTCTTCGTATGCCGGTTGCCCGCGAGGACCTTGAACCCGATACAGGGCTTGGAAACCTGCCGGATGACCCGAACGGTCCGTTGGCGTTCCGCCTCGTTCCAGACCTTGCCGCGCGGGTGCTCATAGAAACAGCACTGATAGAAGTCCACGTCCCAGGCCTTGTCCTCGGCGTATTCGATGACGCGCGGGTTGTGAGCCCCCAGGCCGACCAGGAGGCCGGCGTCGCGCATCCGCTTGAGGTTCTCCCGGAGTTGGTCGAGCTTGCCTGCGGCCAGGTACTTGTCGCTGGTGGCTCCGAACTGCTGGCAACCGATCAGTTTGGGCCGCATGGCCATGATGCGTTTTATCTCCCTCTCGGCGGCCGCGCCGGGTCCCGAGTAAAACGTCGGGATCCACTGTATCTTGCCGCCGGTGGCGTAGAATCGGCGAAGCAGGGCTTCCATATCCATCCGGCCCAACTGACACGTGTTGATCCCGACCGCTTGGCACCGCTGAAGCAGCCTGAGGTCGTTGCCCTCCTTGGGGTCGTACCAAGCCTTCATCTCCTGGTCGAGTGCCCTGGAGGTGTAGGAGAGCCCCTTGAGCGGGTTATGGCCGACCAGGAGACGTGAGATCTCGACCTCGCCCCACGTGACCGTGGGCACCTTCCGTTCGTCGCCCTCGCTCGCAAGGGCCCTATGGTCGACCATCGCCGCCCCGGTCACCGCCAGGGACGCACGGAGAAAATCACGCCGCTTTGTTCCCGTCATGTCGCGCCTCCGCTTCTTCGTGCACCGGGCGTCGAGGTCAGACTGGCTGCAAGCGAAACACCCCGACTTGGCCTGCACCACATTATCGCTGGAATGGCCAACCTTTCAAGTTGGCTGAGCGATGTTGCTCCGGTCCGAGCCTCAGAGCCGAGGGCTGGGCCACACCTCGGTCATCCACGAAACCCTATACTCGCCCGCTGCCGTCTGGTATCATCTGACGCCGGACACCGGGGCGGCTCTGGGCCCCACGGGACGGGCACCCCATGCGGATACTGCACCGATACATCCTGAAGGAAATGCTGAAGACCCTCGCGCTGGGCCTGGCATCGGTGACGGGCGTGGTCGCGTTCGGGATGGTCCTGCGGGCCCTGGAGCACTACGGTCTCGGTCCGTTCACGTCGGCCCTGTATATGGTGCTCTCGATGCCGAAGGCGGCCTACTTCGCGCTGCCGCTGGCGGCGGTGCTGGCGGGAACGCTGGTCTACGGTCGCCTGGCCGCCCAGAACGAAGTCATGGCCTGTCGCGCGAGCGGCATCCCCCTCTGGAGTCTCTTCTGGCCGACGATCGTCCTGGCGGTGGTGACGTCGGCGGTCGCGTTCTTCCTTGCGGCCTGGCCTCTGCCGGCGAGCGCCTACGCCGCCAAGCGTCTGGCCCTGGCCGACATCGAGCGGCTGTTCTTCACGCGGCTCTCGTCGACGGGGAGAATCCGCCTCAAGGAAGCCGGTTTCCAGATGACCGTGGACCGCGTGGTCGGCGACATGCTGTACGGGCCCACCGTGAAGTACCGCGGCAAGAGCGGCCAGACCTACTGCTACGCCCCGTTCGGACGCGTGACGTTTGACCGGGCGCGCAACCGCGTCAAACTCGCCCTCTGGGAAGCCGTCGTGGTGGACGAGGCCCACGCCGTGCCGATCCGCGGCACGCACGCCGTCGGTCTGACGCTCCCGACCGTCGTGCCGCGCGAAGAGGACGATCTGAACCTGTGGCGCCTGATGGCGTGGGGGCGTCGGCCGGAACTGTCGGACCGCGTCCGCGAACTGCCCGACGATGCTTCCGAGACGGCGATCGCCGTTGCGACCAAGAAGGTCCGGGCCCGTTCCATGGCCGATCTGCACGGTCGCCTGGCGGTCGCCATCGGATGTTTCGGCCTCGTTCTGGTCGGGGCGGGGCTGGGAATGTATTTCCACAGCGGTCACTTGCTGACGGCGTTCGGCGTCGGATTGGTGCCCTGGATGTGGGCCAGCGGGGCAACCATGTTTATCACCGCAAGGGTGTCCCGCGAGTACGACAATCCCGAAGACCTGGTATGGCTGATCTGGATGCCGAACCTGCAAGTGGTGGTGCTGGGGCTGGCGATCCTGGCCTGCCTGGCGTGGGTCTGGACGTCGCCGCTTCGGCTGAGCGATCTGCTGAAAGGGCGCCGCGCATGAAGATCCTCGACTCCTACATCCTGAGGACGTTCCTCGTGTCGCTCGTCATCTGCATGGCGGCCATCATGGGCCTGGCGCTGCTGCTGGACTTCTCGTTCAACCGCAACAAGTTCCTGGACATGGCGGCCGAGACCGAGCAGGCGGGACTCTGGGCACTGCTGGCAGGGATAGCCGATTACTACTTTTACAGGTCCTTCCACTATTTCCAGTTGCTGGCGGCCCCGGCCCTGCTGGTGTCGGCGGCGGCCAGCATGGTCCGCCTGAACCGAACCCGCGAACTGACGAGCATCAAGGCCGCAGGCGTCAGCCTGTACCGCGTCATGTGGCCGATGATCCTGGTGGTCCTCGTCCTGGACGGGTTCTACATCGTCAACCAGGAGTTCATCATCCCCGGCATCGCGGTCCAACTCGCGCGCGACCCGGACGACCTGGCCGTCCAGGAGAACTTCGCCGTCGATTTCGTCCGCGACGAGCACAACAACATCATCTACGCGCCTACCTACGACCCGAAGGCCCGCCAGATGCGGGCCGAGAAGAAGGTGTTCGAGGACGGCAGCATCGTCTTCCCGGCCAGAGTCCGGATCTTCCAGAGGGATTCCAAGTACAAGGCCCTCGGCACGATTGAGGCCGAAGGCGCCAAGTGGGACCAGGCCAACCGGCGATGGGTCTTTACCAACGGCGTCAAACTGCCGCCTATCGAGGAGGCCACACTCCTGGACCGCATCCCAACCGGAACCGAAGGCGAACCGCAGAAAGACTACTACACCAACGTCGGGCCTCGCCAACTCCTCCGACACCGCGCCAGCGACTTCTATCGCTACATGTCGTACGCTGAACTCAAGTCGCTGGCCGAGGACCCGATGCGCGGCAACCGGCGGCAGTTACAGGTGGAGATGCACCAGCACATGACCGGGCCGATTCTGAACATCCTCATCCTGCTGTTGGGAATGCCGTTCGTGGCGGCTCGCGAGGATCGCAGTTATGCCGCCAGCATCAGTGTCGCGGCGCTGTTGTTCATCGGCGTGTTCGCCGTACGCTTCGTCTCCACGGCCTTCGGCAACGCCGGGCACGTCGGCCCGCTCCTGGCGGCGTGGCTGCCCATCTTCATCGTCCTGCCGGCCAGCATCCTGTCGATGGAATCGCTGCGGACATAGGGCGTGCCGAGATGGTGTAAGGTGCGGCGCGCCGGCAGATGCCCCGCCGCTTCCGCGGCGGGCTCGCTGTGCTTCCCCCTGACCCCCGGTTGGCGGCGCGGATGGGCGGCGTCAGGGCAGAAGCGAGATGAGGCGCCCAAGCGGCGACGCGCGAAACGCCTGCGCGCCCGTGCCGTCGGAAAAGAAGAGTGTCATACGCACGGCGTATGTCACCAGCGTCGCCACCGCCAGCGCCGGAATCGACCAGACGAGCACGCGGGCGGTCCGCTCGAGCCACGTGCGGCCCAGGAGGGCAATCCCCGCGGAACGCACCATCACGATAGCGAAGATGGCGTAAAGGACGAGGCCGAGCGGATGGAACGCCACCGCCGCGCCGGGCGCACCGTGCCCCAGGGCGTAGAACGACCGCGTTACGCCGCACGTGGGGCACGGCATGCCGGTCGTCCGCCACAGCAGACAGATGGAGTCACCACCGTTGCCCACACCGAACGTCGGACGCAGGTCCGCCAGATCCATCGGCCGCAGACTTGCGGCAAACATCGCCGCCAGCCCCGCCGCCACGATGCCGTGGAAGACGCGGTCGGAGCGGGGGACGATGCGGTTCGGTCCAGCGGCCTCAGAAGGATCCATCGTTTCCTGTCGCAAAAGCCTCAGACGCCGGGTGGTAGAACATCGGTCGGCGGCACAGGCGCGCCGGCGTCCGCCGCGTCGCCCTCCGGTCCCGCAGCGGCAATCGGCTGAACCAGCGGCTGGCCCGTCCACGAGCGGTACAGGTACACCATGGTGATGTAGTACCAGACCGTGACGGCGGGCACGGTAATGAGCAGCCCCACGATGCACGCCAGAAGGCCCACGATGCCGGCGGCGATCTCCAAGAGCAAGAACAGCACGCCCAGTCCGATGACCGACCAGAAGCGCGTCCTCACAAACCCGACGGCCGTCTTGAGGGCCTCGACGCCGGACTGCGGGGTATCCCACACGGCCAGCAGGGCGAACTGAAAGAAGAACCGCGCTGCGGCCAGCGCCAGACCGATCGCCGTTGCCACCACGAACACCAGGCCGACAACGGCGACGATGCCGAGGATGACCAGGACCGTCTCCTCATCCGATGCGCCCAACTCGTCGACCAGAGGCGCTCCGATCTGGAGGGGCACGCGGACACACGTCTGGCCCACGTTCTGGACGATGGCGGCCAAGGCGTCGATCGCCACCACCGGCAGCCCTGCCAGGACGGTGGACCAGTAGCACATCGGGAATGCCGCGAACAGGTCGCCCACGTCCACCGGGCCGCCGTCCACGCGCCGCGATACGCCGCGAAACAGGCCGGCCATGAGCGGCGGCCTCACGAAGAACCCCACGATGGGCGCGAGGCAGCACAGGCAGCACGTCGCCAGGCCGACGCCCAACTCGACGGCGCCCTTGACGAACGCCAGGAGCCAGAGCATCCAGAAGTCGGCCATGAGCAGGCGCCAGCCCATCCGCATGGCCTCAATGACGCCGAGGTTGGAGGATGCGGCGGTTGCACCGGCGGCCGGTGGCGGACTCTGAGTCATGCGAGCGTCCTCCCTGATCCGATGCTGTGCTGCAGCCGCGCGGCTGCGTCACCGCCTCACGGTATCGGCGGGGCAGGCGGCGGCTCGATGTCGGCCGGCGCCACGGGACCGGTGCCCTCGGCCGGCGGTTCGACCGCAATCGGCTGAACCAGCGGCTGGCCCGTCCAGGAACGGTACAGGTAGATCGTCGAAGCCGACAACCACACCGTCACGAACGGCATCGTGAAGAATATGCCGACACAGCAGGCGATGGCTCCCAACAGATAGGCCGCCATCCCGATAAGCCCGCACAACAGGGCATAGCCAACGCACGACATTAGGTGCGCCTTGACGATGCGGACCGAATCCTTGACCGCCTCCCACCCCGACTCCGGATGGTCCCACACCGCCACCAGCGAGAACATGAACAGCAGTCCGACCAGGAACATGACGATGAACAGGGGTATGACGATGATGAGCGAAAGGAGCACGGCTACGGCGATCTCTTCGTCGCCGCCCGCCTCGTCGCCGATGACGACCGCCCCGGCGATAATCCCGCCTATCAGCAACGTGCCCACGAAACCGATGACCAGCGGCAGAATGACCGTCACAACCGATTGCCAGTACCGCTGGCGGAAGCCTTCGAAGACCTCTCCCACCTGCGCAGGGGAGCCGTCGATCGAGTTGCGGATGGCGTAGAACAGACCCGCGATGAGCGGCGGTTGGACAAAGATGGCCACGGCCAGTTGGATGCACGCTCCAATGTACGGAATGGCGCCGGGCAGGCCGCAACCCATCTGGATGGCGAACGCCACCAGGCCGATGAGCCAGATCGGCCAGAAGTCGGCCATCAGCAGTCGCCAGCCCATCCGGACGGCATCCATCACGCCCAGCGTCTCGCCGCCGGGCAGGCCCTGCGGCACGTCGTCAGAGAGAAGGTCGGTCATGACTGGCTCCTTGCCCAGGTTCGCAAACGATCTGAAATCGACAATCTGAGATTCGACATCTCAAATTTGAGATCTGAGATCTCAGGCGCCGCCCGCCCCGGCGCCGATCTGCGCCAGAGACGGTACCACTGCGCTTCAAGCGGCGTCAATCAGTTTTCACCCGCCGTGGAATCGGCTTCGGACGCCGCCGGCTGAACCAGCGGCTGGCCCGTCCAGGAGCGGTACAGGTAAACCAGCGTTGCGAACTGCCACAGGATGAGCACGGGCGTCGTGAAGAAAACGCCGATGCAGCAGGCCAGCATGCCGATAAGGTTGGCCGCCGTCCCGATTGCCCAGAACACGAGGAAGAAGCCGATCATCGAGGCGAAATGGCCCCTCACCAGGCGCATCGACGCCTTGGCCGCCGCCCAGCCCGACTCCGGATGGTCCCATACGGCCGCCGGCACGAATCGGAAGAAGATGGTGAAGACGCAGAGCCCGAGGATCAGAAGCATTTCGATGGCAATGAACAGCACAAGGCCGCCGATCACCACGACGGCCACAACCTCCTCCTCGCCCTCGGCCGCCGCAATGATGCCGCCCCCCACCAGGAAGAGGACGGCCATCGTCAGTCCGATCAGGACACCGAAGACGAGCCCTGCGGCCATGACGGGCAGCATCCCGACGACCGACGGGCCGAACCGTTCCTTGAAGCCGGCGAAGAGGTCTCCGACCTCGGCCCGCCCGCCGTCGATACGCTTGGCGATGACGTAGAACAGGCCGGCCATCAGCGGCGGCTGGACCAGGATCTGCGCAGGCAGGCCGAACATGCCGGCGCCCATCAGGATCATCAGCATCACGAACGCGACGACCCACAGGCGCCAGAAGTCGCTCATCATCAGGTGCCAGCCCATGCCGACGGCGTCCAGGACGCCGAGGGTGGCGCCCGGCCGATCCTGCGGGGAAGGCAACGAAGCCGGACTCTCGCTCATGGCGGTTCCTTTCCACCCCTCTCACGTGCGACGGCTCGCGACAAACGTATCAGCGCGGCCCGTCCGGAGTCAATGAGTTTCCATGCCTCGCTCCTACAGGCCCGCGCGGCGGGCGGGGCTCCCCACCGCGCATCTCTCCTCCGGAACTGGTATAATGGCCGCCATGCCGACGGACGCACAACACGCTTTTCTCGACCACGTGCTCGAAACGATCCGGCGGCACGACCTGCTGCCGCGACTGGAGTCCGCATCGCAGCCGCTCGAGCCGGTCGTCGTGGGCGTGAGCGGCGGGCCGGACTCGGTGGCGCTCGCGTGCGTGCTTCACGGGTTCGCCTTGCAGCGGAAACTGGCCGTCGCGCCGGTCGTCGCCCACCTGCATCACGGTTTACGAGAACGTACGGCCGACACCGACCAGGTATTCGTCGAAAACCTGGCCGCGCGGCTGGGCTTGCCGTGCGAGGTCGGGCGCGCCGACACCCGCGCCAAGGCCGAGACCCAGGGCGTCGGCGTCGAGGAGGCGGCCAGGAACGCGCGGCGGGCATTTCTGGCCGACGTCGCGCAGCGGCGAGGCGCCAAGAAGGTCGCCCTGGCACATCACGCGAGCGACCGCGTCGAGACCGTCCTGTTTCACATTCTGCGCGGCACGGGTATCGAGGGTCTGGCGACGCTCCGGCCGCGCGCGCCGCTCATGCCCGAAGAAGGCATCGAGATCGTCCGGCCGCTCATCGACGTCTCCCGGACCCAGGTGCTTGCGTTCCTCGAGGCGACCGGCCGGGACTGGCACGAGGACGAAACGAACACCAGCCACGCCTACACCCGCAACCGGCTACGGCATAAGTTGCTCCCGCTGCTCCGGCAGGATTTCAATCCGAAGGCCGACGACGCGCTCGTGCGACTCTCGGACCAGGCGACGGCCGCAAGCGACGTGCTGGCCGACGTCTTGGACGACGTGTGGCGGCAGATCGTCCGCGAGACGCCGGTGACCGGCGCCTCCGAGCCCGACGCGGGAGCGTCGGGTCACAGACTTGCGCGGCGGGTCTCCCGACCCGCCGCGTCTGCCAAGCCCCAGCCGCGCGATGGCTCAGGAGAGCCACCGCGCTCGATTATGATCGACGCCGACGACTTCGAGCCGCTGCGGCCGTGGCTCCAGGGGGCCATCGTCCGGCGGGCCATTGAGCACCTGGGCGCCGGCCTGAAGCACATGTCGGCCGAGCGGACGCGAGAGGTCGTCGCGGCGCTGCTCTCGAAGACGGTTGCCGGGCCGGTGCTCCTTCCCGGCGGCCTCGTGGCCGCGCGGCGGCGGCGGGCCATCCGTATCGGGAGGAAAACAAATACCCCGCCCGCTCCGTGAGCGTCACTACACGGGCGCAAAAGGGCCATGCAGGAACTGTGCCGGGGCTCGGGGATTCGCGATGGCCCGCCCCCCTTGCTTGCGAGCCGCGGCGGCGCCTGTTAAGGTGGCGGGCGAAACGAGCCGGGAGGACCCAACCCATGACCTCGCGCGAGCGGGTGCTGGCAATGATGGCCGGCGAGGCGGTGGACCGCCTGCCGCTGATGCCCATTACGATGATGTTTGCCGCCGACCGCATCGGCAGGCCTTACCGCGATTACGTCACCGACCACCGCGTTCTGGTGGAGGGGCAGATCGCCACGGCCGAGGCGTTCGACCTGGATTACGTCTCGTGCATCTCGGACCCGACGCGCGAGGCGTGCGACCTGGGCGCCTCCGTCCAGTTCTTCGACGACCTGCCGCCGGCCATCCGGGAAGACAACACGCTGCTTTCGGACAAGACGCGCCTGGCGGGCCTGGCGATGCCCGACCCGACCTCGGGCGGGCGGATGCTCGACCGCATCGAGGCGGCCGCCCTGCTGAAGCAGCGCGTCGGCGACCACAAAATCATCGAGGGCTGGATCGAGGGGCCGTGCGCCGAGGGGGCCGACCTCAGGGGCCTGAACACCCTGATGCTCGATTTCTACGACGATCCGGGCTTCATCCGCGACCTGTTCGCGCTCGTCGTCGAGATGGAACTGGCCTTTGCGCGGGCACAGATTGAGGCCGGCTGCGACATCATCGGCTGCGGCGACGCCGCCGCCTCGCTCGTCGGGCCGCAAATCTATGAGGAGTTCGTCCGGCCGGAGGAGAAGCGGCTCTTCGACGGCATCCACGAGATGGGCTCCCGCGTGCGCCTGCACATCTGCGGCGACACGCGCCAAATCCTGGAAGGCATCGGCCAACTGGGGTGCGAGATCGTGGACCTCGACTTCATGGTTCCCGTGGCCGAGGGCCGCGCCAAGATGGGCACCGACCAGGTCATCCTCGGCAACATCGACCCGGTCCACTGCCTTCGCGAAGGGACGCCGGACGACATCCGCGACGCGCTCGCGCAGTGCCACCAGGAAGCGGGCAAGAACTACATCGTCGGCGCCGGCTGCGAAGTCGTCCGCGATACGCCCGAGGCGAACCTGCTGGCGATGCGGGACTACGCCTTCGAAGCGCCGCTCGACGCGTAGGGCAGGCACGAGGTGGTTCGTCTTTAGCGCAGAGGCCGCAGAGAGAACAGAGAGGCTGCAGAGAACAGCGGGAAACTGGGTGAACGGCCACAGACGTAGGCCGGAGGGTCCAG
>CAZIJC010000163.1:0-9876 GCA_964539385.1 uncultured Anaerolineales bacterium | reverse complement strand
GGGCGATGCAGATCATCGACGAGTTCGAGCCGACGAAGCGCGGCCCGTACGGCGGTGCCGTCGGGTACGTCGATTACTCGGGCAACATGGACACGTGCATCGCCCTGCGGACGATGGTCCTGGCGGGCGGGCACATCGACGTGCAGGCCGGTGCCGGCATCGTGGCCGACAGCGTGCCCGAGCGCGAGTACGACGAGACGCTCAACAAGGCCCGCGCGCTGCTGCTGGCGGTCCAGATCGCCGAGCGCGGTTTCGGGCCGGCATGAACCCATTTCGGACTTGTCCTGGAAACCCTTGGCGAAGGAGGATTTCAGATCGGGCAAGGCAGTCGCCCGGTTGGTTTCTCCTTTGGCGCCTTGACACCGCCCAGACCCATGCGTACGATATAACGCACGTACGAAGGAGCGGACGCCCATGACGAACCTGACGGCAACGGAGGCCCGCAGGAGGCTTTATCGGCTGATTGACGAGTTGGCCGAATCGCACGAGGCCGTGCACATCACCGGCAAGCGCGCCAGCGCCGTGCTTCTGTCGGAGGAGGATTGGCGCAGCGTCCAGGAGACGCTGTACCTCGTGTCGATTCCGGGCGTGCGCGAGTCGATCCGCAAAGGGCTGAAGACCCCCATCGGGAAGTGCAGCAAGGAGCCGGGCTGGTGACCTGGCAGATCGTCTACACGGCCCAGGCCCGCAAAGATGCGAAGAAGGTAGCCGCCGCCGGTCTGCGCCCGAAGGTGGAGCGGCTTCTCGATATCCTTCGCCGCAACCCTTACCAGTCGCCTCCTGGCTATGAGAAACTTGTCGGCGACCTTGCTGGCGCCTGTTCTCGGCGGATCACCCTGCGGCACCGGCTGGTTTACCAGGTGATCGACGAGGCGAAGACGGTCAAGGTCATCCGAATGTGGACGCACTACGAATAGCCGGGCGGGAATAAGTCGCCGGAGTTACCTGCCACGAATGTCACGCGGATCCCAGTTTCTCCTTCAGCGCCTCCAGCACGTTCGGCGGCACGAGGGCTGAGACGTCGCCGCCGAGGCCGGCCACCTCACGCACGAGGCGCGAGGAGATGTAGGCCGCCTTCTCGTCGGCCATGACGAAGAGCGTCTCGATGCCGCTCAGCGTCCGGTTCGTCAGGGCCAACTGGTATTCGTATTCGAAGTCGGAGTGCTGCCTGAGACCCCGCAGGATGACCGATGCCCCGCATCGGCCGACGAACTCGACCGTCAGTCCCTCGTAGGCGTCAACCGTGACGCCACGGATGTCGCTTGTGGCCTCGCGGACCATGGCCAGGCGCTCCTCGGGCGTAAAGAGCGACTGCTTGGCGGGGTTCGACGCGACGGCGACCACGAGGTGGTCGAACAGCGCCGCTCCGCGGCGTATGATGTCGAGGTGCCCCAGCGTGACGGGATCGAACACGCCGGGATAGACTGCGGTTTTCCTGTCGCTCATTCGCGTGACCTCCGCGGCGCCTCGCCGCCCGCCGGCTTCGACGCCACTGGATTGTAAGAGAGTGCGGCCGGGCGGGCAACACGAAAGGCGGCGCTTGACACCGGGCCGTCTGCCCGCGTATAGTCCCTTCCGGTGAGATGATGAAACGCGTGCTCTGGGTGCTGGGTCTTGTGGTGACCGTCGCGGGATGCCGTGCGGGGGCGTCGCGCGGGTGGCAGCGGAGTTCGATGCCGTCGCACGACCGTCAGCACGTGTTCGAGGCGGCCCGTGAGGTCCTGTCGGAGCACTTCGAGGTGGCCGACGCGAACTTCGTCCGAGGCACCATCGAGACCCGGCCGCAGGTGTTTGACCGGCGCCGTTCGGGCACGTTGGCCGACGTCCGCGGCGCGGGCGGCCGGTGGCGGCGCACCGTCTCGTTCGAGATGGACCGCGACGGTCTGACGGTCGTGGCGGCGGTGTCGGTTCGGCTCCAGCGTGAAGCGACGGAGGCGGCGGTGGCGATGACCGAGACGGCCAGGCCCGACCGCCTCGACGAGTTGCCTCCGTCCACGCACGGCGGAGTCCGTGTCGGCCGCCGGCCGACGACCCCCGTGTGGATGGACGTTGGGTACGACGACGCGCTGGCTCGGGAACTGCTGGGGACGCTTGCCGAACGCATCCGCGTCGGCCGGCAAGACGACGCGATCCCGGAGGGCCAGTCGCCGGAGGATGCGGCCGAGGAGACCCGACGCATCGGCGCCCGGTAGGGCTCTAGGCCGCCCGCCAGGCCGCTGGTTCATTCCGAAGTGTTCCGGTGCCCCCATCGTCTAGTGGCCTAGGATATCGGGTTCTCATCCCGGAGACAGGGGTTCGAGTCCCCTTGGGGGTACCATAGGGATTTCTCGATGCGGCCGCACGTTCCCGCGTGCGGCCGCATTGTTTCGTAAGTCTACGCACGGGGCCCACTTGGCGCGCCGGCCCGGCCCCGTCCGGCTTTGCGCCGATTGCCGAATGGTACTCGGTGCGACGTAATGCGACCGTATGCTGCACCGCTTTTTGCACCACTTTTGGCAGAGAGTTGAGCATGGGCAAGGTCGCGGCGCTCGACAAGAAGCCCCGGGCGACTAGCAAACGCGGTGAAGCCCAAATGAGAGAGGTGGGGCCGCTGGACCTCTTGGCTTGGGAGCACGAGTGTTTCGCTCCGCACCGTTCAGCCGCGGATGCTCTCGGCGCCACTCGCCGCCAGCGCTCGGATCGCCGCCTGGATGTGCTCCGGCAGTCCGGCCCAGGCGCGGGCCAGGTCGGCGGGCAGAGCAGGTTGAGGCGCCGACGCATGGCCAGCACACTTCGCCCCTGCCGCCTGCTCGAAGTGGGCCTCGGTGATCTGTAGGTAGTGCTTTGCCGCGATGGGCTGGGAGTTCCCGATCCAGGCGCACACCACGTGCAGGGGGAATTCTTCGGCGAGCTCGGTTTCGCGCGTGCTGCGAAGGTTCTGGAACAGCTTCGGCCAGAGCTCGAGGCCGGCTCGATAGATGATCCCGGAGAGGGTGGTCCTCATGTTCTGGTTCGTGTGGCGGTACCGCGTGATGACGTATTCGGTGCCTTCCTCCGCGTGCTCGTAGACCTCACGCAGGTGGAGATGGAGTTCGGGGAAGATGGGCACCAGCCGGATACCGCTGCCTGTGTGGTGAGCGGTCTTTGCCGCGTGGACCGTGAACCGCATCCGCTCCCAGTCCACGTCCTGCCACCGTAGCGCGAGCAATTCGGACGGACACCGAAGGCCGCCGTACCGGCACAGGGCGAAGATGAGCCGCCACTGGGCGTCCGGGCAGGCCTCCAGGACCGCTTCTGCCTCCGCGCGCGTGACGAAGTAGAACCGGCTCGCGTCGGCGTATGGGCCGCACTTGAGCCCTGAGAAGGGATTCTCAGGGATGATCCTCTTCTTGACCGCCGCATTGAAGAACTGCTTGGCCCGTTTGCACCGCCGGCGGATGGTCCCTTCGCTCAGCCCCCTGTCGGCCTTCATCCAGATGCGGAAATCCTCGGCTTCGCCGGGCGTGATCTGGTCCAGGCGTTTCTTGGCGCCGAAGAAACGCAGCAGGTCCGACCGCGCCTGGTCCATGTTGATGCGGGTCCGGCGCTGGATGTCCTTTCGCCCCGAGATGTAAGTCTCGAGCCACTCGCCGAGCGTCGGCACGGTCCGGCGCTCGCGGGTCTCCACGAGACCCAGCCGCTCCAGGCGGCGGCGAACCTTCTTGGGTGCCTGAGCCACCCACTCGGCCGTGGCCGGTCTCGGGGCCGAGCCTGTCTCCCGGCATGCGACGAGATCCTCGACGTACCACTTGACGTTCTCGGCCTGCCGCTTTGTAACCTGCCCCAGCCGAATGGACGTGCGGCGCCCATCGGGGCGGGCGAACTGAATCTGGTATCCTCTGGTGCGGCTGTCTCGGAACAGCGTGGCCATCACCTACTCCCTTGCCAGTCGGTCGTATATTCAAGCATCAGTATTCGTCCGTGCTTGACCCTACCGGCAGGCTCCTACCCCAGGGAAGGGGATTCCGGGGTCTTTTTGAGGGATTCGACCCATGCCCGAAGGTCGTTTGGGTCGTACAGGACACGCCGTCCGACGCGGACATGCGGGATCTCCCCCGCCTTCGTAAGGTCCCACAGCGTGCGCTCGCTGAGCCCGAGGGCTTGGGCGGCTTCCCGGATCCCGATCAGCAGGGGCCGAACCGCCACAACCGGCCCTCGCCCCGGTGACCGCTTCTCGTTCGTGAAGTCCCAACCGCTCATCGCGACCATCCTCCTTCCCGTCCGCTATTCCTCGAGCCACCCATCGAGCACCGTCCGCCGGAACCGCCTCTTCAGTTGAAGAGGGCTCGCCGTGAGGTTGTTTATGCCGATCCTGAGGGACGGGAATAATGGCGGCACATGGATTTCTATCTGGCGCCCGTAACCGCCCCCCAGGGTCGCTGGGTACGCCTCGACGTCGGCCTAGCGTCAGCGGACGTTCTTGAGGCCGCTCGTGAGCGGCCTAGGGGAATCCCGGTGCCCTGCTTCCGCCTTGCCCGCCAGCCGCCAGCACGTCCGCTCGTGGACGTTCAGCATTGCCGCCAGTTCCCTCACGTTGACCAGTCGCAAGTGGTCCGTCATTTCTCCTCCTTCGGCGTCGCCTATAGCGACCCTCCTAATGACCGCACGAGGGCACGTGCCGGAGTAACGGTGCTGGTGAGGAGGCCAACGGTCTCCCTTACTGTTCTGTGCCAAATCCGCCCAAGATGTCAGTGGTACGCCTTCCCGCGAAAAAAAACTTTGCCCGACCGGGTTTTTTTGCCGGCCTCGGGTTGCGGTCACGAACATGGTCGCTATAATGTGGCCTGTTTGGACTTTGTTAGGGACCGCCTACGAAAGGATAAGGCATGGCTCACGAGTACACCCCGAAGCATTTTCTGAGGCAGGCGCCGAACGAACTGCTGGAGGCCTACTTCGCCAAGCACGGTGAACTGGCCGACGTGCCCTGGGACACCCTGGAGGAGGAAGACGTCGACCCGGTCTACGAAGCCTGGCGGGACCTGCCGACCGACCGAGTCGGGAAGGTCGAGAGCGAGTTCCGAGCGATCTTCGACTTGGCGACCGAGGACGGTGTCCGCACGATGGTCGAGGAAGCGACCTACATCGCGCCGGAGGTCGCGGAGGAGATCGGCAGGCGCGACGGCTTCGTTCAGAAGGCGTTCTGGCTGTTCCTGAACGAGCCGATGCTGTTTGCCCACGTGACCCGGTTCGACCACGCCGACCACCTGAGTACCCGCTCGTGGAAGACGCGAAAAGGACTGCCCCGGAAGAAGCCGGACACCAACGACGCGGCCTGTAAGCGGCTGGCCCGGGAGGTCTCGGCTTTCTACAAGGAGAAGGAGGGCCGCGGCGAACACTGCCGGGCGGAAGCGTTCGAGCGGGGCGACGGACGGACGTACGTTTTCGTCTATCCCCAGGATTACGCCGACACGTTCATCGGCTACGACGAGGACGGCACGTTTGTTCGCGTGGCCCAGCAACCGGCCTTCGAGATCGTCTATGCCTTCGACGCCGAGCACGGGATCCTTGAGATGTACGCCAAGGGTTCCAAGCGGCTGAAGCAGAAACTGGAAGAGTTCTTCATTCGGTGCCTGTTGGCCGAAGAGGCCGACGCCGAACCGCCCGACAACGATGCCTACAACCTCGACGTCTTGAAGGACCCTGAGTTCCCGATGCCGACCGATCCCCAGGACAACATTCAGGACGTCCGGGTGAAGACGCTCCGGCTTTACCTGCCCGATCACGATGGGCAGATCGTCATCGACAGTTCCGCCCGGGCCGAGTCGTCAAAGGAACTGTACCGCATCATGGATGCGTACCTTGTGGCCCGGCAGATATCACGGGCGTCGGTGCGCGTGGGCGGGGCGACAATTCAGATGCAGTTCGGTCCCAACGGAAACGGCCGCGGGAAGAAGTTCCCGTTCAACCTGTCGGCCCGTGAGTCACGGAACCTGAACCGGGACCGTCCCCAGGAGCAACTGGCCCGCAAATACCTGCGCCGATGGGGCATCGCCAATGCCTGATCCGGAAGCCGTCTTCTGGGACCGGCTGGACCTACGGGAGGCCGCTTTCACAGGCGACGAGGTGGCCACGTGGCCGCCAGCGTTCCGCGATGCGCTTACACGCCCGGGGGTTCTGTGCAGAACGTCGAATGCCACACACATCGCATGCGACGCCTGCGACACGGGACACGTGGAAGAGGTCCAGCAGGTGGAAGGTCCCGAGGGGCGCCGGCGTTTCTACCTGGTCTGCCCCGAAAACGGCCGGGTACAGGTGGACGAGAGGCGGCTCCTGCGGTGGGCTGTGAACTTCCAGACACTGGCCACGGTGGTCGCAGAGGAGGTCGGTTGCACCGGCACCGTCGAGATGCTGAAGCGCGACCGCATCTGGGTCCTGGGCCGGCTCGTCCGGGCCGCGGTTGCGCGGAACGTGGTGATGTGCCGAGGATTGACGTGGGAGGACGGCGGGCAGGTGGTTGTGGCGTCCCAGCGGATCCGTATCGCCTCACCGCCCCTGGTGCTGGCAATCGGTCGCCTGCCTTCGGACACGTTCTGGGGGAAGCAGGTGCCGCCGGTTCTAGGCCTGAACGAGGTGCTGGCCCTGGACGGTCGTATCAGCGCTTGCCTTGATGCCGTGGACAACGTCCTGGGAATCCAGCCCGCCCAACCGCGGGTCGTTCGCCGAAAGCGACGGCGCGCCAGCCGGGCCGAGACTATCGATGCCCTGACGAAGGCGATGGCGGAGCACCTTCGGGCAGCGCGCGACCACGCGCACTCGTTGAAGGAACGGGATCAGGTGCTGACACTCCTGCCACGCCCCACGCGATCCCACCTCGCGGGACAGGTGAACGTGTCACCCCCGACGGTCGGTCGGTGCCTGACAGACCCCGCCGCCAGGCAACTGCAGGTGTACTGGGAGATGGCGAACGTTCTGGAGCAGGTGATGCGCTTCAAGGGATAGGGAGGATCACAGGTGGAGGATACGATGATGCAGGAGCAGTTGTAGCAAGAGCTGTCGAAAGCGAAGGAGCGTCTGCGGAGAGTCTCCCGGACGTTCTCATCGGTCAGGCGGCTGCGGACGTTCATGCTCGAGCGCAAGGGCAACGTCAGGGATCTGGAACCCGAGGCGGCTCCCCTCGAGGCCATGAGATACATCCTCAAACTGGGGAGACGCATCCAAGCCATGCGATAGCGCATCCCTGAAGACGACGTGGCCCAGCCGTGGCCACCCGATCCTGGCGGTTTGCAGTTCGTCTGATTTGCTGAAACTGCAAGCCGCTTTTTCTATGCGCCAAGTGCCTCTCTGACAACGAGTTAGGGCCGGCGCCGTTCTTTTTCATCCTCGCTTCTGCAAGCCCCCCGGAGGGCGAAGCGGTGCATCGGGCACCGCGATCCATCGCCCTCATCGCGGGAGCACGTCATGCAGAAGCATCCCCCCCCTACTGTACCCGGACGCCGGTCTGTCTCCAGTTCACACCGCTTCGTTCGGAAACCACCCACCGCCGACATCGCCCCGGTGGTTGCCCGGATCATCGCCTCCAAGGCCAAGCGTCTCATCGGGCGACACGGGTTCCGCTACGGCGACTACGACGATCTGGTCCAGCGGTTCACGTTGGAATGGCTCCGTTACCGGCCGTCGTATGACCCCCGGCAATCCTCCCTCAGTACCTACGCGACGCGCGTTGTCGAAAACGCTGTCGCCGGGCTGATCCGTCATCGGCGCAGTGCCAAGCGCGACCCCGGTAGACGCGTGCTGTCGTGGGAAGCGGTCGTAGAGAAGGCGAGCGAGGCCCGCATCGAGGAGGGGGTGTACACCTCCGGCGACGAGCCCTCGTGTGCGGGGCGAAGCGTCACGCCAGAAGCCCCACGAGACCTCCAGATGGACCTCGCCGTATTCCTGCCCTCCCTTCCCAGGCGACTGCGCCGCGTCTGCGCCGGCCTGAAGACCATGACGGTGTCGGAATACGCCCGGCGAACTGAGAGCCCGCGGTCCACCGTCTACGAGGCGATTCGCGAGCTGCGCCACCGTTTTGAGGACGCGGGCCTGGCGGATTATCGCCCGACGCTTTCCTGACAGTCTGCACAGAACAGTAAGGGAGCCGGCCAGGACGTCGCCGGCATCTTCACGCGGCTGCTGACCTTGCGAGTTCGGCCCGGATGCGTTCCACGTCAGCAGTGTCGAGCCCGGAACCGGCTGCACATGCCGGGAGGATGACCGATGAAATCCATCCTCACCTATTCAGCCCTGAACACGTTCCGGAACTGCCCGCGCAAGTACAAACTGCGGTACCTCGACCACCTCCGCCCGCAGGCACAACCCGACAGCCTCGCCTTCGGCAGCGTGATTCACGAGGCGCTGGAACAGTGGTATCGCCTGCCGGCTGACAGTCACAGGTTGCTCGCCATCCTCGATTTCCTCGACACGACGTACCCCAACCACCAGGCGGATGAGCATGAAAGGGCCCGGTGGCACCTCGCGCGGGCCATGATGACGGGCTACGCCCAGCGGTACGCCCGTGAAGAGATCGAGGTCCTCGAGGTCGAGAAAACGTTCGAAGGCCAGATCCGCAACCCCGACACCGGCCGCCAGAGCCAGACCTTCACCATGGCCGGGAAAGTGGACGGCATCGTCCGCCTGGACCGCGAGGTCTACCTCGTCGAACACAAGACGGCCTCGTCCCTCACGGGCGACTACCTCGACCGGCTGTGGACGGACACGCAGATCGCGCTCTACTCGTTCTACCTCCGCGAGCTCGGCTACCCCGTCGTCGGCGTGATCTACAACATCCTCTTGAAGGCCCGTCTCCAACAGCGCGTCGGCGAGACGGAGGCCGAGTTCGAAGCCCGCCGCGCGGCACTGGCAGCGAAGAACAAGAGCGGCAAGTCCAGCGCCCAGCGCCAGGAACCCGAAACCGACGAGGAGTTCCAGGCCCGGCTCCTCGAATGGTACGCCCGCCCCGAGGCCTTCCACCGCGAGAGGATCTACCTCTCCGAGGACCGCCTTGCCATGCTCCAGGACGAGGTCTGGGAGGTCACGCAGCAGTACCTCGACGCCAACCGCCGCGGCAAGTGGCTGCTGAATACGGCAAACTGCTTCTCCTACCAGCGGCCGTGCCCGTACCTGCCGTACTGTCAGAGCGGTTTCAGTCCCGTCGTCCGCGACAACTTGTTCGAGACGGCTGCGCCGCACGACGAACTCCAGCAACCTTCCATGTCCCAAGATCCAGAGACCCACTTTTAAGGAGGTCCACGATGGCCATTGCGTTACCGACCGAACGGAGCAAACCGTCGACGGACCTGTCGACGAAGACGACGCTCGTCTACGGCCCCCCGAAAATCGGGAAGAGTACCTTCGCCAGCCGGTTCCCGGACGCCGTGTTCCTCGAATGCGAGCCCGGGCTGAACGAGCTGGAGGTCTACAAGATCCCCACGTTCACGTGGCCGGACTTCCTGGCGGCCTGCAAGCTCGTCGCGGCCGGTGACCACCAGTTCAAGACCATCGTCGTCGACACGGCCGACAACGCCTTCAAGTTCTGCAGCGAACACGTCTGCGCCAAACACAACGTGGAGTACGAGGGCGACCTCGCCCACGGCAAAGGCTGGGCCTTCGTCAAGAACGAATGGCACAGGGTGCTCACGCGCCTGGCGAGCCTGCCCTACGGCCTGATCCTCATCTCCCACGCCGTGGACAAGCGAATCGAGACGCGCACCGGCGAACACACGAAGACCCAGCCGAGTCTTCCGGACCGTGCCCGCGGCGTCGTCCTCGGCCTCGTGGACATGATCCTCTACTGCGACACGGTCGTGCAGAAGGACGGTGAAGGTCACCTGCAGACCGAACGGATCATCCGCACCAAACCCCACCCCGCTTACGAGGCGG
>CAZIJC010000162.1:0-9898 GCA_964539385.1 uncultured Anaerolineales bacterium | reverse complement strand
TCGTCGCCCGTCTGGGCGTTCCAGCCGTCGGGGTAGCGGGCCATAAAGCCCTGCATGTCGCGCTGGGGCGTCGTGCCCGCCGCCGCCGTCACGTAGCAGTGCTCGACGAGGTGTGCCAGGCCGCTTTGCCCCTTCGGATCGTGCAGCCCGCCCACGGCGTACAGGACCACGAGGGCGACCTTCTCGGTGCCCTGCATCGGCCGCAGCATGACCGTCAGGCCGCTGTCGAGTGTGAACTCCTCCGGCGGCTGCGGTGGAGGAACGTTGCCGGCGCATCCGGCCAGGAACATCGCGAGCGCTACAAGAAGCGCGGTGTGGCGCAAAGGCAGACTCCTGCCGGTTTCGGAAAGCCCTGCAGTGTCAGGATGACCGGCGAAAAAAAGGTACCAGGTACCTTTTCCTGAAAAACCCCATACACGGCCAGAAACGCCGAAATCGCAAAAAAGGTACCTGGTACCTTTTTTGCTACGGCCCACCCACTTTGGCATCGCGGCGCAGGCTCTCGGCGCGGCGGCGCAGGGCCTCGGGATCGAGCGGCTTGGCTTCTTGCATGGCGAAGTGGAACTCGTGCGTGTCGTAGTGCACGCCCGGCACCACCGTCTCGAAGGCCAGGTCGAGCGGTATCCACTGGCTGACGGGCGCCCGCACCTTCGCTTCGGTCACCATGGCCTCGTACCCCGGATGCTCCAGCCTCACGGCATACGTGCCGTACCATGTGAAGGGTACCGTGACGGGTGTGCGGCCGATTTCATTGTCGTTGAGCCAGCACAGTGCGCCGCTGGGTTCGGAGTCGATGGTGATGGTGCGCTGGACCTGTCCGTAACAGCCGGCCAGCGCCGCGGTTGCCAGGAGCCCGGTCATAAGGATTGCACGTTTCATCGCCGGTCAGGACCTCGCCTGCTGGTAGACTTCTTTGACGTCGGCCGCCAGCGTGCCGGTGTCGATGACGGCTACGGTGCACCGGCCGGTCATCCAGCCGCCGCATTCGCCCGGATTGATGACCAACCGGCCCTCCTGACGCTCGACCAACGGGTCGTGCGTGTGGGCGAACAGGAGGATGTCGGAGGCCTCGAAGGCATCGTGCTGGAGGCGGCTGCGGTCGTGTGTGAGGCAGATCTTCTTGCCGCCCAGTTCCAGGTGCCGGGGGCCGGCTGCCAGCGACGGCAGGAGTTTGGCCAGTCCCTCGCGCTCGCCGTCGCAGTTGCCGTAGACGCCCTCGAACGGAATGCGCGTCTGGAGCAGCCGTTTCAGGGCGAAGGGGGCGCAGTAGTCGCCCGCGTGGAGGATGGCCTCGACGCCTTGCTCCTCGAAATACTTCATCGCGGCCGAGATGGCCGCCAGGTTATCGTGCGTGTCCGCGATGGCGCCGATCTTCATGGCTTCCCGCCTCGTATGGCCGCAGTATAGGTGGCGCTGCAAGCGAGGTCAAGCAAAAGCGGCATAGGCCAAGTCTCGGGTGTGGCAGCAATTTCTGGCGGTCGGGCGAGACGGAGGGTAACGCATGAGTTAGGTCTACTTTTGCGAGTAAACGGGGCCGTTTCCGCGGTAGAATAGGGCGTGGTGGGCGCTGCATCCCGGTGGTGGGTCTGTCCATGCGCGAGAGAACGTGGAAGTGGCTGGCTGTGGTTGCCGTTCTTGCGGCAGCGTCGGCGCCGGCTTGGCGGCCGTTGGCTCTCGGCGCGGCGTCCCGCAAGGCGAAGGCCGAGACGCCCGCGGCCCAAACCAAGGGCGACCCGGCGGCCGGGCTGAAGAACCCCCGGCGGGTCATCGAACTCCGGTTCGAGGGCCTGACCAACCAGTACATCAATCACCTCAACAGCCCGGACTGGATTACGCGCGGCGTGGCGGTAATCAGCCTTTCCCGCATGCCCGTCGAGAAGGCCACCGAGGCGATCGTCCGCCGATTGCAGGACGAGAAGAAGCCGGTCGGGCAACTGGTTGCCTGGCAGGCCATGCTCAGCCGCGCCGGCCTGCTTACCGAGGAACAGGTCCGCGTGTGGCAAGCCGTCACGGCCAAGATGATCGCGAAAAACCTGTTCCACGGCGACCTGCGGATCGGTCTGCTCGAGATGCTCAGCGCCTCGCCCGCCACCCGCGACGGCCGCAAGTACTTTATGAACCTGTTCCGCCGGACGAGCAGCCTCGACTCGTCCGACATTCCCACCCTGATCGCCATGGGCCACGCCCTGCGGGTGTGGGGCGACCGCGAACTCGTCGAGCAACTACTGCGGGCCTTGAGCGATCCGAGTACGGCCGTCCGGGCCGAACTCATCCTTCAGGCCGCGGGCGTGCCGGTGCCCTGGAACCGGACGCCGGGCGCCGCCAAGGCCTACGGCGAGTGGTGGCGCGAGGGCCGACAGGCGTTCACCGCCGCCGCACCGCACGAGCAGGGCTGTAAGAAACTGAAGCCGCAGTTCATCGCCGCACCGGTGAACCTGGAGTCCGTGGACCTGACGGACAGGAAATGGCGCGACGAACTGGAACTCGGCAGGCTGGGGTTGCGGCAGTACGACTTCGCCATCGCGATCGATTGCAGCCGTTCGATGCGGCCGGAGATCGAACGCCTGAAACGCGACATGCGGGTTATGTTCTCCGCCTTCGCGCTGATTGCACTTGAGCCGCGGGTCGGACTCACGCTCTTCTCGCCCGGCGGCATCGTCAAACAGTTCTCCCTGACGGGAGACCTCGGCCGGCTCATGGGTTACGTGGGCGCCGCGGACATCATGGGACCGGCAGGCGAGGAGGAGTGGGCCGGGGCACTGAAACAGACCATGACCGGCAGCAAGTGGGCGCCGCCGGGCAGGTACAGCCGCCGCACCATCGTGCTCATAAGCGACGAGCCTATCACCAAGCCGCAGGGCGACCTCGCGGTTCCGCTGGCCCAACTCGGCGCCAAGGCGGGCTTTCGCATCTACGGCGTCATGATACGCTCGCTCCAGGGGAGCAAGAACAACCCGCTCGCCGTGCCCTTCGACCGCACAGCCTCCGCTACGGACGCCGCAGGCCCCGGTTCGAGGCAGGGCAGGCGTGCCGGGCAGAACCGCGCCATGCAAGCCAGAGGCAACGTGAGGGCCGGCGGGAGAGGCAACGCGGGATGGGGTTACTACGATACGATCGCCTCGGCGACCGGCGCACGGGCCATCGAGGTCAGGGTTCCACAGGGTGGACTTGGCCTGGGTCTGCCTCCCCAGGCGGATGGAAAGAGTTCGGAGCGCGACCGGACCAGGAAGGGCAAAGGCAAGGAAAAGCCCGACGCGAAAGGCAGCCAGGCGACCAGCCCGGTGGCGTTTGCCCCCATCTACTCGGGCGGCGGCCCCACCAACCGCGTCCTGACCATGGTCCTCGTTGACGCCATCAACCCGCAGTATGCCGACCGCATCGAGCCGTTCGTCAAAATCCTGGTCGCCTACTGTCAGAGGGCCGCCGACCGAATCCCCGAACGCCGCACCTGGGGCCCGCCCGACAAGATGGAACCCAACCGCAGGTGACGCATTTCCGAAAAAGGTACCAGGTACCTTTTTCGCAGGTACCTTTTTTGTTCGACCCGGTTGCAGTCGCGCCCCCCTGGATTTTCCGAATAAACGCCGCGCCGAGTGGGTATAGTGTGGCGGCGAGCGGGCGGCGGGCAGAGCGATGAACGAAAACGAAACGGCGCTGCTGGAGCGGTGTCGGGCGGGCGACAAGGACGCCTTCGGTTTCGTCGTCAAGAAGTACGCCGGCCGCGCCTCCGGCGCCGCATGCGTGCTGCTCGGGTGCCCCCACGAGGCGCTCGACGCTTCCCAGGAAGCCTTCGTCCGCGCGTGGCGGAACATCAAGCGGTTCAACACCTCCTCGCCGTTCTATCCGTGGTACTCGGCCATCCTGCGGAACGTGTGCAGGAGCCGCCTCCGCCGCCGCGCACGCCGCCGGACGGTCGCCCTGACCGACGGCCACGGCGACTCCTCCAGCGACAGCAACCCCGTCCTCCTGGCCGAGCGAAACGAGCGGCGCGACGCCCTGTGGCGCGGCGTCATGAAACTCTCGGACCCCTTCCGCGAGATCATCCTCATGAAGCATTTCCAGGACATGTCATACAAGGGTATTGCCGCCGCGCTCGGTATACCCATCGGCACGGTCATGTCGCGGCTGCATAGCGCGCGGCGGGCCCTGCGCGAGACGTTGGCAGGAGAAGTGTCATGAGTTGTGACGAGTTCAATCGGATGGCCGGCGCCTATCTCGACGGCGAACTGCCGGAGGAGGACCGGCGGCGTTTCGAGGAGCACCTCGCCTCGTGCGACGCCTGCCGAACGGAACTGGACGAACTGAAACGCCTGACGGAGGACCTGAACATGATGCGGTTCAAAGAACCCGGCGATGAAGAACTCCAGCGGTACTGGGCCGGCGTGTACAACCGCCTGGAGCGCGGCATCGGGTGGATCCTGCTCTCGGCCGGCGCCATCCTTACGCTCTGCTACGGTGCGTTCAAGATCATCGAAGAGATGATCCGCGACCCGGCCGTCTCGGTCATCCTGAAAGTCGGCGTCTGTGCCCTCATCGCCGGCTTGGTCATCCTGTTCGTCTCGCTCCTCAGGGAGCGGCTCGTCGTCCGCAAGGTGGACCGGTACTCCAGGGAGGTCGAACGATGATCCTCGTCACCACACCCACGGTGCCCGGCAAGACGATCAAGGAGACGCTTGGCCTGGTGCGCGGCAACACGATCCGTGCCCGGCACATCGGCCAGGACATCAAGGCGGCTTTTCGGAACCTGATAGGCGGCGAGGTCGTCGAATACACTAAACTGATGGCCGAGTCGCGCGAGCAGGCCATCGACCGCCTGGTCGCCGCCGCTCAGGAACTCAACGCCGACGCCGTCGTCAGCCTGCGGTTCACCACGTCGATGATCATGGGCGGCGCCGCCGAACTGCTGGCGTACGGCACGGCCGTCACCTTTGAGTAGCGCGCGGCCGTTGCCCGTAAGGGACGCCGTGCGATGGTTGAGAGCGAGATATGGGATGTTGGGCCCGGCCGTGCCACGGGGCGCGGCGCGAGGGCCTGAGACCACGAATCTGCCTGAGAGCAAGAATGGGGGTCGTCATGAGAATCGCACGAAGTGGACTGTTTGCCCTGTTGGGCGTGGCTCTGCTCCTGGCCGGCTGCGAGTCGGCGCCCGAGCCGCCGCCCGAGCCGCCCAAGCCCGAAACGCCGGCGCCGGAAGTGCCCGTCCACGACCTCGCCTGGGCCGCCGGCCAGGCGCCCGCCGACGCCTGTGTCGTGCTGACAATCGCCGGCGCGGCCGACCTCGAGAAGAACCTGAAGGCGCTGGTCGGCCCGGACGGCGACGAACTGGACATCGTGCAGGAAATGGACGAAGGCCTGCCGACCGAGGGCCTCGACCCCGCCGGCCCCCTCGTCCTCATCGTGCCTGCCGCCCTCGACGAGACCGCGCCCATCCTGCTGGTGCGAATCAAGGATGCCGCGGCCATTACGGGCGAGAAGGCCGGCGCCGGCATCCTGGCCACCAAACGCAGCCTGGGACCCGAGAAAGGCGAGCGAAGCGGCTACGTGCTGAAGATGGGCCAGTGGGCCGCCGTCGCCGACAGCGCCGACGCCATCAAAGCCATGCTGCGGGCCGAGACGAAGGTGCCCCTCTCCGACGCGCAGCGTGCATCAATCGCCAAGCACACGGCGTGGGTTCACCTGAACCCCGACTCGCTGGTGGCGATGGCCAAGGACGGCATCGAGAAGGTCAGGAAGCAGATGGCCGAGGCGCCCAACGCGCCCAAGGCGCCTGAGGCCACGATGAACATGCTCGGCGCGCTCCTGACCCTTGCGGGCGACGTGACCCGCGCTGAGGCCGTACTCGACGTCAAGCCGACCGGCATCACCGCCGACGTCGAGGCCGAATTCGACAAAGCCTCGGACCTGTTCGCCCTCGCCCAATCGGGCGTGCCGGTCAAGGACTACAAGGCCGGGCTGCCTCGGGCCGACGGTCTCATCCTGGCCGTCTGGGCCGGCATGGACTGGGCGAAGGCCATCCCGCCGATGAAGCGGCTGATGAAGCCGATCTTCGACATCATTGCCGAGGGCGAGGACGAGAAGACCCACAAGGCCATCGACAGCATGTGGGCGTCCTACGAAAAATGGGGCGCCGTCATGGGCAACCACTTTGCCATGGTCATGGAAGTGCCCAAGCCCGGCGCCGGCCTGTATCAAATGGCCGAGACCTTCACCATCAAGGACCCCGACCAGTATCGCAAGGTCCTGAAGGAGTACATGGAGACCTCGGTGGACGCCATGGACGTTATGATGACCAAGTTCATGGCCGTGCCCGGCGTGCCCGAGGTGCCGAACGTCAAGGGCAAGACCGAGTACAAAGAGGCCGCCGAGACGGTCGAAGGCGTGCCGGTGGACGTCTGGCGGATCGCGTTCGACGTCAGCCTGCCGCCCGACGCACCGCCCGAGGCCGCCAAGCAACTCAAAGCCATGCTCGACACCATCTACGGTCCCGAGGGCATGACGTTTCGCATGGCGCTGGTCGGCAAGACCGCCATCGCCACCATGGGCGACCCGGGTGTCATGGCACGGACCATCAAGGCCGTCAAGGGCGAGGCGCCGGACCTCTCGGCCGACCCGAAGGTGGCGGCCGCCCTGAAGCGCATCCCCCAGGGCGAGGGCGCCGCCTTGATGTCCGCGGCCAATTACATGTACCTGGCCATGGGCATGGTGGACACGATGATAACGGCCGGCCTGTCGCCCGAGGTCGTGGCCGAGGCCGAGAAGGCCGGCATCAAGCCGCTCTCGCCCCCGCCGGCGACCGACTTCATAACGTTCAGCGGGCCTGAAGGCGAGACGTTGCGCCTGCACGTTGAGGCGCCGCAGTCCGACATCCGCGCCGCCGTCGCTGTCACCAAACAGGGCGGCAAGCGGATGGAGTGGTTCATCAAGAAGCAGCAGGAGATGGCCAGACAGCAGCAACAGAAGATGCAGCAATGACTAGCCCCCGATGATGCAGCAATGACTAGCCCCCGATGATGCAACAATGACTAGCCCCCGATGGTAATCGGGGGTGTTGTTGTCGTCGTTGTTGTCGTCGTCACCCCCCATTGCCATGGGGGGCTAGTTATCGTATCAGCATCGCCGCCACCGCCGCGCTTACGTTCTCAACGCCGATACTCTCCATCTTCCCGTCCGCCGCCGCGATGACCCGCACGTGCTCGCCGCGCGGAGCCCACACACGCGGGTCCGTCGGACCGAACAGCGCCACCGTCGGCGTGGTACGGCCGTCGCGCCGCCGCACGGCCGCCGCAATTTGCGTGATACCCGAATCGTTTCCAAGATACGCGTCGGCCAGTGCCAGGAGGCCCGCGACCTCCACCAGCGCCAAGTCCGCCATGACCGTGTCGCCGCTCGCCGCGTGCGGCAGCGTCCCGCGTTCCTGTTCGGCGGGGCCGATGAGCCACACAATGCCGCGCGACGTCTCTTGCCGCACACGGCGAGCAACTGCATGAAAACGATCCAGCGGCCAGTTCTTCGTCGTCGAGCCGCTTCCGGGATGGACGGCGACGAAACGCTCCCCCACGCCGCGCGACGCCGGCAGCGTGCGCGCCGCGTCTTCGGCCGCTTGCGGAAGGCGGATACACGGCGTCTCGCATGGTGCATCCAGACCCAGGGCCTCACCCACCTGGCCCGCGATCCACGCCGCCGCGCTCCGCTGCCATCCCTCCGGCGGAAGAGGATCGACCGAGACGATTCTCAGCCCGGTGTGCCACGGCCGGCCTTGCCCGGCCGTGCTTTTCTTGAATCCTGCCGCCAGCGCTCCCTTCGTGAGGAAGTCGATCACCAGGTCCGCGCCGTCCAGGACGGCCGGGGCAGGGGCGTCAGCGGCATCACCCATCAGCCGCCACAGGCCGCACGTCTCCAGGTCCACGATCGTCTCGGCCGCCCCCGCCAGGACCGCGAGGGCCGCACGCTCAGGCCGTGCGACCAATGTGACCGTTGCGTGCGGCCAGGCGTGCCGGACAGCCGCCATCGTCGGCAGCGCCTGCACCAGGTCGCCGACGGCCCCCGCGTGGATGATGACGATGTGCTTCATGCGCGTGTTAGCCGGGTGGCATGGCCACGCGCCGTTGCGTGGCCATGTGCTCCCTGGCGCCTCAAACTCACCGGCGTGCCTCGGCTATCCATCCCCCGCCGAGCACGCGATCGTCGCGATAGAACACGGCGGCCTGGCCGGGCGTGACGGCGGGCTGCGGCTCGTCGAACGTGACCTCGGCCCGGCCGTTGCTGTCGGCCGCCGCGTCGAGCCGCGTAATCCACGCCGGCACCGCCGGATGACGATAGCGTATCTGCACGTCTGCGCGAATCGGCTCGGCTGGCGCCGTCTCGTGCCAGACCACCTCCTCGGCCGCCAGGCCACGCGACCGCAGCGCCACGGCCGGTCCCACGACCACCGCCGCGTCTTCGGCCCGTATCGCCACGACGTACCGCGGCTCGCCCAGCGCGATGCCGAGCCCGCGGCGCTGTCCGATCGTGAAATGCACGATGCCCTCGTGCCGCCCGAGTTCGTTGCCATCGAGGTCGAGGATCGGCCCCGGCCGCACCAGGTCCGGCCGCCGCTGCCGCACCAGGTTGCCGACGCCGCCGCCGGCAAAACAGATGTCCTGGCTCTCCGGCCGGGCGTGGACCGGCAGGCCCAGGTCGCGGGCGATGCGGCGTGTCGCGTCCTTGGTCATCTCGCCGAGCGGCAGCCGCACCCGTTCCAGGCGCTGCGGCGGAATCGGAAAGAGGAAGTACGACTGGTCCTTTGCACGGTCCAGGGCGCGCTTCAGCCGCCATTGGCCCGCTTCCCACTCGACGCGGGCGTAGTGGCCCGTTGCCACGCACCGCGCCCCCATGGCGTCGGCGTACTCGAACAGGCGGCCGAACTTCAGGTCGCGGTTGCACAGGATGCACGGGTTGGGCGTGCGGCCGCGACCGTACTCGGCGCAGAAATGGTCGATGAGACGGTTGAAGTCCGGGGCGAAGTCGAGCACCGCCAACCCCAACCCCACCTGCCCCGCCACCGCCCGTACGCACGCGCTGTCTTCGGCCGAGCGGCATCGCGGAGGGCCGCCCGCCGGCAACTCGATGCCGGGCCCCGCGCACATGAAGACGCCCAGCACCTCGTATCCATGTTCCTTCAGCAGATACGCCGCCACCGACGAATCCACACCCCCCGACATCGCCACCACCACCTTCTCGCCGCTCATGGCGGTATTGTACCGGCTCGCGCCGCTGCACGGAAGGGCAGTGGCGCGGCCCGTGTTGGTGATCGGAAACGGATTATGCTTGAAAAGCCCGGGACGCCAAGGTATTATGAAGGGGTCGGAAGGTTGGCCCCCGGAGGGTATTTCCGGTCGGCTGCATATCGTGCGGTTACGCGCACAAGGAGCGTTCGTGTGGCTACCTCATCCGAACGCCGCAAGTACCGCCGCTTCGATCTTCCCTGTCGGCTGCGCATCGAGTCGCCCGGTGGGGGTGACGTGCGGGCTCGGACGATCAACGTCTGCGACGGGGGCGTTTATTTCGTCGTTGACAGGCGACTGGAAATCGGACGCGAAGTGTACGTCCAGTTGACCGTCCCGCGCGACACGGCCAACACGTTCTTCCTGGAGCAGTTCGCCGCCCACGCCCAGGTCATCCGCTGCGATCATCCCGCGCCGGGGCAGATGGGCACAGGCGTGGCCCTGAAGTTCGAGAAGGAACTGGCGCTGGATCTGTTCTAAGCGGTCTTGCGTAAGTCTTTTGCTGCGGCGAGAACGGCACCCGCTCGCTTACGCTCGCGGCTATTTTACACTCGCGCCCGACCAGCCACGTGAGAAAACCAGCCGCGCACGTAAGTAAGCGGCGCAAGCCCCTGGGCTACCAGCCCAATCCGTTG
>CAZIJC010000161.1:0-9905 GCA_964539385.1 uncultured Anaerolineales bacterium | reverse complement strand
TTCTCGCAGGGCCAATACCCAATGTCAAAGGCCGAATGCCGAATGCCAAAAGCCTGCCTGCGGCGAGGAACGGCGGCAACCCATATCGGCCAAGGTTGCGCGGCGAACCCGGAAGGCCCTTGCCTGGGCGCGGCCGCAGGGTAGAATCATCGAAGCGGCCGGCGGTGGTCGCGGGCCGCTTCGCAAGCGGCGAATCCGAGTCTCCGGGAGGAGGACGAACCGATGCGCACCATCCTGCTTACCGCCCTGGCGGTGAGTGTCTTGTCGGCGGCGGTCCTGGCGGCCGAGGGCGCGCCGCCCAAGGGGTTCAAGGCGTTGTTCAACGGCAAGGATTTCACGAACTGGCAGGGCCGGAAGGGCAAGCCTGAATCCGAAGCGGACAGGGCCAAGTGGCTCGAGCACTGGAAGGCCGAAGGCGGCATCATGCGGTTCGACGGCCAGGGCCCCACCCTCTGGACGAGCGAGACGTTCAAGGACTTCGTCCTGATGGTCGATTGGCGGTTCCCGAAAGCGGGCGACAGCGGCGTCTTCGTCCGCGGCAGTTCGAAGAGCCAGATCAACATCTGGTGCAACAACATGGGCTCCGGCGAGGTCTATGGGTACCGCACCGACGGCAAGCAGCCGGAGGCCGTCCGCAAGGCCTGCACGCCCCTGAAGAAGATGGATAAGCCCGTCGGCGAGTGGAACACGTTCGTCATCACCATGAAGGGCGACCGCCTGACGGTCGCGCTCAACGGCGAGGTCGTCATCTCCAACGCCCAACTGCCGGGTGTGCCGCCCGAAGGCGAGATCGCCCTGCAGCGGCACGGCAACCCGATCGAGTTCCGGAACATCTACATCAGGGCCCTTCCGAGCGCGGCCACGCCGCAGGAAGGCAAGCCGCAGGCCAAGACCGATGATCCGGTGCAGGCGGTCATCGAGGCGGTGGAAAAGAGCAGTATCGACCGCCGGATCCGGCTGCTCGCGCCCGAGAAGGCGAAGCGGTTGGCGGAACTGGTCCGAAAGGCCAAACCCCGCCTCGTGGTCGAGGGCGGCACCGCCATCGGCTACTCGGCGCTCTGGATCGGCCGCGAACTGAAGGCGGCCGGGCGCGGCAAACTCATCACCATGGAGATCCTGCCCGAACTGGCGCGCGAGGCCGAGGCCAACCTGAAGAAGGCGGGCCTCGCGGACTACGTGACGGTGAAGATCGGCGACGCACGCAAGATCGTCAAGGAGATCGAAGGGCCCATCGACTTCGTGTTTCTCGACTGCCATCCGCCGAACTACTATCCGTGCTTCATCGGCCTGGAGGACCGGCTCCGCCCCGGCGCGGTCGCCGTAGCCGACAACGCCGGCTACGGTGCGCGCGGCATGGCCGACTACACCAAACACGTCCGCTCGAAGTACAACAGCCACATCGAATGGTTCGACATCAACCTTCCCTGGTCCAATCGCGACGCCATCGAAGTAACGATCATCGAACCGCCGAAGGGGAAGGAGGAGTAGGGGGCGAGCGCATTTCGGAATGCGGATTCAACGGCAACGGCTTTGGACACTTTCGGGGGCGAATGGGCGTTGGGCGGCCGATTCTTGGCTCCGAGCCGTGCAGCCCTCTCGCCAAAAGGTTCGGCGCCTTGAGGACCGACCAAACAACATGGGTAGGGTCCCCAATGGCGGTACCGTCCCCAGATTTCCCCAGGTTTTCCCCTTGAGGCTCACGGGCGCGCTCGTCGTCCTCCCAGACGGCCGCTTCGGGATGGGCCAGCGTTGCCGTCATGCCGCCCTCGACCTCCCTTGACGGTTGAAGCCTCGGACTATCTTGGTATACTGGCCGGACAGCGGCACGGCTTTCGCTGGAAGGACGGGACGATGGAGAGCCTGCTGACCGACTTGGGAACCGCCATCATCTCGACCCTGACCGCATGGGCATGGGCGGTCTGGACCGCCTTGGAGACTAGGGCGACCACCATCCTGACCGCAAGCCTCGTCGCCATCACGCTTCTGATCGCATGGATTCACTGGCGGACGTTGAAGTACGAGAAACGGCCGACGCTTGCGATTGCGATCCTCCCGAAAGACGCGGAGCAATTTGACGGTCTCGCGGTTGCAAACCGTGGGCGTGGACCAGCGGTCGTGTATTGGCTGGTCTATGAGGGCCAAGAGGAACCATCCGGCCTGGACAGGGCCCATATTGCCAACAGCGTAGAGATCCGGTATCCGGTGACCGACCTGAGAGAGAAGGCCCAAAACGAATGGCTCAAGGACCGCCTGCGACTGAAAGAGTGGAGTCGCCAATGTGAAACCGACAAAAACGCCAAGAAGCCGTCCGCGCCCTCCATCGAGTGCTTCATCGAGTTCACCGACCTCGATGGTCGCGGGCTCCGCCAGCGCTTCCGCATCAACTGCCGACACAATGCTGCCGTTCCCCTGCGGTGTGAGGATCTGGGCAAGGTCGGTGCCGACTGGGACCGCACGTATCCGGAACGGAAGCACGGCTGACAAAAAACGAGGACAAAAAAGGTACCTGGTACCATTTTGTCTGTGTCCGGTAAAGTCCGTTTGGCGCACCCGCAAAAAGGTTTTTTAGCGGCCTGCTAGGGTCTCTGGGTAAGGGCTTCGGCACCGGGAAAGCGCGAGGAAAGGCTGGATTTCGTTTGACTTTCGTGCCGAATGTGGTAGTATTAAGGGCGCATATGGAGGCTTGGGTGCGTCCCAGGCCGAGATACGGTTGCGGGAGGCTGCGTGCCTCCCGCTCTTTTTTGGGGGGCTTACCGTGAACAAGAAGGCCTGCGTTTTCGTGGACGGCGAGAATTTCCGCCACAGCATCGCCGACCTGTTTGAGGACTTTGATAGGAAGGAGCACCTTCCGAAGCGTGCTGATTGGTGCAAGTTGTTCGATTGGTTTGTCAGCGAGGTCGCTGGCGCGGACGCGGAGCGGGTACGGACCTATTGGTACGTCATTGAGCATATCGACTTCTTCCCCTACAAGTTTCCCGATCCCGGACACAATCCCGAGGTGCTGAAGAATCTCCTCTCGAAAGATAGCGAGTACAAAAGAGAACTCAGCAAGCTGAGAGGTGACGATCTGGTCGAGCGTATGACGGAGATCGTGAAAAAGCTCAAGCAATCGCAAGGCAAGATGCGCCGCAGGTTTGATGGATGGACGACGCTACAGAACGGCATAGCGTCACGTCACGCAGCAGTTGAATTCAGGCGAGCCGGGGCGATCGGATTCAATCTGTTTGAGTGGTCGTTTGGGAAAGAGAAGGCCGTTGACGTGAAACTGGCTACGGATCTGTTCATGCTCCGTGAGATTTATGATGTTGCAGTTATCGTGTCCGGCGATCAGGACTACGTGCCAGCTGTCCAACTGGTCAAGGACAGCGGCAAGCGGGTTGTCAACGTTGCGTTTAAGACCCGGGACGGCCGGTTGCTTCCAGGCGGTGCACGGCGGTTGAACCAGCATACCGACTGGAGCTTAGCGGTTCCCTACGATGTGTTTCGGCCCTTCCTGAATCTAGACGCCGAGCCAACAGCAGACAAGGACGACGGGGTCAAGCCGTCGCCAGACGCGACTGCAGCAAGTTCTTAAGTGCCGCTTCGACGTACTCGCATAGCCCTTGAACTTCCGCCATGTCTCCTGTCTGGGCGCCCTAGGGTTTGTCATTGCTCGGCGGGGAGATAGGGTGTGTGTCAACAAAACTTCCACGGAGTCGTTTGGTGTTGTCGCGGTTCGTACGGACCCAATCAGGGTAGCGGCGCATCGAAGGCGTCGGCTTTGCAGGGCTCAACAACACACGGCCGGACAAGACCGGCCGTGGCCCGCGGGCTGTCGGGTGCCACGGCAGGGAAGGTCACCGGGAGCTTCCGCTCCCGGCTCGGGGGTCGCGTTTTGATGATGCCACGCGGCGCGGGCTGTCGGGGGCCACGGCAGGGAAGATCACCGGGAGTTCCGCTCCCGGCTCGGGGCTCGCGGCTCGATGATGCCACCCGGCGCGGGCTGGTGGGTGCCACGGCAGGGAAGATCACCGGGAGCTTCCGCCCCCGGCTCGATGCTCCCGGCTCGATGCTCCCGGCTCGAGGCTCGCGTCTCGAGGCTCGTGTCTCGATGATGCCACACGCCCTACACATAGCGCGGCCCGTACGGGCCGCGCTAGGCGCTGCTACGGTTGAGCGTGAACGGCTTTGTGCGATTCCGGCGTGGGTGAGGCGGCGAACTCCTGCCACGTTTTCTGATACTGCTCGCGCGGGAGCAGTTCGCCTTCGGTGATGCGGAACCGGTAACGGATGGTGAGGGTTTCGCCCTTCTTCACTTGCTTCTTGAACCACGGGCCGAAGCGGCCGTAGTCGCGGTAGGCCGACCACTCGGCGCCTTTCGGGTTGGCCGGATGGCTCATGTGCTGGACGTTGTAGGTCTTGCCGCCGAGCGTGTACTGCTCCGCCACCCACGGCATGTCGGTGTCTTTGCCGCGCCCGGGCGTGACGCCGTCGGCGTGGAAGAGGTAGCGTGTGGCCTTCCGGTCGACCCCATCGTGCGGGCGGTACTGGACGCCGGCGTGTTCGGGGTCGCCGTCGAGCAGGACGTCGCCGGCGACGGCCGTGAGGCGCGACGTGAAGTCGATGAGGGCGAGTGTGGGTTTCGCGCTGGGCAGCAGCACTTGCGTGCGCTCTTCCTCGATGATCGTCTTGCCGTCGGCGAGGTTCCAGTGGACGAGCGAGGCGAAGAGGGCGCGGTCGGGCGTCAGGTTGCTGGCGAGCATCTTCACGTGCTTCTGGTGCACGCCGCCGCCCATGCCCCAGAAGCCGTAGCGTTTGCCGTCGAAGCCGAGTTTGGTCCAGCCGATGAAGATGCCGCGATGGTGCGGGTACTGTTTGCCGTGCGCCCCGTTGGTGATGGGCGAGGCGCCCTCGGCGTCGAAGACGTGTAGGAACGGCTTGTAGGTCTCCTTGTAGCGATCGGGGTCCCAGGCGATGACGTAGCGGACGGCCCGGCGACCGTCGTGGAAGACGTCGAGGTGGCTGTTCTCGACGGCCTTCGTCGTAAACGGCGAGTCGGCGGCGCGGGCGGGGATTGCCAGAGTGCAGCCAAGCAGTGCGGCGAGGAGGGTGGCGTTTCGTGTGACGGACATGACGGTTCTCCGTGCGTTGTGAGGTTACTTCGTGGGCGCCTTGGCGAAGGCGTCGGCCTCTTTCGCGAGCATCTCCTGCGTGGGCATCTCGCCCTGCATGATGAGGAAGCGGTAGCGCAGGACCTGCGTGCCGCCCTTGGCGACGTCGAATTTCGGGTACGCTCCGAAGCGGCCGTAATCGCGATAGGCCGAATACGCGGTGCCCTTGGGGTTGGCGGGATGATTGACGTGGAGGACGCTGTAGGTCTTGCCCTCGATGGTGTTCTGGCAGGCGGCCCAGAGCAGGTCGCGTTCTTTCCTGACGTCGGTGACGCCTGCGGGGAAAAGGTACCGCGTTTTCTTGGCGTCGACCTCGTTGGCGGGACGGTACTGGCAGCCGGCGTGTTCGGGGTCGCCTCCGAACTTCGCATCGCCGGCGACGGCCTTGAGGCGCGTCACCAGGTCCACCTGGATGACGGCGGGCGCAGGACGCCTGGTGAAGACGTGGGTGCGCGCCTCTTCGATGAGCACGGTGCCGGCGGGATCGTTCCAGTGGATGAGTGCGGTGAAGGCGGCCTGGTCGGCGCCGGCCTGCTGGTCGGCGAACTTCTGGTGCAGCATCAGGTGGGTGGGTTTGTCGAGGTTTTTCTGGCAGTTCCTGAGGTCGCGCATGATGTGCCAGAAGTCGTAGGTTTTGCCGGCGGCGTTCACCTTCCATCCGCAGAAGATGCCGCGATGGTGCGAGAACTTTCCGCCCGCGCCCTTCGTGATGGGCTTGGCGGCGTCGGCAGCAAAGATATGCAGATACGGCTTGTAGGTTTCGTGCAGGCGTTCGGGGGTGGATTTGTCGTAGGCGTACATCCATCGTGCGACGATGCGGCCGTCGAGTGTGACGTCAAGGTGCACGCCGGCGGTGTCTTTCAACTCGAAGGCGGCGACGGCGGCGGACGAGGCGCAGGCCACGCAGGCGCCGGCGGTCAGAAGGACGGCCGTCCACAGTGTAAACCGAGCCATTTTTGTCTCCTCCTCTATCCGGATTTGAATTCCTCGGGCTTGAACTCCAGTCGCCGGCCGGCCTTCATGGCGTCGTTGACCTTCAGGGCGCTCGCGGTCGCCGCCAGCGCGACCTCGGCCGGGCACGTCAGTTTCGCCTTGCCGCGCACCGCGTCGAAGAAGTTCTCGAGATGGTACTGGTGGACCGGCTTCACCTTGTCGGGGTCGCCGGGGTAGGGGATGGGTGGGTAGTTGCGGCCGGGCGGCGCAGGCTGGAGGGCTTTCTCCCATTCGGCCTGGGGCGCGTTGCGCTCGCGCCGGATGCCGCCGAGCGAATCGTTCTGTGAGATCGTGAGCGAGCCCTCGTCGCCGGTGAACCGCTCGAAGAACCCGCCGTCGTCGGTCGAGGTCAGGATGTGGTAGTCGCCGCGGACGGTGCTCGTCTTGCCCGCCCACAAATAGTCCCACTCGAAGACGCACGAGACGTTGTCATACCAATCGTAGAAATCGTAGTAGTCGCGGCCGCCGCTTGCCGTGACGGCCTTGGGCAGGGCGTGCAGGAACCAGTTGAAGACGTCGATCTGGTGCGAGCCGAGGTTGGCGATGGGGCCGGCGCTGAACTTGCGGGACCACCGCCAGTCGCGGAACTCCTGCATCGACTCATAGCCGTATTTATCGAGCGTCGCCTTGTCGATCTCATACTTCTTCGGCCATCCGTACGGCGCGCGCTTGTGACCGTGCCACTGGCCGTACACGTGCAGGATGCGGCCGACGGCCTTCTTGGCGTCGAGAAGATCGAGGGCGGCGTGGTACCGCGGGTTGGAGCGATGCTGGCGTCCGATCTGGAGGAGTTTGCCCGTCTCGCGGGCCGCGCGGACCATGCGGCGGGCGCCGTCGAGCGTGTGGTGCATCTCCTTTTCGCAGAAGACGTGCAGGCCCGCTTTCAGGCACGCCACGGTCTGGTCGGCGTGGAAGGCGTCGGGCGTGGCGATGATGGCGGCGTCGAGGTCCTTCTCGGCGGCGAGCAGGTCGCGGTAGTCCTCATAGACGGTCACCGGCTGTCCGCGCGCCTTCAGCAGGCGGCTGGAGTAGCGGCTGGAGTAGGACCAGATGTCGCAGACGGCCTTGAACCGGACGCCGGGGATCTTGAGGATGGTGTTGATAAGTTGCCGCCCGTGCAGGCCCGTGCCGATGACGGCCAAGTGGATCGGATCGCCCTTGGCTGCCTCTTCTGCGCCGTGAGCCGAGTGGGCCGCGGCGATCACGGCGGCCGCGGACGCAGACGTCTTCAGCAACCGGCGGCGAGTCAGACGTTGGGGCATCGGTTTCTCTGACGTGTCAAATCCCTAGTTCAGTTTTCCGGCCGCCCAGCGGATGGCGTTGGCGACGAGTTGTCGGTAGCCTGGATTCGCGTAGGCCTTCCCGTCGTGACCGTTGATGATGAAGCAGGTGCGCGCCTTTCCGCAGCCGAGGGTCCATCCGATGGCCTTCTCGGAAGTCGGCTCGTCGGTCGTGGTAATCACCTTGGCCTTGGGGCTGACGCTGTAGCGGCAGTAGGTCTCGTCGTGGATCGTGAAGTCCTTCATGCCGCGCGTAATCGGGTGGTTCGGGTCTTCGATGTGGACGGTGTAGTCCAGGCCGTGCTTCCATCCGGATTTGGCGCGTTTGACGCCGTTCTCCTCGGTCGGCTTCAGGTAGAATTTGCCGCCGACGATCTTGTTGGCGTAGTCGGGCCAGTCCTGCCACGCGCCGAGGGCGTGGTGCAGCACCACCACGCCGACGCCCTTGTCGAGCAGCGCCATGAAGTTCGCTCGGCGCTTCTCGGAGATCTTCTGGGTCATGTTGTAGAGGACGATGACGTCGTACTTCCAATCCGAGATGTCCTCGAACAGTTCGCTGTGGTCCTTCTGCGGCGCGTGGGTGAAGGCGACGCCCTGGGGCTTGAAGGCCTCGAACATCGCCAGGAACGGCGCCTGCTGGAAGCCGTGGCCGCCGGTGACGACGACGATGTTGACCTTATCGGCGGCCTTCTGTTCGGCGGCGAGGCCGGCCGACGTGAGACACAGCGCGACCGCTACGGCTGCGATCAGCATGGCATTCGGCAGTCGTGTCATGGTTCGACTCCTCCTCAAAAGAGGCCCGCTGCACGCAGCGGGGCTGACCTGCCGGCCGGCATGGCGTCAGGCACGCGGCGGCCGACCGGGCAAGGCGGCGATCGCATGTTCAATACAGCGGCCAGGGCGACCGCGGGGCGCGGGCGAGCAGGGCGTTGGCCTGCTGGTCGCCGGGGAACGTCTCGGTCGCGGGGTCGTACTTTGCCTTGCGGCCGATGCGCATGGCGGTGTTGCCGAGGTGGCAGATCGAGGCCGAGCGGTGACCTATCTCGGCATGGGCCGCTCCCTTGCCGCGCGTCCGGATGTTGTAGAGCCAGTCGCCCATGTGGCTGCCGTGAGGCCGGTACAGTTGGATCTCGCCGGGGCCGATCTTCTCGGCGAGTATCGACGCCGGCTCGGCGCTGATGTGACCGCGCCTGACAAAGACCCACCCGTCGGTTCCGACGAACTTGGTGCCGGAGCCGCCGGTCGCGCACCGCAGTTTGACGCCATTGGCATAGGTGCACGTGAAATCGACCTTCGTGGCGGTGGTGAAGAGGCCCGTCTTCGGGAACTCGCCGTTGCCTTCGATCTCGATGGGGCCGGTCTCGTCGGTGCCGTTGCCCCACTGGGCGATGTCCAGGTGGTGAGCGCCCCAGTTGGTGACCTGCCCGCCGGAGTAGTCCAGGATGAACCGGAACTGGTAGTGGCACCGCTGGTGGTGGTAGGGCGCCCAAGGCGCCGGTCCGAGCCACATGTCGTAATCGAGTTCGGCCGGCACGGGTTCGGCCTCCCACGACGGTTCACAGGTCTTGTTGTTGCCGGGGATGCCGACCTCGATTTGCTCGAGCCGTCCGATTCTTCCGTTGCGCACCAGTTCGCAGCCGAAGCGGAACCGGCTGTCCGACCGCTGCTGGCTGCCGCACTGGAACACCCGGCCGTAGCGGTCGACGGCATCGACCATGGCGCGGCCGTCGGCGACGGTCAAACTCATCGGCTTCTCGCAGTAGACGTCCTTGCCGGCCTTGCATGCGGCGACGGTGATGCAGGCGTGCCAGTGGTCGGGCGTGGCGATGACGATGGCGTCGAGGTCGGGCCGGTCGAGCAGTTCGCGGAAATCGCGCGTCGCAAAGGCGCCTTTGTACTTGCCGCTCTTGCTCGCCTCGGCGTAGGTCTTGTTGGTGCTCTCCTCGCCGCGCTTCAGCACGCTGTAATCGACGTCGCACAGGCCGATGACCTGGGTGTCGGGGTTCCTCTGGCAACTTCTGAGGTGCCCGCCGCCCTGGCCGCGGAAGCCGATGTGGCCCGTGCCGATTCGCTCACTTGGCGGCGTGCTGCCGTCGGCCCCGAGGGCCGAAGCGCCCACGACGTACGGCGCACCGAGCGCAGCGGCGGCCGCGCCTTTCAGAAAACTGCGACGGCTCGAGCACGACATGATCCTCTCCTTCCGGATATCCTTCGGACGAGAAACCTGGAGCGTCCACGGCGCACGCCTGGTGCGCACCATCATACGGTTTGCCTCGGCATCGT
Organism: uncultured Anaerolineales bacterium; assembly: GCA_964539385.1. Lineage (GTDB taxonomy): Bacteria > Planctomycetota > Phycisphaerae > FEN-1346 > FEN-1346 > JAUVZF01. Next base: position 199 of record CAZIJC010000161.1, on the reverse strand, counting down.
CCACAAAAGATTCGCGGACGGGGTCCGCGTCGCAGACGGCCGGGACGCGAACGCGGCGGCCGCACTCCTGATAAGAGGCTGTTTCATAACCTGCGGGTGGCATGGCCACGCTTGCGTGGCCATGGGCTTGGTCCCGCTTCGTGCCGGGTGGCATGGCCACGCTTGCGTGGCCATGGGCTTGGTCCCGCTTCATGGCCAC
>CAZIJC010000160.1:0-10079 GCA_964539385.1 uncultured Anaerolineales bacterium | reverse complement strand
GGCCGGGGTTGCGTTTCCGATTGACCGGCGTCGAGCCGGCGAGTCGGCCGTTGTGGTAAACCTTCAGGTCGCGTTCGTCGAACGTCATGGCCACGTGGTGCCAGTGCCGCAGCGTCAGGCGCCCGTCGCCGCTCCAGACCTGGAACTTGCCCTCCTCCTTGCCGCCGATGTTGAGGTAGGCGCCCACCTGCATCCCGTTGACCACCAGGGCGTAGTGTCCGTCGGCCGTATCGTTCGTATTCTTGTTGACGATCCACCGCCGGATGTCGCCGCTTTGCGTCCATCGGTCCGGGAAGATCCATGCCTCGATGGTCATCCTGGCGGGTTCGAGTGCCGGCGAGTGCGGCACCTCGACCTGCCCGGTCCAGCCGTCGCATTCCAGGGCGGCGTCGACCTTGCCGGGCGCCACCGTCGCCCCGCCGACGTAGTTGTCGGCCCACGGCGCCCACCCCTGCTTCACCTTGCCGGCGGGCGCGGGGGGCACGTCGTCGTCGATAACCACGTGCGTCTTGCCGCCCGCCACCAGCGCGGTCCGGTCCCAGACCGCGCGGCCGCCGACGTGGGCGAAGTAGAAGCCCGAGATCGGTTCGGCGTCCAGCGGCGTCCACGCCAGGGGCAGCCTCAGTTCCTGCCACCTGCCCGCCTCGGGCAGCGGCCCCATGTAACGTCCGCGGCCGGTCATCTCGCCCCAGATGGCGTTGAAGCACCACGTGCGACCGTCGTGAAGGCCGAGCGACACGGTTCGCGGCGGGTCCTTCGCGTCCAGATAGACCCACTGCGACACGTACGGGCCGCCGGGAGGCGTCCTCAGGTGGTGCATGACCGGCCGCTTGAAGTCCCGGACCCCGTGAGAGCCCGTCTTGTACCGCTCGTCGGGTGACGTGGGCGAGTGGGCCTTCGTGCCGCTGTGAACCGGATCGCCGATCCACCGCCAACTGCCCTCCGTCACGGCCCCGGCCGGAAGCGAGTCGTCGAGGAAGACCTCCTCCTTCCCGTCCGAGACCACGGCCGTGCGGTCCCAGACGAGCCCCGGCTCGCCCTGCTGCCCGAAGCGGATGCCGCAGATGGGCAGGTCCGTCATGCCCAGCATCACCAGCGGGATGCGGGCCTCGTGCCACCGGGCGTTCGGAAATCGCTCCGGCAGATGGACGGCCGGCATCCGGTCCTGCCAACTCGGCTTGACCCAGTACACGCGGTGCCCCCAGCCTCTCGGACGCGCGACACCGTCGAACAGTTCCAGGACGATCGACCGCGGATACTGCTTCGTGCCGGGAACGTAGACCCACTGCGAGAGGTACGCCTGGGACAGGCTCGCGTACCGTCGGCGGACCGTCTCGGGAACGCCCGAGGCCGCAGCGCGCGCGAGGAGTTCCACACTCGGGTCCGCCATCCCGGCCACGCGAAGCGCGCGGTCGAGCGCCAGCAGCCGCTTTGCGGTCATGCGCTTCGGGCGCCGCACGAGAAAATCGGACGCCAGCGCCAACAGACCCCGGGCCGACGTGGCACGGAGTTGTGAGAACTCGTTGACATACGCGAAGGCCTCCGGAAGGTCGGGCAGTTCGTCCGCGATGGAGCGCATCACCCGGCGGGCGACCGGCGTGAGCGGATCGATATAGATCGCCTGGTGTCCGGCGGCGAGAAGGTCGCGGCCGGCCACGCCGTCGCCCCAGGTCAGCACGCGCGTCGGGCCGCCGCCCGGCTGCTCGTCCCACACGGCGAGCGAAAGGCCCATGTGGCGCGTGTCCCACGGCTGGGCGCTCAGCGCGAGCGACGGAATCGCCGCCTCGTACACGAGTTGCCCGCCCGACGGATCGTGCCGGACGGCGCCCTGAAGGCCCTCGGGTAACGGCCGCTCCGTCAGGCTGCCCAAGCGCAGGCGGCCGCGCGCCTCGGCGCCCATCCCCCATCGATACGACCTGGCGCCGACCGTCAGGCCGATCTCGAGCCAGTCTCCGCCTGCGGCGTCGCCGCTGCCGACGTGGGGGACGAACGACGCATCGTCGCAGCGCACCGCCAGGTACAGGTTCTCGGCATCGTGTGCCAGGTGCAGGCGTCCGCGGCGCGGGCCTTCGCCTCCGAGCGGCACGGCGCTGCCGTCGTCCCACTCGCCGAGTTCGCCGTCAATCGTAACGCCGCCCGTCGACCTGGCGACCAGGGTCCGATGGCCCCAGGCGGGCCGGCCCTTCGGCGCGGTCGCCAGCGCGTGCAGTCCGCGCCGGTCGGTGACGAAGATCGCCTCGGGCGTCCACACCATCCGGGGCCCGTGGCGCCGGTCTCCTCGCCGCCGCCGCTCTTCCTCGCGGCCGTACTGAGAGGCCTGCGGAAAGACGCCCGGTACGGTCTGGCCGGCGCGGTGGACGCCGGTCGCCGCATCGAAGGTGTCCAACCGGAGCGTTGCCGGTTGGTTCCTGGCGCCGCCGGCCCCCAGCGACGCGATCCACATCCGGTCTCCCATGCGGTGGAAGTCGAAGATGCCGCCGAACCCGTCCGGCCCGCTCGCCACCGGCACGGTGTAGGTCACTTCCTTCTTCGCCCCGAGGTCGGTGACCTTAAGCGTTGCCCCCTCGTGGGTGTAGGTCACGTCGCCTCGGACCTCGCCGTAGCGGTCCAGATACAGTTTGTAGGACGGGTCGCCGCTGCGGAAGACCCACTGCCGCTGCGTCCGGTACTGGCCGCCCTCGAACTGGACCACCTTGAGCCACGCCCCCGTAAGGTTCATTCGCACGCCGGCTCGCGAACTGAAGTTCTCCAGGTTCGCGCGGCGTCGCACGGCCTCCGGGTCGGTCAGGGGGAACTCGTAGAGTGCCCCGGCGTCGGTCAGGTAGAAGCCGACCTCGTCGCCCAGGGCGGCGGCAAGAATCCGTTCCTTGTCCTGAAGCGGCAGGGACCGGACGGCGACCGTTTCGCCGTCATCGGCCCGCAAGGTGGCGTGAACGCACTTGCGGCGGCGGTCCGCGCTCACCAGATACAGGTGGTCGCCGTCGCGGGCGATCCCCGCCTGCTCGAAGGAACCCATCTCGTTCGGAAGCCGCCGCCCCCACACAAGCCGCCCCGACGACAGGGCAACCAGGGCCGCCATCGGCTCGCGACGGTGCTCGTCTACATGCCCCACCACGGCCAGGTGAGGCCCCACCGCCTTCTGCTGACTCGTCTGGAACGGGAGATTGCAGACCCATCGCGTGGCCCCCGTCTCGGCGTCGAGCGCCACCAGGCGCCGCTCGCAGACGAAGATGAGCGTCCCTTGCGCCCATGCCACATCCACCAGGTCGGGCTCCGTAAACCGCTGCCACACCGGACGCTTGCGCGGAGCCATCCGCACGCACTCCAGAACACCCCGCGAAGCCACGTACAGGTTGTCCGGGACCTTGGCCTCCGGCCGTAAGGCCCGTATGGGCGGGGCCGCCCAGAGCCAGGGCTCGGGGCGCGGCACGTGCCAGACCCGTTTGACGGGAAGGGCAAGCGGCGCCGCGGCAGGCGCGGCCGCCTCCGGACCGGGCCGGGCCGGGCCGGCCGAGGCCCGCGAGACGCCCGCGAGCGTGCGGCCGCAAACCGCCAGCGCCAGCGGCGCTTCCGCATCGCCCCACGGCCTCGCCTCCAGCACATCGCCCGTTGCCGGACGCAGCGCGAACAGGTTCTCCCGTGTCACGACAATCAGCGCCCCGCGCGCCAGTGACGGGCGGCCGAGGATGCGCCCGGGCAGCCGCCGGCGCCAGACCACGCGGCCGGAATCGACCTGGAGCGCGAACAGGCTGTCCATGCTCTTGACGATGCACAAACCCTCCGCCAGACCCACCGGCTCTTCGGCGGGCACCAGCGGCGCATCCCACAGACGCCGGCCCGTTCGGGCCTCCAGTGCGAACACGCCATGGTAGTCGCGGGGCATGAAGATGACCCTCTCGGCCGCGACGACCGGCGAGGCGCCTTGACGACGAAGAACGGCGAGCCAGGCCTGCCCCATCCCGGCACGCGGATACGGGGCGACCCATTCGACCATCCCGTCGCGGGCGTCGCACCGGGCGACGAAGCCCAGGTTCGTGCTGCAATAGACCGCGCCGCGATGGACCGTGACGGCGTTGCCGTAGCGGACCTGCTCGGCCCCCTCGCCGCCGCGGGACGGTTGACCCTCGCCCTGCCGGAGGGCGGGGCTCTGTGACCCCAGTGTACGCTGCCACAGCACGGCGCCACGCTCGGCGTCCATGCAGACCAGGTGCATGGCCAGAATCGGGCCGACCCGGTCCTGGATGGCCAGGACGTAGACCCGGCCGTCGGCGGCGGCCGGGTCGCTTATCGGCTGAATGGTCTCCCAGGCGGGGTCGGCGTCGGTGGACCAGAGCATCTCGCCGGTCCGTGCGTCCAGCGCCGCCACGCCGCGAGGGAGCCCGCCCGCCGCGTCGGCGCCCCAGCGGCTGAAGACGCGCCGGGCGGTCATCGCCGGCCGGAAGGGGCCGGGGACGGCAAAGAGTTTGCGACTGCGGCCGCGCTCGCCCGGCCGCCGGGCACGCGGGGGCATGGCGATGTCGTTCGGCGTCCGCCACCACAGGGGTGTCGTCCCGTCCGGGCCGAAGCATGCCAGCAGGTTCGGGCCGGCCAGAAGAATCCGATCGCCGCTCCTCTGGAGCGAACCGAGCGGCGAAGGGAAAGCGGCCAGCGCTTCATCGGGCAGCGCGTCGAACACGCCCGGCCGCCACGGCGCCGTGGGCGGGAGTCGCAGCAGACGGTACGAGAGCGCCCCGAGACGCGGCGCGGGCCGGCCCCCGGCCGCTGCGCCCAGTCCCTCCAGAAGCCGCTTGCGGATGGTCCCGGCCGCCGCGCGGCCGCCCATCCAGGGGAACACGGCGTCGGGCGCAACGCCCTCGAACGCCGCCGTCACGGCCCGGGCGTCGCGCGTTTCGTTCAGGACGGCCAGCCAGACGCCGACCTGGGCCCTTTGGCGGACCGCGTCGCCGGCGCCGTGCGACAGCACGTCGTCGAACATCCGGAGGGCGAGGCCCGACCAGCCGCGATGCAGCATCGCCTCGGCGCAAGCGACCATCGCTTCGTGCGTTACCCCCGCCCACGGGTACCGGCGGTAGGCGGCAACGATTGCCTGCGGGTCGTCCGGCCGTCCGGCCCGCTCGAGCAGGACCTCGGCCGGGCGCTGCTGCGAGCCACGCAGGCGGGCGAGGGTCTGCGGTTTCTGCCCGGCCAGGAGCCGGTCGAGCAGGACCCAGGTTGAGGCGTGGCGGTCTTCTTCCCACGGCATGATGCCGCTACCTTCGGCGCCGGCGTCGAGGAGGGCCTGGACGGCGGCGGTGTCGGAGCCGCTCGTGCGCGATCGAATGGCGGTCCATCGCATTTCCAGGCCGAGGTCGCGCGGGAAGTCGGGCGGCACGGCCGTCGTCTGCGAGAGCCGCTTGAGTTGTGATTCGACGAACCGGGCCTCCATCTTCTCGCCGTCCGCTTCGAGCAGCCGGCGTGCGTCCTGCCATCGGCCGGCCGACAGCAGCAGTTCCACCCGCTGCTGGTACCATCGGGCGTCGCGGCCGGTGACGGTGGCGAGGCCGTCGAGGGCGCGGGCGGCCTCCCATAACCGCCCGCGCTCCATGGCCAGCGCCACGCGCATCCGCCAGGCGCGCTCGGCGGCGTCGCGGCTGCCGTTCAGGCGACCCGCCTCGTTCAGGGCGATGAGCCGGTCGGAGGCGTGCTCGGCCGTGGCGGTGTGCTGCGCGCCGTCGCGCCAGAGATTGTTCTCTTCGACGGACTTGAGGATGGCTTCGAGGGCGGCGACCTGGAGGCCACGGTTGTCGGGCAGCGCGGCAATCAACTGCTTGAGCCGGGTGATCCCCTGGGTGGGCGAGCCGAGTTTCGCAACGTCTCGCGCGATGCGCTCGTATGCCTCCGCTCGCCCCTGGCCGTCCGGGCCGTGGCGCGCGAGCAGGGCGCGGACGAGGGCCGTCAGCCGGCGGGCCATCTGGTGGTGGCGGCGGTCGGCGTCGAGGGCCTTGAGTTCATCGTTCCAGCGTCTCTTGTTCTCGTTATACGTCTTGTCCCACGAGTCTTTCCATTCGATGCGAACGCCGCCGGCCGCGGGCGCGGAGGTCGCCCTTGGCACGGAGGATTCCGCAGCCGCCGGGGCGCGCCCGCACGGGCCGAGGCACACAAGAAACCCGGCCGCCAGCGCCGCCGCCGGCCACCACCGCATTCCGGTTTGCCTGACGTGGGCCATCCCACTGTTAAACCGCAGAACTCGCCGCCGGTTTCCTGCCGAGTGCCGCTTTGCGCGGGAATCCCCCGCCCGCCGACGCCCACTGCTTTCTTGACCGGGCGGCCTTGCGGCGGTACCTTGACGGTTGGGCTTTATTGGAGCAAAAGAACCATGCGCGAACACCGAGCCGTCTCCATGCTGCCAGCCGTCCTGGCCGCCGCCCTGGCGTGCCTCGTGTCGGCCGCGCCGGCCCGTTGTGCCGACCCGGCGGCGGCCGGCCTGAGTTGGGCCAAGACGGATGTCTCGCTCGGCCTGAAGCGCGGCGCCAACCTCCTCTGGCAATACCACTACGGGGCGGACGAGCCCAAACCGCACTTTCACCCGCTCGCCCTGCCCGGCGGCGCCGTCCTGACGGACCTGCGGCCGAAGGACCACCCGTGGCACCTCGCCGGATGGTTCTCATGGAAATACATCAATGGCGTCAACTATTGGGAAACCGACAGGAAGACCGGCAAGGGGGCCGGGCAGACCGAGATCGCCGCCGTCACGGTCGCGCCGGAGAAGGACTTCTCCGCCACCTTCGCGCTTGACATCCGCTACCAGCCGTGGGGCAAGCCGACCGTCCTCGCCGAGAAGCGCACCGTTCGCGTCAGCCCGCCCGACGCCGCCGGCCGCTACCACATCGACTGGACCGCCACCTTCACGGCCACAGACGCCGACGTCGTGCTCAACCGCACGCCGCCCCCCGGCCAGAAGGGCGGCAAGGGGTGGGGAGGGTACGCAGGCATCTCGCTGCGGCTGGCCAAGGAGACGCGCGGATGGACGTTCCTCGACAGCGAGGCCCGGCAGTACCATCAGAAGATGGGCAAGCAGGCGAAGATCATGCACGGCCTGGCCGCACGATGGCTCGATTACAGCGGCACGACGGCCGAGGGCGAGGTGGGCGGCGTGGCCATCTTCGACCATCCGGACAACCTGCGGCATCCGCCGAAATGGTACGCCAGCGCCGGCATGCCCTATTTCAGCCCCGCCCTTCTCTTCGATCGGCCGCACACCATCCCCGCCGGCAAGAGCCTGACGCTCACGTACCGCATCGTGGTTCATCCCGGCCCGGGCCGCAAGGAAGAGTTGGACAAACGGTGGCGCCAGTTCGCCAAGGGCGCCGCACATTAGTACGACACCGCCGGTTCGCTATCTCGCGCGGTGGGCAATCTTGCCCACCGCGCAGCGCGGCACCTCCGTCGCGCGGCGGGCAGGATTGCCCACCGCGCAGAACTTATGTAGTACGAGACGCTTGACGGCTTTGCGGACGGTCGCCATGATACCGGCGTTACACGACCGCCGGTGAGGAGACCGCCCCATGGCCAAGCGCGTGCTCGAAAAGATCTTCCGTCCCGTTTATCCGACGCCCGCGTGCCTCATCACCAGCCTGGCCGCAGACGGCACGCCCAACATCATCACGCTGGCCGAGACGTTCAACATCTCCATCGGCGTCGAGGGCACCGTGACGGTGGGCCTGGCGATCGTGCCGTCGCGCTACTCCCACGACCTCATCGCCGCCTCCGGCGAGTTCACGGTCAACATCCCGACCGCCGACATGGTCCGCGAGGTGGACCGATGCGGCACGGTCTCCGGCCGCCGGCACGACAAGTTCGCCTACTCCGGCCTCACGCCGCTGCCCGCGACGAAGGTCAAACCGCCCATCATCGCCGAATGCCCGGTGAACCTGGAGTGCACGCTTATCGACGTCACCCAGGCCGGCGATCACGACCTCTTTCGCGGCGAAGTCGTCGCCCAGCACGTCGACGAGGCCATCCTCAACGCCGACGGCACCATCGCCATCGACCGCCTCAACCCGCTCTCCTACGTCCTGGGGCAATACTGGTCCCTCGGCCGCCACCTCGGCGACCACGGGTTTACGAAGAAGGGCGGCGAGGGGTAAGGGAGGAAAAGGGGACAGAAAAGGGGACAGAAAAGGGGACATTCTACTTTTTTGATCGGGGAAAAGGGGACATTCTACTTTTTTGATCGTGACTGAGCCCGGAACCGGCGCTGCGGCCCTGTGGCCGTCGGCCGAAGGAGCCGGAAAAGTAGAATGTCCCCTTTTTTCGCCTGCCCTCGCTCCGCTCCTCCCCGCGGGCGGCGCCCGAGGTTTCTGTGCCCGCCGGGCGCGCCGTCTGCAGCGCCCTGCGTTGCCTAATGTGCTTGACCCTGATGTGATGCAGCGGTAGGGTATCTCAACATGGGGCTGCCAGAACGTGATGCAGTATAGAGAGATCGGGTCCGTTGCTGGGCCTGCCCTTCGTCACGATGTGGCGCCGTCGTGTGCAGAGGTGAGGTGTGCCATCGTGTTCGAGTCATCTGACCCGGTGGGGGACTACTCTCCTGAACGTGCCGAACGCCAGCGGCAGCTGCGCGCGTGCCTGCTGCGAACGCTCGCGGCGCGGTTTATGATCTGGGCGTCGCCGCTCGTCATCGGACTGGCCGGTTTGACGACGCTCGCCATCCTTCTGGGCGAGCCGCCTCGCCTCGGCGCCTTTCACTTCGGTGTATGGACGGTCCTCGGCGTCGCGATGATGGTTTTCGGTGGAGGCTTGAGGAGGTCCGCTCGCGAGGACTGGAAACGCTTGGCCTCTGAGCCCCCCGCCACGCCGACCGCTACGCACAAGATCCCCTGGACCCACCCGTCGCTTACCATCAGCAAGGCCGGCAATGCCAAGATAACTGTGAGCGGAACGTGCGCCCTGTGTGGTGCCTCGCCGAACCGACAAATGAGGGTGACTTCCCCGACGGTGGCCGAGAAGTTCAGTGCCGTGGACCTCCTGGGGTTGCTCCTTGGTGTCATCGGAGCTCTTGCCGCCAGCCACGAGAAGAAGCGGAAGCGCCGAGCCGTGCGACGGGCAAAGGGTATTCCGGAGAACATGGAACGGCTGCACATCACCTATCCCCTGTGTCGCGCGTGCAGCCCCAGCCTGTGGTGGATCTGGCTTGCCCTGCCTGCAATGCCCCTTGCTGCTGTCGCGGTGTGGCAGATCGCCGTCCCACTCGGCGCGGGCGAAGCCGCACCCGTGGCGGCGGTCCTCGCCGCATGGCTCTGCTTCATGTTCTGGGTGGCCGGGTACTGGACGCACGACGAACGCCGCACCGTCAACGTGCAGTTCGTGGCGGAAGGTATCGTCGTCGAAGCGCCTGAATGCCTCGACGTCCGACCGGGATGAGACCCCGGGGCGGGGAAAAGGGGACATTCTACTTTTTTGATCGTGACTGAGCCTGGAACCGGCGCTGCGGCCCTGTGGCCGTCGGCCGAAGGAGCCGGAAAAGTAGAATGTCCCCTTTTTCCCTTCACTCCGCACTCCGCACTCCGAATTCCGCATTGGAAGGGGCTGTTGCCGTTTGCCGTTCATTCCGCACTCCGAACTCCGCACTGGTCACCCCTCTCCCCGCCACTTCTGGAGCGCCCGCCGCACCTTCTCGGCATCTGGATCTTCGATCGCCTCTCTGATCTCAAGCGACGCCGCGGCGAGCGAAACCGCCTCGCTCCGGTCCCCCATCTTCTCGTACTGAAGGGCCATGTTCCCAAGGACGATCCCTTCACCGCGCTTATCCCCTATCTCGCGGGCGATCTCAAGCGCCTGCTCGTACAACTCGATGGCCCGGCGCACTTCGCCCAGATCCGCGTAGGCGACGCCCAGGTTGCCCAGGTCCTGTCCTTCGCCCCGCCGGTCGCCTATCTCGCGGGCGATCTCAAGGCGCTGCTCGTAGAACTCGATGGCCCGGCGCACTTCGCCCAGGTCCGCGTAGGCGCTGCCCAGGTTGCCCAGGACCGCCCCTTCGCCCCTTCTGTCGCCTATCTCGCGGGCGATGGCGAGCGCCTGCTCGTAGAACTCGATGGCCC
>CAZIJC010000159.1:0-10121 GCA_964539385.1 uncultured Anaerolineales bacterium | reverse complement strand
GGAGGGTCCGGGTGAGCGGCTTCTCGCAGAAGACGTGCTTGCCGGCCTTGATGGCCCCGGCCGAGATGACGGCATGGGTGTGATCGGGCGTGGCGCAGACGACGGCGTCCAGGCCGCCGCCCATCGCGTCGAGCATCTTGCGGAAGTCGGCGAAGGTCCTCGGTTTGGCCTTCAGCAGGCGCTTGTACTGGACGGCGGCCTGCCGCTCCCAGTTATGTTGCGAGGTTGCAAAACGGGCGGCCAGGTCCTTCCAGCGTTTGAAGGCTGCGGCCAACTTGCTCTCGTTGATGTCGCAAAAGGCGACCACGTTTTCCATCTTGGGGATCGTGTCGACGAACCACGTGCCGCGCCCCCCCACGCCCACCAGGGCGACGTTGAGCCTCTCGTTGGCCTGGGCGCTGGTGGCCGAGCGGAAATCGGCGAGGATGACCAGACCCGCAGCGCCAACGGCGGTCTTTAGAAACGAGCGGCGGTCGACTTGCCCTTGCATGGTCCGGCCCCCTTTCAAAACGCGAACGCCCGACGTTCAGGCAGCGCGGGACACACGCGATTGTGAGTCGGCACGGCGGCCGTGTCAACCACTTCCGGCGCTGAGGCAGCGGTAGCCTGGCGGGAGGTCTGGCCAGGGGGCAGGGGGCCAGGCGGCGCAGCAAAGCGCGGCGGCAAGTGTCAGACTGTTCTCGCGTTCATCTTCAATCGCTAGCCCCTCGCGTCTGCAAGGGAAAGCGTGTAGAATGACAGGTATGAGGCGCAAGGTCTTGGCTGTGTTTGCGGTCGTTTATGCGCTGCTCTGCGGCGCGACGATAGGCTTGTGGGAACGGAGTCACCGCGCACATTGGAGCTTGTCGTGGACGCCGTGGCACAGCCATTACGAAGTTGCGTGTGAACGGGGGCAGGTCTTCCTTGTCCGCTTCTCCGGATGGGGCCGACGAGTTGGAATGCATTTCGAGATAGAGCCCTACTCCAAGGACTTCCCCTACCTCCCACTCTGGGAACGCGTGGGATGGGGAGTTCGCTGGCGCGCGGCACTTCTCGGCTTTGAATGTGCCGCGGGGAAATACAAGCCGGCGTTTTCCCTGCAGTTGCCCGTCGCCGATTTCCACGCGGTTATCGTGCCACAGTGGTTCGTTGTGCTTGCGGCCTCACTGATTGCGATTTGGTGCGTCGTGTTGCGGTTGCGGCGCGTCAGTAGCAGCGCGGAGCAAGAGCCCAAGAGGGGCCGCAAGGGCCTCCGTCTGCTGAGGGCTTTCGTAATCCCCATCGTCGGCGTTGTTGGCGGGTTGGTGGTCACTGAAGGAAGCATGAGGCTTGGGCTGGGGCTCGTCTCGGGCGCTCCGCTGCAAGTCGCAACGTGGCTGAACGACGCGCCGGCGGTTCGGCTCCTCCTGCACGCAGGGTGCAACGTCAACGCCAGGGGGCACGGTGGGCAAACGGCCTTGGCCGTCGCCGCCCGAGACGGGCACAAGGATATTGCCGAGATCCTGCTGCGCAGTGGGGCGAACGTCAATGCTCGTGACGATGATGCCGACACGCCTCTTCGCGAAGCAGCGACGCGGGGAAGAACGGACCTCGTCGCACTTCTCCTTGCGCACGGCGCGGATGTGAACGCCGTAGGCAAGCGTGACTTCACACCGTTGCACAGCGCCGCGCACAGGGACACGCCAGTGGCTGAGATGCTGCTGGACGCTGGCGCTGCGGCCAACGCACGCAACGACAGGGGTGAGACGCCGCTGCATATCGCGTCTTGGAGCGGCGGCCCCGACCTCGTGCGGCTGCTCATCGCCCGTGGCGCTGATGTGAACGCCATGGACGACGCTGGCCGCACGCCCCTTCACGCGGCAACTGAATTCGGGAAGGACGAATCCGTTAGAGAGCTGCTCCGGCACGGTGCTGATGTCAACGCGGGGGACGCCGAAGGCCGCACCCCACTGCACGTTGCGTGGGAGGGCCATTTGGTAGAGATTCTCCTCGCTGCCGCCGCTGACGTTAAGGCCATGGATGATTTGGGCTTCACACCGTTGCACGCAGCCGCACGAGGTGGCGCCAAGGAGGGCGTCGAGGTATTGCTGCGGCACGGAGCAGATCTTCACGCGACGGACAACTCGGGAGCGACGCCCTTGCACGTCGCCGGGAAATGGGGGCGAGAGGATACTCTCACGGTGCTTCTCTCGCACGGCGCCGACCCAAGCGCGGAGAACAACGAGGGCAAGACACCTTTGGATCTCGCGAAAGACGAGCGCTGCGGGGAAGTGGTCGACGTCTTGACGGCGCACATGGCCAAGCAGCGGGGGCGTTCCCCGCCATCGCGGGAGTGAGGACTGGCGACCTGCCCCTTCAGCGTGCGTAATGAAGCGCGGCGCGTTCGCACCAGGTTGGGCCGACCTGCGCCTCATCCCGTCTGGGCCAGGGCGGCGCGGACGGTGTTACGCAGAAGGATGGCGACCGTGACGGGTCCGACGCCGCCGGGCACCGGCGTGATGGCGCCGGCGACCTCGACGGCCGAGTCGAAGTCGACGTCGCCGACGGTCTTCATCTTCTTGCGGCCCTTTTCATTGAGGACCGGTTCGCCCTTTTCATCGAGCACCGGCACGCGGTTGATGCCGACGTCGATGACGGTGGCGCCCGGCATGACGTGCTCGCCGGTGATGAGGCCCGGCACGCCGGCGGCGACCACCAGGATTTCGGCCTTCGACGTATGGGCCTTCGTGTCGCGCGTGCCGATGTGGCAGCAGGTGCACGTCCCCAGGTCGTTGACGATGAGGCAGACGACGGGCTTGCCGACGATGGGCGAATGGCCGACGACGACGCACTCGGCGCCCTTGATTTCGCAGCCGGCGAACTTGATGAGTTCGTAGGCGGCGGCGGCGGTGCACGGGATGAGTTCGGCCCCCTCGTAGAACAGGAGTTTGCCGAGGTTGGCGGCGGTGATGCCTTCGACGTCCTTTTCGGGCGGGATGCGCTCGGCCATGTCGCGGGCGTTGACCCCCTCGGGCAGCGGCATCTGGAGCAGAATGCCGTGGACGGATGGGTCGGCGCCCAGTTCATCGATCTTGGCGGCCAGCGCCTCGGCGGTCGTGTCGTCGGGCAGTTCCACCAGGTCGTAGGCGATGCCGGCCTCCTGGCACGATTTGGCCTGGCTGCGGCTGTAGATGCGTGCGCCGGGGTTCGAGGTGACCAGGAGGCTGGCGAGTTTGGGCGGTGAGCCGGTTTTGGCCTTGATTGCCTCAATGTCCTTCGCAAGGTCGGCCCTGATTTGCGCCGCAAGGGCTTCGCCGTCAATGAGTTTCGCAGGCATGGGAGCTCCTTTATCTTCTGAGGGTTCAGCGTAGAACGGCCGGGTGGCATGGCCACGCTTGCGTGGCCATGTGTGGCCCCTTTTGCCCATCCGCGCCCATGGCCACGCAAGCGTGGCCATGCCACCCACCGCGTCGGGCTCGTCCGCCGCGGCGCCGCGTCGCACTACGGCTTCAGATCGGCGTGTTCGAGGATGTCCGGCACGACGTCGTCCCATCCGAGTGTCATGAGGTGGGCGCCCTGGCACATGGGTTTCATCTCGCGGACGAGTTCGCCTGCGATCTCGGCCGACACCTTCTTGCGGTCCTCCTTGGCGGCATCGGCCATCCGCTGGATGATCGCGTCGGGCACCTGAACGCCCGGCACGCCGCGGTTCATGTACTTGGCCATGCCGGCGGACTTCAGGACGACGATGCCCACCAGCACGGGGATCTTCACGTGCTCGATGCTTCTCATAAACGTCTCGAACGTGGCGGGGTCGTACACCGCCTGCGTCTGGACGAACTGGGCCCCCGCCTCGACCTTCTTTTCGAGTTTGATGATCTGGGCTTCGGGGTCCGGCCCGCACGGCGTCGTGCAGCAGCCTTTGAAGAACTCCGGCACGCCGTCGAGTTCGTTTGGGTTGCCCTTCATGTCGGCGCCCATGTCGGTGCCGGCCTCCAGGCCCGAGATCGCCTGCAAGAGGCCCACCGAGTCGACGTCGTAGACGGGCTTGGCGTCCTTGTGGTCGCCCATGACGACGTGGTCGCCGGTCAGTGCGAGGACGTTCTCGATGCCCAGGACGGCGGCGCTGAGAAGGTCGCTCTGGAGGGCCAGCCGGTTGCGGTCGCGGCAGACCATCTGAAAGACCGGCTCGATGCCGCGGTCCAGCAGTAACTTGGCGCCGACCATCGACCCGGTCCGCATGACGGCCGTCTGGATGTCGGTGACGTTGACGGCGACGACGCGGCCCTTGAGATACGTCTCGGCCTCGTGGATAACGGGTTCGATGTTCGTGCCCTTTGGCGGTCCGATCTCGCCCGTGAAGACGAATTCGCCGGCCTCCAGGCGCTCTTTGAGTTGGCTCATGGCATGTATCCCGTTTACTGGTCGGCGGCCGCGGCCTGCTCGGCGGCCTCTTCCTGTTCAGCGACCTCGAGCGCCCACCGGATGGTGCGCCGGTTTGCGTCGGAGATCTCGAACTTGCGGTAGTCGCGCGGGGCATTCAGACGCCGCAGGTCATCGAGGCGGCCGAGGTCGCGCAGACGCTCATAAATCCGGTGCCAGCCGCACGGCTGGTCGGGTGAGACCTCGCACGAGCCGTCGTCGCCCGTGCCGCCGCACTGACCGTTCATCAGGCCCTTGGCGCACAGCGTGACGGGGCACAGGCCGCCCGTCCAGGCCAGCACGCATTCGCCGCACTCGGCGCACCGCTCTTCGGAGGGCCACAGGCCCTGGTAATCGCCCATGCAGATGGTGTCCATGGCGGGGACGGCCCGCCGGCCGACCATGTTGCCGACGGCCTGGACCCCCACGCCGCACGAGCCCACGAGGATGGCGTCGGCGGGTTCGATTTGGCCGATGAGACGTCCGAGTTTGATGCCGACGATGGCCTTATTGCAGATCATGTCGAGCAGTGCCGAACCGGTGACCTCTTTGCCCGCGCCCGCCACGAGGCCGGCCATCTCCCTGAGCCACGGCTCGCCGCCGGTCTCGCACCCGATGGGGCAGCCCTGGCAGCCGAGGATGAAGACCTTGGCGGCATCGTCGAGCGAGGCCAGGATCTCGTCGTTGGGTTTGCGTTCGGTCGCGTTCATGGTCAGGCGTCTCCTGCTTTATGACACGTCGCGGCGTGGAGAGCCACCGGCCGCTTCCGCGGCCGGCTCGGGGGCGGGTCCGTTCTTCAAGTGCGCCAGGATCTCATCGACCAAGTGTTCGACGGCGTCGGCCACGGCCGGCGACAGCCCCTCGCCCCAGGCCACGACGCCCGGCTCCACGCCGAAGACCGTGACGTCGCCGAAGATGCGGCCGGTGAGAACCTCGATACCGAGGGCCGGCACGACGCTGAGTTCATGCAGCGAGACGGCGCCGGCCAGCGGCCCGCCGTCCAGGTCGAACACGTTGAGGCGGAAGCGGTGCACCCGGCCCGGGCGCCCGCCCGCGCGGACCGCATCGATCACGATGAGCGGGTCCGACGGGGCCAGCAACCCCAGGACGTCGGAGACGGCCAGGCCGGCGTCGTGCAGGACCACCCCGTCGGTGGTTCCACGGCGGCCGAGGCGTTCGATAACCGCCGGGCCGACGCCGTCGTCGCCCATGAGCGAGTTGCCGACACCCACAATGTTGACGCGCCGCTCAGACAATCCGGTACACTCCTCGGGGCGTTCCGCGGGCCGTCATCACGTGCACCGAGCACGCCAGGCACGGGTCGAACGAACGAACGATTCGGACGATCTCGAACGGGTTATCGGGGTCCTTGATGCGTGTGCCTTCGAGGGCCTGCTCGATGGGCCCCGGCGTGCCGTCGGCGTCCCGGGGGCTGCCGTTCCAGGTGGTCGGGACAACGAGTTGGTAGCGGTCGATGACCTTGTTCCTGATTTGAATCCAGTGTCCGAGCGCCCCGCGCGGGGCGGCGGTCAGGCCGGCGCCCTCGCCCTCGTCGGGAATCGTCAGGGGCACCGCCACAGGGTCGCCGGGCACCAGTTCGCCGAGCCAGTCCATCATAACCCGCGCCACGATGCGCGTTTCGAGGGCCCGGGCGAGGTGGCGGCCCAGGACGGACGGCAGGACCTCGGGGCCCGCGCCGGCGGCCTGCAGGGCCGCGTCGATCTCGGGCTTGAAGACCTCGTCGCCCGCCGCATACGCCACCATGCCGCGGGCCAGGGGCCCGACCTCGGCCGGGGCGCCGTCGTACCGCGGCGCCTTGATCCAACTGTAGGCCCCGTCCTTGTGGGGTTCGGGCACGGTCTTGCCCTGGGCCGGCGCGGCCGCACACTCGGCGGCGTAGCGCGAGTGGGCCACGTCTTCGGTGATGCGGTCGCGGTCGAGCGCTGCCGGCGAGCCGTCGGCATCGATCAGGCCCGACGGCAAGAGGCGCGCGCCGTTGGCCTTGGCCGACAGCGGAAACACGCCGTAGGCCAGGAAGCGGCGGCAGCCGGCGCCGATGCTGAAGTAGTCGGCGTACGCGCCGGCGACCGTCATGATGGTCGGCAGGTAGACGTCGTCGACGAAGTCCTGAATCTCGGCCAGTTTGCCGATGAAGGTCGCGACCTTGTCGGGCGTAACGTCGCCGGTGACCCCGCCCGGCACGATGCCGATGTTGTGCGGCATCTTGCCGCCGAAGATGCAAAGCATCTCGTGGCAGGTGCGACGAATGTGCAGCGCCTTCAGGTAGGCTCGGACCAGGCCGATGTTGGTCTGCGTGTCGGCGCGGTAATCGCCCTCGTAACGGGGCACGAACGGGGCAAGGGCCCCGCGGCCAAGGAACGACCGGACGGCCTTCAGTTCGCTTTCCGACCCGTCGTAGTCGGCCACGGCCGTCACGTCAACGTAATCGAGCGCCGCCAGGGCGAAGAAGTGCAGAATGTGCGACTGAAGAAAGTTACAGCCCAGCAGAAGGTTGCGGACGATTCGCCCGTTGTCGGGCACTTGGTCGGCCACGCCCAGGGCCGCGTCGAGGCACAAGGCCGAGGCTGTACCGTGGGACGTCGGGCACACGCCGCAGACGCGCTGCGTCAGGCGGACGGCGTCGAGCGGATGGCGGCCGACGAGGATGTTCTCGAAGCCGCGGAACAGCGTGCCGGAGCACCGGGCCTCCTTCACCTCGCCGCCGTCGACGACGGCCTCAACCTTCATGTGCCCCTCGATCCGCGTCACCGGGTCGATCGTGATCGTGGTGGGTCCGGTCTTCGATTTCGTCCGAGCCATCAGGGTCGCCTCCGTCGTCAGGCGTCAGCATCGGCCTGGGTCTGCGGTTCGAGCAACCGGAACCGCCCCAGCCGCTGTTCATCGATCTTCTCGTACAGGGGACTGAGCCGGTCGGGGAAGTCCGGCTCGACACAGCCGTGGCACGGGCTGCCCGCCCCCACGCACCAGTTCGTGCCGGTGTTCCACATGCGGGTCGGGCAATCGGCGTACGTGACGGGGCCCTTGCAGCCGAGATGGTACATGCAGCCGGGCTCGCCGAAGTTCCTGGCGAAGCGGCCGGCGTCGAAGTCGGCCCGGCGCGGGCACGTCTCGTGAACGCACTTGCCGAAAAACATGGCCGGCCGAGAGAGTTCATCAAGCGTCGGCACGATCGCCTCCAGGCCGTACAGCGACACGGCCACGAGCGTGCCGACGAGCCAGTCGGGGTGCGGCGGGCAGCCCGGCACGTTGATGACCGGCACGTCGATGCCGCGCTCGGCGAGTAGCGCCCCGATGGAGGTGGCGCCGGTGAGGTTGCCCTCGCCCGCCGGAATGCCGCCGAACGACGCGCACGTTCCCAGGCCGATGACGGCGGCGGCATCGGTGGCCAGGTCTGCTGCCATGTCGTGGATGGGTGTCTCGCGTCCGCCCTCTTCGCCGAAGGTGGCGAACATGGGGTCGCCGAGTTGGATCGACCCTTCCATGACGAACAGGTAGCCGCCCTTGTCACGGATGGCCGTGTCTTTGAGAACCTCGATGACCTGCTCGCCCTGCCCAGCCATGATGGTGGCGAGGACCCGCACCGACACGTGCTTGCCGGGCGTCAGTTCCTTCAGGAGCAACGGCCCGGCCGTTGGCGAGAACGCATTCAGCACGCTCACGGCGCAACCGCTACAGGCGGCGCCCTGGAGCCAGACGACGGGAATCTCGACGGTCTGGGGCATGGCACGTTCCTTCTGCTCGTGCGCTATTGCGACGGCGCTGGGTAACCCCGACCCAAAGTCGGGGCTCGCCTACGCATTGTAGGCCAGTGTCGCGGCCTCAGAAAAGCCCCACGACCTGGCCGTCCGGCCCGATGTCCACCTTCTCGCCGGCGGGGGTCGTTGGCAGACCCGGCATCGTCCGCATCATGCCGCACAGCGGGTACAGGAACCCCGCGCCGATGGATGCCCGCACGTCGCGCACGGGGAACTCGTAGCCGGTCGGGGCACCTTTCATTTTCGAGTCGTGGCTCAGGCTCAGGTGCGTCTTGGCCATGCAGAGCGGCAGGTTGTCGTAGCCGAGTTGTGTGAACCGCTCGATGGCCTGTTCGGCGGCCTTTTCATACACGACACTACCGGCGCTGTACATCTTGGTGGCGATGGTCTCGATCTTTTCCTTGATCGAAAGGTCGAGGTCGTAGAGGAACGTGAAGTCGTTGGGCGCCTCGCAGGCCTCGACGACGGCCTCGGCCAGTTCGGTGCCGCCTTTGCCGCCCTCGGCCCAGACGTTGGAGTGGGCGACCCATCCGGCGCCGGCGGCCTTGGCCTTCTCGGCGACGGCCTGAAGTTCCGATTCGGCGTCGGTGGTGAAGCGGTTGACGGCCACGACGCACGGCACGCCGTGCATCCGCGCGTTCTCGATGTGCTTCTCGAGGTTGGCGCAGCCTTCGGCCACCACGTCGGGGTTCTCTTCGAGCAGCGCCGGGTCGAGCGGTTTTCCGGCGACGACCTTGAACTTGCCGCTGTGCATCTTCAGTGCCCGGACGGTGGCGACCAGGACGACGCAGTCGGGCACGAGTCCGCTCTGGCGGCACTTGATGTTCATGAACTTTTCCATGCCGATGTCGGCGCCGAAGCCGGATTCGGTGACGGTGTAGTCGGCCAGTTTCGTGGCGATCATGTCGGCCAGGATCGACGAGTTGCCGTGCGCGATGTTGGCAAACGGCCCGGCGTGGACGAAGCACGGCGTGTGTTCGAGCGTCTGCATGAGGTTCGGTTTGATGGCGTCCTTCATGAGGACGGCCATCGCGCCGCCGACCTTGAGGTCGTCGCACGTGACGGGCGAACCGTCGCGCCGGTAAGCGACGACCATGCGGCCGAGGCGCTCACGGATGTCGTCGAGGCCGGTGGTCAGGCCCAGGATCGCCATGACCTCGCTGGCGACGGTGATGTCGAAGCCGGTGCGGCGGACGATGCCGGAGCCGAGGCCCGTGACGATCTCGTCGAGTGCCCAGCGGTCGCTGATGTCCACCACGCGTCGCAGGCTGGGCGCGTACGGGTCGATGTCGAGCGGGTTGCCGTGATAGATTGAGTTATCGACGAATGCGCACGCGAGGTTATTCGCCAGGCCGACGGCGTGGATGTCGCCCGTCAGGTGCAGGTTGAAGTCCTCCATCGGCACCACCTGGCTCATGCCGCCCCCCGCCGCCCCGCCCTTGATGCCGAAGACGGGTCCGAGGCTGGGTTGGCGGATGCAGGTGCAGACGTTCTTGCCGATCTGCGACAGACCCATCGACAGGCCGATCGTCGTAACGGTCTTGCCCTCGCCGAGTGGCGTCGGCGTGATGGCCGTCACGTCGATGTACTTGCCGGCCGGCCGCGAGGCCAGGCGGTCGAGGATCTCCAGGTCTACCTTGGCCTTGAAGTTGCCGAACAGTTCGAGTTCGTCTTCCTGGACGCCGAGCCCTTCGGCGACCTCACGGATGGGCTTGAGCGTGGCTTGCTGCGCAATCTCTAAATCACTTAGCATAGGGAACCTTCCTTCCGAAACCTGGAATGGACCGATACCAGAACCGCATCTGCCAGCCGTTTCTTGCTCACGGTAACGTCTCCGCCAACGGAATGCGTCCAAAGGGACGGCCAGTGTAGAAGTGCGCCCCGTCGGCGTCAAGAGATTTCAGAGCGAATGTCAAGCCCCAATAGAAATGTCCGGGGTTGGGCCCCATTAGAAATGTCCGGTTG
>CAZIJC010000158.1:0-10335 GCA_964539385.1 uncultured Anaerolineales bacterium | reverse complement strand
CCCGGTGGCCTCGTCACGCGATGGAACGTGCCAGGGCGGTGGGTGCGGACACCCACCGCGCTTGTGCCGCTTGACTTTTTCGATTGACCGCCGCGGGGCGGCTTTGTAGCATTCCGCCCTTTCGTGCCCTCGAAACGGCCGTAGCGATGACGTAGCACCGCCGGCACCCGTGTAACGACCTGAAGGAGGACGACATGCCCGTTCCGAAAAGGCGAACCTCCAAGACCAGAAAACGCAAGCGGCGATCGCATCTTGCCTTGACGCCTGTTCAGACCGTCATCTGCAAGCAGTGCGGCCGCGCTACGCTGCCGCACGCCGTGTGCAGCAACTGTGGCCATTATCGCGGCCGCGAAGTCCTCACCATCGAGGAGGAGTAGGCGGTGAGGCTGGCGATCGATGCTATGGGCGGCGACAATGCACCGGGCGAGATCGTCCGCGGCGCTCTGGCGGCACGCGATGCGCTGCCCGAAGAGGAGTTCGTCCTGGTCGGCGACCGGGCGGCCGTCGAGGCGGAACTGGACGCCGCCGGCGCGGCGCGCGAGCGAATCGCGATCGTCCACGCCTCCGAGCAGGTGGCGATGGCCGAACCGCCCGTTGAGGCCGTCCGCAAGAAACCCGACTCCTCGATGCGGCGGGCGGTCGAAGTCATGGCCAAAGGCGAGGCCGACGCCGTCGTCAGCGCCGGCAACACCGGCGCGTTCGTGGCGGCGGCCCACATGATTGCCAAGCGACTCCCCGGCGTCCGTCGGCCGGGTATCAGCGTCGTGTTGCCGGCGTTCCACGGTCCGGTCGTGGTCATCGACGTCGGCGCGAACGTGGACAGCCGCCCGGTTCACCTGCTCCAGTACGGTGTCATGGCCAGCGTGTATGCGCGCGAGGTCTTCGACATCACGGAGCCGCGCGTCGGTATCCTCAGTATCGGCGAGGAGAGCGAGAAGGGCAACGAACTGGCCCGCGAGGCCCGCGAACTGATGGAGCGATCCCGCTTGCGCTTCTGCGGCAACGCCGAAGGCCGCGACATCTTCAACGGACGCTTCGACGTCGTCGTCTGCGACGGTTTCGTCGGCAACATCGTCCTGAAGACCGTCGAGGCCCTGGCCGAGAGCGTCTTCGAGACCATCATGCAGGAGGTCGGCGAGATGGAGTCGGAGGCCAAGGCCGCGCTCCTGCCGGTCATGACCGACCTCCAGCGCCGCCACGACGCCGAGGAATACGGCGGGGCGCCGCTGCTGGGGGTGGACGGCGTCGTCATCATCTGCCACGGAAACGCCAGGGCCCGGGGCATCGCCAACGCGCTGCGGGTGGCCGCCACCTATGCCCGCCAACAGGTCAATCGCATCATCGTCCAGGAGGTGGCCCAGGCGCGAGGGAGGAACGTGTGAGTTGCAGCGCAGCCTCAAACGCCCGACCGGCCAGCGCGCGTGTCATCGGTACCGGTATGTACGTGCCCGAACGGGTGATGACCAACGAGGACTTCACACGGATCGTCGATACCAACGACGAGTGGATCACCAAGCGGACGGGCATGAAGCAGCGCCGCATCGCCGAGCACGACCAGGCCACCAGCGACTTGGCCATCGAGGCGTGCCGCCGGGCCCTCGACGATGCCGGCGTTGAGCCGGCGGACGTGGACCTCGTGATCTGCGCCACGATCACGGCCGACAACACGCTGCCGGCCACCGCGTGCTGGCTCCAGCACCGCCTCGGATGCACCGGCGCCGGTGCCTTCGACCTGACGGCTGCCTGCAGCGGGCACATTTACGGGCTGGCACAGGCACGGGCCGCCATCCTGACGGGCCAGGCCCGGACCGTCCTCGTGACCAGCGCCGAGGTCCTGTCCTGTATCACCGATTACACCGACCGGTCCACGTGCGTGCTGTTCGGCGACGGGGCGGGTGCGGCTGTGGTCCAGGCGTCCGACGAACCCGATACGGGCATCCTCTACACGACGCTCTATGCCGACGGGGCGGGCGGCACGATGATGCTGCTGCCGGCCGGCGGGTCTCGCAGGCCGCCGTCGCACGAGACCGTCGATGGGCGGCTGCATTACATGCACATCCGTGGTCGGGAGGTCTTCAAGTTTGCCGTCCTCAAGATGCAGGAACTCATCGAGGAGTGCATGAAGGCATGCGACCTGACGGTGGACCAGGTGAAATTGGTGATCCCGCACCAGGTGAACACGCGGATCATCAACGCCGCCACCGGCCGCATGGGTTTCCCGCCCGAGAAGGTCTTTCTGAACATCGACAAGTACGGCAACACCGGGGGTGCGAGCGTGGCGATCGCCCACGACGAAGCCCGCCGCCAGGGCGACCTCGGCCCCGGCGACACGGCCCTCCTCGTTGCCTTCGGCGGCGGCCTGACCTGGGCCGGCGCCGCCATCAGACATTAGTCAGGCTGTTGCGCGACGTTTGAGCGGCCTATCCCGGCGGGCGGGGAACTTGACATGAAAGAGCATGATACGGTTGTTCTGGCGCAGGATTTGCCCCAGCACGCGTTGCGCGCGGGCGACATCGGTACAGTTGTTCTTGTCCATCAGGGTGGGGCCGGATATGAGGTTGAGTTCGTCACGCTGGATGGCGAGACGGTGGCCGTCGTCACGCTGGAATCTTCCCAGTTGCGCCCCGTGGCCCGCCACGAGATCGCCCACATCCGGATGGTCGCGGGGTAGAAGCGGTTTGGCGAACTTGTCGGCGACAGGGCCCTCCTCCTTGCCTTCGGCGGCGGCCTGACTTGGGCCGGCGCCGTCGTCAGGCATTGACAGCAGAGAGAGCCGCACATGGGCAAGACCGCCTTCCTGTTCCCCGGCCAGGGCGCCCAGTACGTGGGTATGGGAAAGGACCTTGCGGAGACGTTTCCCGAGGCGAAGGCACTCTATGACCGGGCCGATGGGATCCTGGGCTTCTCGTTGTCGCAGGTTTGCTTCGAAGGTCCCGAAGACCGTCTGACGGCCACCGACATCAGCCAGCCAGCCATCCTCGTGACGAGCCTGGCGGTCCTGGCCGTGCTGCGGACCACCGAGGCGGGCAAGGCGATGGCGCCCGAGGCGGCGGCGGGACTCAGCCTGGGCGAGTACACCGCTCTTGTGGCCGCCGGCGCCATCGAGTTCGACGACGCCGTGCGGCTGACGTACCTTCGCGGCCGCTACATGCAGGAGGCCTGCGACGCTCAAGAAAGCGGCATGGTTTCGCTCATCGGCGTGGACGAGGCGGGCGCGGAAAAGATTTGCGAGGCCGCACGCCAGGCAGGTACAATCTGGCCCGCGAATTACAACTGTCCGGGCCAGGTCGTCGTCAGTGGCGTGAAGGCGGCCTGCGACCGGGCGTGTGAGGTGGCCGAGAGCCTCGGCGCCCAGCGGGCCATTCCGCTTGCGGTGGCCGGCGGCTTCCATTCGCCCTTGATGGCTTCGGCCCGGGAGAAACTGGCTTCGGAACTTCGCGGCCTCGCGTTTCACGAACTCCAATTCCCCGTGGTTGCAAACGTGACCGGGGATTACTATAGTGTCGCGGCCGAGGCGGTGGACCTGCTCGCACGCCAGGTCGATGGCGCGGTCCGTTGGCAGCAGGGTGTCCAGCGCCTGATTGCCGACGGCTTCGACCGGTTCTTCGAGATCGGCCCCGGCCGCGTGCTGACGGGCCTGCTGAAACGGATCGACCGCAAGATCGGGCGCGCCGCCGCGACGATCGGCACGGTCGCCGACGTCGAAGCGTTCGGCAAGGGAGAGGCTGAATGACGTTCGAGGGCAAGACGGCCGTCGTGACGGGTGCAGCCCGCGGCATCGGCCTGGAGGTCGCCCGGCAACTGGCCGAAGGCGGCGCCACGGTCGTCCTCGTGGACGTGCTCGAGGACCAGATCAAGGAAGCGGCCGTCAACCTGCCCGGGGCCAAGGATGTCCTGACGTTCGCCGTGGACGTGACCGACGAGGCGGCCGTCGAGAGGCTCTTCGACGAGGTCATTGAGAAGACCGGCCGGATCGACATCCTTATCAACAACGCCGGCATCACGCGCGACGACCTCCTGCTGAGGATGGACGCCGACGAGTGGGATCTCGTGATGGCCGTCAACCTCAAGGGCACGTTCCTGATGACCAAACACGCCAGCCGGTACATGGTCCGCCAGAAGTCCGGCCGCATCGTCAACATGGCGAGCGTCTCCGGGCTGGTGGGCAACCCTGGGCAGGCCAACTATTCGGCCTCGAAGGCGGGCGTTGTCGGGTTCACGCGAACGGTGGCCAGGGAACTCGCGCGCAAGAACATCTGCTGCAACGCCGTTGCGCCGGGCTTCATCGACACCCAGATGACGCGCGTGCTGCCCGAGAAGGCGAAGGAGAACGCGCTGGCCGCCATCCCGTTGAAGCGGATGGGCACGGTCGAAGAAGTGGCCCGGGCCGTCTGTTTTCTCGCCGGCGACGATGCGGCCTACATCACCGGCCACGTCTTGCCGGTGGACGGCGGGATGGCGCCGTAGAAGAGATCCAGATCAACCCGTTCCGGGTCCGGGCGGGGGCTCACTGAGGAGAGAGAACGAGAAGCAGGATGGAGGAATAACCTTGGCAACCATCGAGGAGCGCGTTGCGGAAATCGTGGCAGAGCAGATGGGCGTTGATAAGGCCCAGGTCACCGGCGAAACGTCCTTCGTCAACGACCTCGGGGCCGACTCGCTCGACACGGTTGAACTCGTCATGGAATTCGAGGACGAGTTCGACATCAGCATTCCCGACGAGGATGCAGAAAAAATCCAGACCGTCGGCCAGGCGATCGATTACGTGGAGGCGCACCTGTAACCGATGAGCCGCCACGCTGTGGTAACGGGCCTGGGCCTCGTGACCTCGCTCGGACACGAGGTGGACGTTTTCTGGGAGCGGCTGCTCGCCGGCGAGTCCGGCGTCAGCCGTGTCGAGGCCTTTGACGTCTCCGACTATACCGTCCGGATTGCCGGCGAGATCAAGGACTTCGATCCGGCGGCCTGCATCGAGAAACGGAAGGCCCGGCACATGGACCGGTTCAGCCAGATGGCCGTGGCGGCGGCCATCAAGGCCGTTGAAGATTCGGGCCTGGACCTGGCGAACCTGCCTGACCCGTTCCGCGCGGGCGTCATCGTCGGCAGCGGCATCGGCGGACTGACGGAGTTCGAGCAGCAGCACAAGCGGCTTCTCGAAAAAGGGGCCATGCGCGTCTCGCCGTTCATGATCCCCAAACTCATGATCAACGCCGCCGCCGGCCAGGTTTCCATCCTCTATCAGATCAAGGGACCCAACGCCGGTGTCGCCAACGCCTGCGCCAGCGCCAACAACGCCATCGGCCAGGCCTTCTGGACCATCGTGAGCAACGAGGCCGACATCATGATCACCGGCGGGTCCGAGGCGGCCGTGACGCCCTTGGGCCTGGCGGGATTCTGCACGAACCGCGCCCTCTCCACCCGAAACGACGAGCCGCAGCGGGCTTCACGCCCGTTCGACCGCGACCGCGACGGCTTCGTCCTGGGCGAGGGGGCGGGCATCGTCGTCCTGGAAGAATACGAGCACGCCAAGAAACGCGGCGCGCGGATCTACGCCGAGGTCATTGGGTTCGGCATGAGCGGCGACGGCTGCCACATTGTCCAGCCCGACGCCACCGGCCGCGGCGCTGCGGCCGCGATGCGCGCCATGCTCCAAGACGCGGGCGCCGAACCCGCCTCCGTCGACTATATCAACGCCCACGGCACCGGCACGCTGCTGGGAGACATCTCCGAGACGAAGGCCATCAAGCAGGTCTTCGGCGACCATGCCGCACGCCTTGCCATCTCGAGCACCAAGTCGAGCGTCGGGCACCTGCTGGGTGCAAGCGGCGGCGTGGAGTTTGCCGCCACGATCCTGGCGATCCGCGACCAGGTCGCGCCGCCGACGATCAATCTTGAGAACCCCGACCCCGAGTGCGACCTGAACCACGTGGCGCTCGAGCCGCGCGAGATGAAGGTCGCCTGTGCCGCCTCCAACTCCTTCGGCTTCGGCGGCCACAACGCCAGCCTGCTGGTCAAGAAGGTATCGTAACCGGCCGCCGTCCCCAGGTTTTGGGTAGCGTCCCCAGGTTTCTTAACGCATGAATGAGCACTTGCTGGATGGCAGACGACGAAAGCAATGACGGGCTTCCGCGACCACCAGACAGGCGCATCTTGATGGCCTTCGCCCGCACTCGGAGGAAGCAGTGCCTCCTGTTTGGACTATTCGCCGGGAGCCTCCTGGCGGCTGGCTTGCTCCTGTCTTTCCGCGCCCGGGAGGGCTGGATGCCGTTCAGCGTGGGCATCTGTTTTGCAGCATGCGTGCTGTCACAGGTGCTGATGGGCAGAAACTGGAGGTGTCCTGCGTGCAAAGGGCGTATGTATCGTGGCATCGCGGGCGTGGTCCGGTATTGCAGCAAGAGCGGTTCCCGTCTGCCGCGTAGTCCTTTCTTTCTCTGCCCCCAGTGCGGCGACCTTGTTACTGCCTTCCTTACCCCCACCTTCTGTCCCAAGTGTGGGGAGAGGCTTCGCGAGGGCGAGTAGACTAGATCTGCGAGGATTCCGGGGACACCCATCAATGGCATTAGGATAAGGACGGTGCGGGTCATAAGAAGAGGCCATGGATGGGTGTCGCCCACACCACATTCCGGGCCGCTTGGCGCTCGGACCTTCCTTACGGCTGGCGTTTCCCGAAGTCGAAGGTCACAACGACCTCCTCCTGGAGCCACACTGCTCCGTAGACCGTGTCGCCCACTTGTACTTCAAGTTCGTCGATCTTCAGATGATACTTGTCGAGTTCCTTGGGTGTTACGAGCGTGCCTTTCCCCACGTCCACATACCCGATGCGCAGCCGGAGCGTTCGCCAGATGCGCGCGGAGGGATCCCGGTCCTCGAATCCCGTCACCGGATCCGTCACCTTCTTCGGAGGATGGTGCTTGGACCGAGGATCATCGTACCATGGGTTGCCATAGGGATCGGTCTCGTCGAGGGGATTCCACACCGTGAAGATGTAGCGGAAAGAGTCCTCCGGCTCAAGAACGTAGCATTGCAGGTCCTCGAACGCCTCCCACTGGGCATAGCGGTAGAGGGGCAGTGTGACGTTCGTCAACCCGTAGAACACCACGGCCTCCCCGTCCGGCGTGCAGATCACCTTGGGGAGCGTCGGGTCCCTGAAAATGATCACCTCGCTCTTGCCGGTGTTCTCGATGGTGACATAGCCCCGCACGCAGGGCCCATGGCGCCCGCGCGCCGGCTTAATCGCCGCTGTCACGACGATATCACCGCTCTTCACCGTCTTGGTCATGGCGGCCAGCCTTCTGCCGCCGTTTCCACAACCTGTGGCGAGAAGGCCGACCCACAGCACGAGGAGGAGTGTGACCAGCAGAGTCCGATTCGTGACATCGGGCATCCGTCGCTCCCTGAAGACGGGACAACCGCCTACGCCCCGGATTCCCGCGTCCGTGTTCGACAGCACGCTGCCATGTTAATCCTTTGGCTGTTGCGGAGCAAGGGTTCTGCAGCCCGACATCGGGGAGCCTGAAAGGCTCACGATCACGAGCCCATCGGCCTTAACGGTGCTAACTGGCTGCGGCAATCTTGCGGGCCAGGGCGAGGGCATCGTCCTTGGTGGCGAGGCGGCCCTCGAGTTGGGCGTCGTAGACCTGGTTGAGAATCTCGCGGAAGGCGGGGCCGGGTTCGAGGCCCATTTCAATCAAATCGCGTCCGGAGATGAGCGGCGTCGGGCGTATCTCCTGCCGGCCCATGGCACGGTACCGCACCATGAGGGCCTCGTACTCGTCGGCGGTGCCGCCGGACGCCAGGCAGTCGGCCCGCCACAGTTCGGCCAGTTCTTCGAACCCGTCGTGGGCGAACAGACGCTTCAGGCGCGCCTCGCGCATCTGGTCCCAGTTCAGCAGGTTCATGTGGTGGCGGACGAGCCACGTGACGCGCCGCCGCTCGAAGTTGCTGAGGTGCAGACGCCGGCAGACCTCGCCGGCCGCCTCCTCGCCGACCTTTGCGTGGCCGTAGAAGGTCCACTTGCCGTCGCGGAGCATGGCGGTTTTCGGCTTTCCGACGTCGTGGAGGAGGGCGGCCAGGGCAAGTTCAAACGTCGGCTCTCTCAAGTGCTCGACGCAAAGCACCGTGTGGACGAACACGTCGCCCTCGGGATGGACGGTGGGGCCCTGGTCGGTCCCGCGGGTGGCGTGGACCTCGGGCAGCAGATGTGCGAGCAGGCCGAGTTCGTCGGCGAGTTCGAGGCCGCGGCGGCGTCCGGCGGCCGAGGCGGTCAGGAGTCGTGCCAGTTCCGCCGCGATGCGTTCGCCGCTGACGGTGGCGATCTTCTCGGCCAGGTGGCACGCGGCGCGTGCCGTCGCCCGGTCGATATCGAACCCGAGTTCCGCCGCGAACCGCACCGCCCGGAGCATCCTGAGGCGGTCTTCGTCGAACCGGACGAGCGGATCGCCCACGGCCCGGATGATGCGCTTCTTGAGGTCCTTTTGCCCGCCCACGTAGTCGGTGATTTTGCCGCCGTCCGGGTCGAGGAACATGGCGTTGATCGTGAAATCGCGCCTGAGGGCGTCCTCGCGCGCGTCGGTGAACGTGACGGTGTCGGGATGGCGGCCGTCGCTGTAGTCGGCGTCGCTGCGGTACGTGGCGACCTCAACCTGCATCGCGCCGTCGTGGACGATGACAACGCCGAACGCCTGGCCGACCGTCAGGGCGTGGGGGTAGAGATGGAGCACCTCTTCGGGCCGCGCGCTGGTGGCGACGTCGTAGTCGTTGGCGGGCCGCCCGAGGAGCAGGTCTCGCACGCATCCGCCGGCGAGCATGGCCTCGTGCCCCGCCTCGCGCAGGCGTCCGATGACCGACTCGGCGAGTTGTCGTTGACTCGGCATGGCGTCGCGTTTCTCAAAACACCCGGCTGGTGGCCTTCCCAGGCCACCAGCCTGCCGTCCCACGAGTTACGCGGCGGCCTGGGAAGGCCACCGCGCGGGCAGTGCACCCCCATAGCGACGGAGCCTACCGCGCGGGGGAACGAGGTCAAGCGCTAAAGCACGGCGCGCGCCGAGTGAACTCGGCGGCTAACTCGGCCAGGCATGCGTTAGCCGCCGCGCTTGTGCGGCGCGTTTCAGCGGCCCAAACTGCCGTGGGGCCGTTAGCCGCCACGCTTGCGCGGCGCGTGGTGTTGACTCGGCCAGGCATGCGTTAGCCGCCGCGCTTGCTCGGCGTGTGGTGTTGACGGGACGTAGGCTTCGAACTCGCCGTCATGCCGCCTGGCGCCGGCCGGGGGTGGGGTGAGCGGGTACTTCACTTGAGCGGCTTGGCGGGGAGGCGCTTCAGCGTCTTCGACACGGGATCGACCGTGATCCCGAGATTCTCCAGTGTCACCACACCGAGGATCGGTTCAACATCGGGCGGCCCGAACACAACCTGGGTCACGGTCTGCTGTCCCATCAGCGAGATTCGGGCAAATCCGTACTGGTACTCCACAGGTCTCCCGTCGGCCAACTCGTACATAGCCTTGCCCTCGGGTTGGATACCCGCTTCGATGAGCCGGTCCTCCGGCGCGATACAGTCAACAGCTCCCGTATCGACGAGGAACTCGGCTTCATAGGGCTTGCCGTTGCCGCTCACGTTTGACATCGTGGCCGTCACGTGCGTAAGGCCCATTTGATGCTCCTTGAGCGCTTGTCCGTTCGCAAGTATACGATGTGATTTGCATCCGTCAAGGGTTGCACGGCAGTAGCGACGGAACATCAGGGTGGGAGGCGCTCTGCCGTCATGCCGCCTGGCGCTGGCCGGGGGTGGGGTGGGCGCTGCGGCGGCGGCTTTCGGGGCGCATCCAGTTGGCGATGAGCGGCTCGCAGAAGGCGAGCAGGAGGCAGATCATCAGGAAGTACTGCCAGAGTTCGCGGCGGGCGGTATCCTCGAACCGCGAGACGAGGTCCGCCAGGCTGGCCGCCACATGGGTTTCCTTGGCCCCGAAATCGAGTCGGAGTTTCTCGTCGCTGAACTCCGCCAGATCCGACTCCGCCCCGTCGGGATTGGTCGCGAAGATGCCGGGCGGCACGCGTCGCTGCGGCAGGCGGTACGTGTAATAGCCGAGGTGCCACGTCTTCTTGAACGTCAGTTGGTTCAGGCCGCGCTCGGCGTCGAGGTCGGTCTCAGGCTGATCGGAGGCCGTCTCGCCGGAGGGCCCCAACGGGCCGGTCACCTCGACGATGGCCTTCTCCTTGACCTGGGGGTAGAAGTTCGTCTCGAACGGCTGACCCGCCAGGATGTTGTGGCGCTGGCCCTGGCCGCGCGACGCCAGGTGCACGATCCGCATCATGAGCGGCAGGAAGAGGTTGCGGATGG
>CAZIJC010000157.1:0-10405 GCA_964539385.1 uncultured Anaerolineales bacterium | reverse complement strand
ACGGAACAAAACCGAACAAAAACGGAACAAAACGGACACCAAAACCGCAAAAACCTATCCAAAACCAGCGCGTTTTGCCTTACCTATCTTAACATTCGACCCCCAAAACCCCCCTCACGAGCCAGAAACGGGACTCCGGGGCAAAAAAAGCGCGCATTTGACCGTTTCGGCAACGTCAAAATTGACGTAAGTCTTATGGAGCAGGCCGCATGTGTCGGCGCCGAAACCGGCATCCTGGCGATGGTCAGGGCTTCCGCCGGTCGTTGGCAATGACGTCCTGTGGGCTCGCGACAACGCTTCGCTCGTCGCTCAACCGCCTGGCGCCACCTCATAAGCCCGGGGTCGCAGGTTCGAAGCCGTTCTGCGCTGCTGTGAGGTGGACATCACGGGAAGCCCTGCAACGCGGCCCTTGAATCCGCGCAGGCAACGCTCTAGTATCCCTGCCTATTGCGGACCCGGTATCCACCGAGCCCGGCAGATACCCGCCGGTCGGCAGGCGGAGCAAACT
Source organism: uncultured Anaerolineales bacterium (assembly GCA_964539385.1). GTDB lineage: Bacteria > Planctomycetota > Phycisphaerae > FEN-1346 > FEN-1346 > JAUVZF01. The sequence continues at coordinate 9,897 of CAZIJC010000157.1, read as the reverse complement.
GGAATGGACAGCGAACAGGCCCAATACGCCGCCCTTCGCGAGCGCGTCAAAGAGTTGACCTGCCTGTATAGTCTGGCGCAACTCGCCGAACGCCCGGGCATAACGGTGGAGGAGATTTTCCAGGGCATCGTGGAGTTGTTGCCCGCCGCCTGGCAGTACCCCGAGATCACGGCGGGGCGGATTGCCATCGACGGCCGATCCTATGTCACCGCCGGTTTCGAGGAAGCCGACCAGATGCAGTCCGCCCCGATCGTGGTGAGCGGCAAACGGCGCGGCAGGGTTGACGTGGTGTACGTTCGGGAAAGGCCGACGTTGGATGAAGGCCCGTTTCTGAAGGAAGAGCGCAACCTGATTGACGCCATTGCCCAGCATATTGCGCTCATCGTCGAACGGCGGGAAGTCGACGAGGACAGGTTCCGCCTCCAGGAGCAACTTCGCCATGCCGAGCGCCTGGCAACGGTCGGGCAACTGGCGGCCGGCGTTGCGCACGAGTTGAACGAGCCCTTGGGCAACATTCTCGGCTTCGCCCAACTGGCCGGCAAACACCCCGGTCTTCCCGAGCAGGTCGCCGGGGACTTGGAGAAGATCGTAGCCACGTCGCTCCACGCTCGCCGGATCATCAACAACCTGATGCTGTTCTCGCGTCAGATGCCCCCCCAGAAGGCTCGTGTGGACCTCAACACGGTACTCGAAGAAGGACTGGACTTCCTGGGGCCGCGTTGCGCGAAGAACGGCATAGCGGTGGTGCGGAAGTTGTCGCCCGAACTGCCGGAGATCACCGCCGATGCCTCGCAGTTGCGCCAGGTCTTCGTCAACCTGGTGGTCAACGCCATTTTCGCCATGCCGCGAGGCGGCTCCCTCACGGTCACGACGCGAGCATCCGGCGACCGCGTTGTGCTCAGCGTCGAAGATACCGGGGTGGGCATGAGCCGCGAGGCACTCAAGCAAATCTTCATCCCGTTTTTCACGACCAAGGACGTTGACGAGGGCACGGGGCTGGGCCTTCCCGTCGTCCATGGGATTGTGACATCCCACGGCGGGACGATCCACGTCGAGAGCGCTCCGGGCCAAGGCGCCCGCTTCGACATCGAGTTGCCGATGACCGGCGACGAAGACACAAAGGAAGACCGGACGGATGATGCCGCCAAGTGAAAAGCCCTCCATCCTGGTTGTCGACGACGTGCCGAACACGGTCGAAGTCCTGCAGCGGAACCTCACCGCCCAAGGCTATACCGTCTTCACAGCGCCGGGCGCGCCCGAGGCGATCCGGATCACCGAAAGCACGCCGATCGATCTGGTCATAACCGACCTGAAGATGCCGAAGGTAAGCGGCATCGACCTGGTGCGCCACGTCCGGGAGAACCTCAAGGACACGGAAGTGATCATGATCACCGGCTATCCTTCCATCGAAGGGGCTGTCGAAGCCGTCAAGACGGGCGCCCAGGAGTACCTGCCCAAGCCGTTCACCGACGAGGAGTTGCTCGGCGCCGTTCGGCGGGCACTGGACAAACTCCATAGGCGGCAGGTGGGTCGGGCCGCCGTTTTGGCGGCGCCCCCCAGGCCGTACGGACTTATTGGTGAGTCGCCGCCGATGCGTGAGGTCCTCAAGGCCATCAGCAAGGCCGCCTCGGCCTCCGCCACGGTCCTCATCACCGGCGAAAGCGGCACGGGCAAGGAACTCGTCGCCCGGGCGATCCATTACAGCAGCAACCGGTCGTCGACGGCCTTCGTGCCGGTCAACTGCGGCGGCATCCCGGAGGGCCTGCTCGAGAGCGAGTTGTTCGGCCACGTGAAGGGGGCGTTCACGGGCGCCGAGGAGTCCCGGGCGGGGTTTTTCCAGACCGCCGACGGCGGCACGATCTTTCTCGACGAGATCAGCGAGACCAGCCTCGGCATGCAGGTGAAACTGCTCCGCGTCCTCCAGGACGGAGAAATCTACATGGTCGGGGCCGACCGCAGCAGACGGGTCGACGTGCGGATCCTGGCCTCGACGAACAAGGCGCTGACCGATCTCGTGAAGAAGGGCCTGTTCCGGGAGGACCTGTACTTCCGCCTCAACGTGGTCTCCATCGAATTGCCGCCGCTGCGCGACCGCGGCGACGACATCCTGCTGCTTACCCATTATTTCGCCAGGAAGTACGGCAGGGAACTGGGCCGACCGACGCCGCGATTCTCCGACGCCGCGCTGCACGTGCTGAGGCACGCCTACCACTGGCCGGGCAACGTGCGGGAGTTGGAGAATCTTATCCACCGGCTGGTTGTCATGACCGAGGGCCAGAGCATCGACGTGCCGGACCTGCCTGCGCCGCTGCGATTCAGCGCCCTGCGCCGGCCGGACCTCAGCCGCCCGCTGGCCGAAATCGAGGCCGAGTACATCCGCAACGTTCTGGCCGGCGTCGGCGGCAACAAGACGAAGGCAGCGGAAATCCTCCAGATCGACCGCAAGACCCTGCGCAAGAAGATGGAGAAGGCCGACGGGCGACACCGCCTTTGACCGCCGCGCGATCGGGGAGTTTCGCACCAGTGGTCCGGAATTCCCCGACGGAACGGACGCCGACTGAGGCCTTCCGTCCCGTTCGGAACGCATCGCGAGAGACGAAGCGAATCGTAAATACCTTCTATTGCGACGCTTACGTGAAGCCCACCATCTCCCCCTGATTGCCATAGGCGAACGGCACGCGCCTTGCTGCAAGCACGCAGGAGCCTCGCCGCGCGAATCGGTCTTCCGCGCCGCAGTTCCCTGCGAACGGAAAGGCCTGTGCCGTGGTTGGAGGTCCCCCAGACGAAGGAGAGGATATCATGGTCAAAGGGCATCCCGCTCCCAACCCGCCGGACGTCGCCCGGCGCGCTGCCCCGGGCCCTTCCGCCGCCGGGCCGTACCGCGACCTCTGCTCAACGTGCATTCATGTTGAAAGGTGCGGCAATCGCAGTACGCCGGAGCGCCCCATTCTCTTCTGTGAACTGTTCGAGGTCCTCGCTCCCCCGCTGGCCGTTACTGTGGCGGCCCCCCGGGACCCGGCCGGAAGGCAGGACGCAGGTGACTATAAGGGGCTGTGCATGAATTGCGAGAATCGCCGGACCTGCACGCTGTGCAAACCGGAAGGCGGGGTCTGGCACTGCGAGGAGTATCGGTAAGATGACCCAAGCCGCAGCGGAACCGGACCTGCGCGGAGCACCCGTCCCGGACGAAGTCGATCCGGAGCAGATCCGGCGAATCGTGGCGAAGCACCGCGAGGACCGCGGCGGGTTGATCGCCGTGCTTCAGGATATCCAGATGCAGCATGGGTATCTTCCCGAAGACGCCCTGCGAATGGTGGCCGAAGCGACCGGCCGCTCCCTGGTGGATATCTACGGCGCCGCCACGTTCTACCGTTCGTTTACGCTCCAGCCGCGGGGCAGGCACCTCATCCGCGCGTGTCTCGGAACGGCCTGCCACGTCCGCGGCGCGCCGAGGGTCGTAGAGGAGTTCGAGCGCCAACTCGGCGTCAAGGCCGGGGAAACGACGCCGGACAAGCAGTTCACGCTGGAGACCGTCAACTGCCTGGGAGCCTGTGCCTTGGGGCCCATTGTTGTCGTGGACGGGCATTACTTCTGCAACGTGCGGAAGTTCGGCGTGGCCGACATTCTTGAAAAGGCCCGGCGCGGTGTGGATGAAACAAGACCCGAGGACGACGAAACGGCCTTTCCGCTCGAAGTCAACTGTCCACGATGCAATCACAGCCTCATGGACCCCGGCGCCCTGGTTGACGGACTCCCGTCCATTCGGGTGACGGTGGATTTCAGGAACGTCCTCAGCCCGGTGAATCTCTCCTCGCTCTACGGCAGTTTCCACACCGCGGGTGGGGCGGAGATTCCGCAAGGCGCTGTTTGCGAGTTCTTTTGTCCGCACTGTCACGGTCGGTTGGGCGGCCCGTCGCGCTGCACGGAATGCGGCGCGCCGATGATCCCGATGGTTGTCCGCGGCGGGGGGATGGTTCAGATATGCGCCCGGCGCGGCTGCCGCGGGCACCGACTCGACCTGGACGGCGTAAACGCATAGGCCAATAGGAGCCTGCCGCGCACTCGCAACGCACCAGAAGAACGCAGGAACCGTTCATGACAAGACTGAAATCCGTTCAGGAGTTCAAGGCGCTGTGTGAGCGGCTGCGCGCGGGAGCCGGGACGCCTCTTCCCACCATTGTCATTCCGGCCGGAACGTGCGGCCTGGCCAGCGGGGCCGGCGGTCTGGTCCGCGTGGCCAAGCGCGAAATCCTGGCCAAGGGCCTCCTCGACAAGGTCCGCCTGCGGGTCACCGGCTGCCACGGCTTTTGTCAGTTGGAGCCGTCGGTGCTGATTGAGCCGCAGCGCACGTTTTATCCTAAAGTCACCCTGGAGGCGATGGCGCGCATCGTCGAAGCCGTCGCCGACGGCGAGGTGCTGACCGAACTGCTTCTGGTGGATCCGGAAACCGGGGAGGCCCTGGAAAAGCAGGACGACATCCCCTTTTTCAGAAAGCAAGTTCGCAGGTTGCTCGCCCGCAACGAGAAGGTCGATCCGATCCGCATCTACCATTACTTCGAGATCGGCGGCTACGAGCCGTTGGTGGAGGTCTTGGAGCGGGGCAGCGGCGATTGGATAATCCAAGAGGTTAAGGATTCCGGCCTTCGCGGGCGCGGAGGCGGCGGGTTCCCCACCGGCCTGAAATGGGAACTGCTCGCCAAGCAACCCGGCCGCGGCGGCAAGTTCATCGTCTGCAACGCCGACGAGGGCGACCCCGGCGCCTACATGGACCGCAGCCTCCTGGAAGGCAACCCGCACAGCATCATCGAGGGGATGCTCATCGGCGCCTATGCCACCGGGGCCACGGAAGGCATCGTGTACGTCCGGGCGGAGTATCCGCTGGCGATCCGCCACCTGACGATCGCCCTGGACCAGGCACGCGAGCACGGGTTGCTGGGCGAGACTATCCTCGGCACGGACTTCTCCTTCCGTCTTCGAATCGTCCAAGGCGCCGGTGCGTTCGTCTGCGGCGAAGAGACCGCCCTGATACGCTCCATCGAGGGCAAGATGGGCGAGCCGCGGCAGCGACCCCCGTATCCGGTCCAAAAGGGCATCGACGGCAGGCCCACGGCCATCAACAACGTCGAGACCTGGGCCAACATCCCCGTCATCATCCGCCAAGGCGCCGGCCAGTTCGCCAAGATCGGAACGAAGGGTAACAGCGGGACCAAGATCTTCAGCCTCGTCGGCAAAATCAAGAACACCGGACTCGTCGAGGTCCCCATGGGCATGACCGTCGGCCAGATCGTTTACGACATCGGCGGCGGCCCGGTCGGCAAGGCACGCATCAAGGCGGTCCAGACCGGCGGACCATCGGGGGGGTGCATCCCCGCCAGCATGTTCGACCTGCCGATCGACTATGACAGCCTCGCCGAGGCAGGGTCCATCATGGGTTCCGGCGGCATGATCGTCATGGACGAGAATACCTGCATGGTCGACGTCGCCAAGTACTTCATGAACTTTCTGAAGGACGAGTCGTGCGGCAAGTGCTTCACGTGCCGCAAGGGCACGCAGCGGATGCACGAAATCCTCGACGACATCTCCAAGGGCAAAGCCGCGCCCCGGCACCTGGACCTCCTGGAGGAGTTGGCGCTCGCCGTGAAGGACACGACGATGTGCGGCCTGGGGCAGACGGCGCCGAATCCCGTCCTGAGCACGCTGCGCCACTTCCGCGGCGAGTACGAGCGCCACGTCGTGGACAAGAAGTGCGATGCGCTGGTCTGCACGGAACTGGTCGGCGCATCCTGCCAGGCCGCCTGCCCGCTGGACACCGAGGCCTGGCGCTACGTGGCACTCATCGAGAAAGGCAAGTACGACGAAGCCTACCAGGTCATTCGCCGGGCCAACCCGTTTCCGTCGGTCTGTGCCCGTGTCTGCGACCGCAAGTGCGAGCAGCGATGCCAACTCGGGACCAGCGGCGACGAACCCGTGGCGATCCGGGCCCTGAAGCGGTTCGTCACCGACCGCGTCAGCCCCTCGGCCTACAAGCCGCCGGTGATCGCACGAGGCGCGAAAGGAGCGGGCAAGGTGGCCGTCGTGGGCGCCGGGCCCGCCGGCCTTGCCGCAGCGCACTACCTCTCGATGCTCGGACACCGGGTCACGGTCTTCGAGGCCGAGGCCGAGGCGGGAGGCATGCTCATCAGTTGCATCCCGGCCTACCGCCTTCCCCGGAGCATCGCGCGGCAAGAGGTGGACTCGCTCCTCGATGACGACCACATCACGCTTCGGTGCCGCACGGCGCTCGGCCGGGACGTGACACTCGACGGGCTCTTCGCCGACGGTTTCCAGGCCGTTTTCCTCGCCATGGGAGCCGACACGAGTTGGAAACTGGACCTGCAGGGCGAAGACTTCGCCGGCGTCTACTCCTCCATGGAGTTCCTCAAGGCGTTCAACCTGCGGGGCGAGGAACTGGCAGGCGGGCACGTGGCCGTCATCGGCGGCGGCAACTCGGCCGTCGACGCCGCGCGCGTCGCCATCCGCCAGGAGAACGTTCAGTCCGTCAGCCTGCTCTACCGCCGGACCGACCAGGAGATGCCCGCCTACGCCGAGGAGGTCGAGGCGGCCATCGAGGAGGGCATCAAACTCGAAACGCTCGTCTCCCCGGTCAGAATCCGCTACATCGAGGCGGCACGCAAGGAGGGCATCCGCGTCGAGACGATGGTCGAGCCCGTGCGGATTTACTCCCAGCAAGGACGACTCGTCGGCATCGAGTGCATCCGGAACCAACTCGGCGAGGTCGACGCGAGCGGCCGGCGCCGGCCCGTTCCGGTTCCCGGTTCGGAGTTCAGTATTTCTCTAAATACCTTGATCGTGGCCATCGGCGAACGCCCGGACAGCGACTGCCTTGCCACGATGGGGCTCGCTCTGGACAAGGGCGGGCGTCTGCCCGTGGATCCGAGAACCCTCGCAGCGAACCGGGAGGGGGTCTTCGCCGGCGGGGACCTTGTGACCGGTCCGAATACGGTCGCCGACGCCATCGCCGCCGGCAAGAAGGCCGCCGCCGTGATAAACCACCACCTCCGCGGCGAAGACCTGGTCCGGGAGCCCCACATCCGTCTGCCGACCGAGTTCATCGAACCCGCCGAAGCGGGCGACGAGCAGGGCGAGCCGGCCGCCCGGGCCGAGCCCCCCGCCATCCCCGTCGAATCGCGACGGAAGAACTTCGCCGAGGTCGAGATGGCCCTCTCGGCCGAACAGGCCCACGCCGAGGCGCGGCGGTGCTTGAGATGCGACCTCGCCTTCACGCAGCCCCCGCCGGGGGAGGAGACCCCCTGCCCGGCCGTCGAGGGAGCATCCGCATGATCACGTTGACCATCAACGGACTGGACGTCTCGGTCGAGGAAGGCACGACGCTCCTGGAGGCCGCCAGGTTCCTGGGCTTTCCCATCCCCACGCTCTGCCACAACGATGGCCTGTCGCCCTACGGGGCGTGCCGGCTGTGTGTGGTCGAGATCGGCGAGGGCCCGAAGGCCGCTCTGGTCTCGTCGTGCACGTACCCGGCCGAGGAAGGGCTCAAGGTGCGGACGGCCTCCTCGCGCGTGCGGCGGGCCCGGTTGATGGTTCTGGAACTCCTGCTGGCCTCGTGCCCGCAGTCCAAGACGATCCAGGACCTCGCCTCGGCCCACGGCGTTCGGCAGCAGCGCTTCCGGCAGGAATACGAGGACTGCATTCTGTGCGGCCTGTGCGTGCGGATGTGCGAGGAGCAGATGATGGCCAAGGCCATCGGCTTCCGCGGGCGCGGCCAGGCGCGGAGCATCGGCACGCCTTTCGACGTCAAGTCCGACGTCTGCCGGCAGTGCGGCGGCTGCATGTACGTCTGCCCGGCCTGCCAACTTCGCTGCACGTATACCGAGCCGGAGAAGGCCATCTGCGGCGCCTGTGCCAACCTGGCCCCGCCCTGCATCGCGCAGGACCCGTTCGACGACATGATGTGCTACATGGACCCCTGTGTGGCATGTGAGATAGCACAAGATGAGTAACCTGTAAAGGAGCCGACTTCGATGATAACAACGCTTTCCAAACCGAACGCCTCGGCGGCCACCCTCACGAAGAACCGCACCGAGGGCTCCGTTGTGCCCTCCTCCGGCATGTGCGCCACCTGCGTGGACGGCTGCATCGGCATGTGCGAGATCGGCAAGAGCGCCTATCGCGGACACGAGGTCATCTATCCGCAGCCGTTCGGCATGATTACCACCGCCGCCGAAAAGGCGTATCCCGTCGACTACTCCCACTTCAACATCATGGGAACCGCCGCCGGCGCGCACGGCATCGAGGCCGACAGCGACAAGGCCATCTTCCCCGCCGTCAACCTCGAGGTCGCCTTCGGACACGACGGCGGCATCACGTTCCGACGGCCGTGGATCATCTCAGGCATCGGCTCGACCAACATCGCCAAGAACAACTGGGAAGGGCTCGCTATCGGATCGGCACTCGCCGGAACCGGCCTTACCATCGGCGAGAACGTCGTCGGCATGGACCCGGAGGCCGTGTTCAAGAACGGACGCGTCGTGGACACGGCCGACCTGAAGCAACGCGTCAAACTCTACAAAGACCACCAGCGCGACGGCTGCGGCGCCATCATCGTGCAGGCGAACATCGAGGACACCCGCCTCGGCACCCAGGAGTACGCCATCGAGAAACTCGGCGTCCGGTGCGTGGAACTCAAATGGGGCCAGGGCGCCAAAGACATCGGCGGCGAGGTCAAAATCCGCGACCTCAAGAAGGCACAACTCCTCCACGAGCGAGGCTATCTTGTCCTGCCAAACCCGACCGACCCCGACGTCATCAAGGAGTTCGAGCGCGGCGCGTTCAAGGAATTCGAGCGGCACTCCCGCGTCGGCATGGTCACCGAGGAGTCGTTCGCCCAGCGGGTCGAACACCTGCGCAAAGCCGGCGCCGAGTACATCTTTCTCAAGACCGGCGCGTACCGGCCGGCCGACCTCGCGCGGGCCGTCCTGTTCTGCTCGCGATACCAACTCGACCTGCTGACCGTGGACGGCGCGGGCGGCGGCACGGGCATGAGCCCGTGGCGAATGATGAACGAGTGGGGCATGCCGCCCGTCTACCTGCACTCGCTGCTGCACCGCTACGCCAGGAAACTGGCCGACAAGGGCGAGCACCTGCCCGCGATCGCCGTGGGCGGCGGCTTCGCCTTCGAGGACCAGATCTTCAAGGGCCTCGCCCTCGGGGCGCCGTTCGTCAAACTCATCGGCATGGCCCGCGCGCCCATCGCCGCGGCGATGGTCGGCAAAACCATCGGACGAACCATCGACGAGCACCAGGTGCCCGTCTACATCGAGCGGTTCGGCAACTCCAAAGACGAGATCTTCGTCACGGCCGGCGCGCTGCGAAAAGAACTGGGAGACAAGGCATTCGAGAACCTCCCGACGGGCGCCCTCGGCCTGTATACCTACTACGAACGCCTCGACCAGGGCCTGCGCCAACTCATGGCCGGCAGTCGGAAGTTCTCGCTCGACCATCTCTCGCGCGATGACATCGCCGCCCTGACGCCCGAGGCCGCCCAGGTCAGCGGCATCCGCTACATCATGGACGTGGACCAGGGCAAAGTCGAATCCATCCTGGACGGCTGATATCTACGGAACAAAACGCCTGCAAGCCCTACCGCTTGCCCGCCATGTGCCACGGCCGGTCTTGCCCGGCCGTGCGTTTTTCAGTCCGGCGGGTGGCATGGCCACGCTTGCGTGGCCATGTTTTGCACGGTGGGTATCCCCACCCACCGCGCCGTGCCGCCTGTACCACCGCCTGCCTTGCCCGGCCGTGCGTTTCTTCGGTCTCGCCGTTTGCCGTTCACCCGTAGGCCGCGGCGCGCCGCGGCAATCATGCTGAGGCCTGCGGCCT
>CAZIJC010000156.1:0-10479 GCA_964539385.1 uncultured Anaerolineales bacterium | reverse complement strand
GCTCGCGGCTAGTTACACTCGCGCCCGACCAGCCACGCGAGAAAACGAGCCGCGCACGTAAGTAAGCGGCGCAAGCCCCTGGGAGACCGGCCGCGTCAGCCGTTGTTGGGTGGGGCAGCGTTGGAGTGAGGTAGTCGCCGCGCCTGCGTCGCGCGCGGCAGGGGAAGGTCGGGCAGATACGGGACGGGCGCCCGGGCGAGGGCGCCGGCGTTGGGCCCGCGCAGGATGTATCCTTCAACCCAGATGTAGTTGTCGAGACCTCGCGTGTAGAGTTCGGCGGCGTAGACGTCGGGTTTGGGGCCACGGTAGCCGGGCGGCCAGCGAGGATTGGACAGGTAGGCGCGCGGCCAAAGTTCGGCTGCGATTTGGGCGTTGTCGAACCCATCGACGACGACGATCCTGCGCCCCTCGCTCCGGGCGACCTCGGCAGCCGGCACGCTGTGCCCGGCGGCGCCGGCCGACCAGCGGATGTTGTAGAAGCCGGCGCGGCCGGCATTGCGGTAGAGGCACCCGATGAGGTTGGTGGCGTTGATGCAGTCGAACCGGTTGGCGTCGAGCGCCTCGCGCAGCGACGGGGCGGCCGCGTAATGATCCGCCGTGCCGATCAGCGCACGCGTAAAGTGCTGGGCGCCGAGCAGCACCTGTTCGTCGGAACCGCCGAGCGTGGCGGCCGCAGCCATCAGACGCGGCTCGAAGCGCTCGGCCCAATCGTACCCGCCCTCCGGGTCGCCGCCTCGGTAGAAGATGACGTCCATCAGTCCGTGTTGCGTGGGTTTCGCATAGGCCCGGTCGTAGCGTTTCAGGGCGACGGTCAGTTGATCGAGCGCTCCGGCCGTGCTGGTACGGTACAGGATGTTCGAGAGGTAACTGCTGTTGAACGGAGAGCGGGCGGCGAGATCCCACATCTGCCGAGCGGCGGGAGACAGGTGGCCGCGCAGACGGATGAACGCGCTGCGAAGATGCGGCGGCATGCGGCCGGCCGCCGGCACGTCGGCAACGCCGTCGCGCCGTGGCTCAGCCGCGCCGTCGAGACGGCGCAGGAGGTAGTCGTCGGGCACGCGGAATAGCCGCTCGGCCTGGCGTTCCACCTCCAGGCAGTTGCGCAGCGCACAGTAGCCCGCGCGGCCGCCAGGCAAACACGACAGGGTCGGATCGAATGGGAACCGGCCGGAGTACGTCACCTTGCAGGAAAGGTAGAGCGACTTGCAGCGGGCCTGGAAGCTGATGGCGGCCAGGTGATTGTTGACCACGTAGTCGAGCCAGCGATGCAGGTCGGCCAGGGCGAACGTTGCACAGGACAGTTCGTCGGCCCACCATCGGGCGGCGGCGAGGTCGTTACGGTCGAGAGCGGCCACAAGGCAGCCGGCGCAGTAGCCGGGCCACGTGCGTTGGCTCGCCGGGGAGGCCGCAAGGGCGCCCGGGGCGATGCCACTGCCGCCCAGCGTCCGTGCGAGTTGGTCGGCCGTGGCGGCAAGCCGAATCGCTTGGGGAAGAACCTGCTCGTTTCGCTTCCTGATGTCCTGGAGCAGGCCCCTGAGCGTACCCTGGTGCCAGGCGAAGTCGGCCGCCGGACTGAGACGATCCGGCACACTGCTCCGCCAGTGATATGCCAGCCGCGTCCCCGGCCCGCCGCGCGAGGCGAAGACCACCTCTTTGAGCCCCCCGGGCCGCACGCAACTCGGTCCGTTCGGATCGCGCTGGCCCAGCAGCAGAAGCCGGCTTGCGGTTAGGGTGGGGGCGAGGGTGGCGGCAACCTCACGCCACAACGCTGCAACCTGCTCGCGTGCGGGGGCAGGCGGAGCCGGCGGTGTCGCAAGTTCGGCACCGGTGGCCGAGGCGGTTCCAGCGGCGACCAGAACGATCGCCGCACACGCCATCCACCGACGCGGGCAGGGTCGTGTTGTCCGAGTCAACGGCATCCACTCCATGCTTCAGCAGGCCGTGCGGCAGGATCCTGCCGGGGCCGGGGCTTCTTCGGATAAACAGTCGGGCTGCACGCGGGCGTCATTTCTCGACAAGGTGTGTCTGAGCGTGAGGAGAGTCCTTGAGCGCGTAGCAGGTCTGGGGCTTCGTGCGGTTCGGCAGGTAGGGCAGGAACGCCCGCAGGAGCATCCCGGCGTTGGGCCCCCTTGCGATGAATCCCTCGGCCCAGACGTAGTTGTCGAGCCCTCTGGCGTAGAGTTCGACGGCATAGATGTTGGCTTTGAACCCGGTGTAACCCGTCGGCCAGGCGTGGCCGTGGGCATACGCGTGGGGCCAGAGTTCCGTGGAGGTCTCGGGGCGTTCCAGGCCGTCGACGATGACGATGGCCGAGCCGCCGGACCTGGCGACTTCGGCAGCCGACACCGTGTGTCCGGCAAGGCCGGCGCACCAGCGGATGCTGTAGTATCCGGCGCGTCCGGCGTTGCGGTAGAGTGTCCCGACCATGTCGCTTGCCCGAAGGCAATCGAGCCGCTTCTCGACCAGGGCTTCGCGCAATGTTTTGGCCTTGCCGTAGTGCTCCCACCCACCGAAGACGGCCCGTGTGAAGTGCTGGGCGCCCAGAAGGACCTGCTCGTCGGTGCCGCCGAGTGTGCCGGCGGCCGACATGAGATGCGGGTCGAAGCGGTCGTCCCACACGGTTCCTGCCCCCAGGTCGCCGCCGCGGTAGAAAAGCACGTCCATCAGCGGGTTCAGGGTGGCGTGGGGTGCGGCGTCATTGAACCGCTTGAGCACAACGGCCACCCTTTCGATCGCGCCGACTCGCCACGCGCGATGCAGCATGTTGGCCAGGTAACTGCGGTGGAAGGGGCTGCGGGCGGCCCGGTCCCACACCTCCTGGTTGGCCGGGGTCAGGATATCACGCAGGCGCGCGAACGTGCCGCGAAGGTGCGGCGGCATCCACACGGCGGCGGTGTCCGAGACGATCTCGCCCTTGGCTCCAGCGGCGTCGCCGCCGGTGAGTTCGAGGTATTGCGAAGGCATGCGGAAGAGCCATTCCGCCTGATGTTCGACTTCCCCGAAATTGTGCAAGCCGTTCAGCGTGAGCCGCCCGGCCGGGAAGAACGACATGTCCCCCTTCGGGTCGTACGTGTTGCCATACGGTTCTTGGCACTCCTCGAAGAGCGCCTTGCACCGGGCTTGGAAGGCGAGGGCGGTCAACTGATTCTCGACCAGGATGTTGATCCAGCGGTGAAGGTCGGCCAGGGCAAAGGTGGCGGAGGCCAGTTCGTTGGCCCACGTCTTGCAGGCGGCCAGGTCGTGCTGCGCCAGGGCCCCGTCGAGCCTGCCGGCGCAGTGGCCGAGCCAATGAGGCAGAGGGTTGACGTGGCAGGCCGCGAGGCCCTGCGGCCAGGCGGTGAGGCGATCCAGGGCGCGAGCCAACTCCTCGGACTGGGTCGCAAGCCGGACGGCCTTCTCCAAGACCACGCGATTCGTCGCGAGCAAGGCCTCGAAGACCGGCTTGAGTCGCGTCTGGTGCCACGCGAAGTCGGCCTTGGGCGAGTTCCGCTGCGCGATGGATTTAAGGTGAATGGCGGCAAGGTGGGTACCCACGCCGCCGTCCTGGAATGCGATGATGGTGCCGCCGAGTTCGGGGCCTACACAACTGTCGCCGTTAGGGTCGCGCTTGCCCAGGAGCAAGCGTTGACTGGCCGTGACGGTCGGGCCGAAATCGGTCGCCACGGTCTTCCAAAGGGCGGCGAGTTCGGCGCCGGTGAGCGGCGATTCGGACGCTGCCTCCGGGCGCGTACCGGCGCCGGCGGCCGAGGCCGGACCGGGGACCGTGAAAAAAGCGACAGCGATGAAGGCGCAAACGCCCATCGTAGACGCACGGCGGTATCTACTACGAGTCACCAGGAACGCCTCCGTACGGAACTACCCCTCTAGGTGGGCTATACCTTGCAGATTTCTCCGGGGAAGGAGGTTGTCGGTCTCCGGCCGCAATCTCTTTCCATATAGTATACGGATGAAACGCGGAAGTGGCGGAAGTATTGCTTTCAATTTCGGAACTTTTTTCGGCGGGCAAATCTTCCGCTTGCGGAAGGATCACATCTCCTGGGCCGGGTGGCACGCGGTGCCACCAAGTTCGAGGCGTCCGGCGGCGGCCGATGGTGACTTGCAACACGTGGTGCCACCGGCCGATCAGCATGGCCGATTCCCTTGGAATCCCCCTGAAGCGCCGACTCTGCACCAGGACGGCCGACAAACCAAATCGCGAAACGTCCCTGCCGAAGCGACAACACGCTTGACGCCGACCCCCGCCTGTGCGCTACTGGATGCCACAGACATCGGGCAAGCCGTTCGATTGCAGCGCCATTCGAGCCCGGACCGGAAGGTCCGGGTAACCCCGCGGCGCATAGTGCGCCCCGCCCATCGGTGAACCATGGAAAACGCCCGCATCGCCGCCGTCTTCGAGCAGGTCGCCGACATCCTCGAGATCCTCGGCGAGAACCCGTTCCGCATCCGCTCTTACCGTAACGCCGCTCGCACCGTGGGCGACATGGCCGAACCGCTTGCCGACATGGTGGCCGAAGGCAAAGACCTTACGGCCCTGCCGGGCATCGGCGAGAGCCTGGGCGGCAAGATCCGCGAAATCCTCCAGAGCGGCACCTGCGAGATGCTCCAGGACCTTCGCCGGCGCCTCCCGCCGCAGGTGCCGGACCTCCTCCACGTCAAAGGCCTCGGGCCGAAGAAGGTGAAGGTCCTCTACGGGCAACTTGGCGTCACAAGCCTCGGCGATCTGAAAACCGCCGCCGAGGCCGGCAAGATTCGCGACCTCGAAGGCATGGGCGCCAAGACCGAACAGAATATCCTCAAAGGCCTGGCGACGCTGGAGGCCGAGGCCGGCCGCATCGGCATCTACGAAGCCGCCCACGCGGTGCGGGCGCTGGGGCGGCACCTGGAGGATATAGGGGCCATCCGCCGGTGGCAGGTCGCGGGCAGTTTTCGCCGGCGACGCGAGACCGTCGGCGACCTCGACGTGCTCGTCGAGGCGTCGGACCGCGCGAAGGCGGCCGAGGCCATCCTGACCTATCAGCCCATCGAGGACGTGATTGCGCGCGGCCGGCAGAAGGTCTCGGTGGCCTTGGCCGGCGGGCTCCAGGTGGATTTCCGCTTCATCGGAGCCGAAGCCTTCGGCGCTGCCATGATGTATTTCACCGGCTCGAAGGCCCACAACATCGTCCTGCGAAAGCGTGCACAGAAGCGGCGCCTGAAACTGAACGAGTACGGCCTGTTTCGCGGCAAGCGGCGTGCGGCGGGCAAGACCGAGGAGGAGGTCTTCAAGGCCCTCGATCTGCCGTGGATTCCGCCGGAACTCCGGGAGGACCGCGGTGAGATCGACGCTGCCGACGAGGGGAAACTGCCGAAACTCGTTCAGCGAAAGGACATCCGTGGCGACCTCCACGCCCACACCACCGCCACCGACGGGGCCAACACGCCGCGGCAACTCGCCGAAGCGGCACGCAATCGCGGATATAAGTATCTCGCTATCACCGACCACTCCAAGGCCGTCAGGGTGGCCGGCGGTCTGAATGCGGCCGAGGTCGGGCGACAGGCCGACCGCATCCGCGAACTGGACCCCCACCTGGATGGCTTCTACCTGCTCGCGGGCGTCGAGGTCGATATCCTCAAGGACGGCCGCCTCGATTTGCCCGAGACGCTGCTCGGAGGGCTGGACTGGGTCGTGGCCAGCATCCACAGCGCCTTTTCGCTGGCGCAAGCGGAGATGACCGATCGAATCCTGGCTGCCGTGCGCTCGGGCGTCGTACGCTGCCTCGGCCATCCGTTCGGCCGCATCATCGGCCGGCGCGATCCGATTCCGTTCGACGTGGACCGCGTGTTCGAGGCGTGCCGCGAGGCCGGCGTCTGCCTGGAGATCAACGCGTATCCCGACCGGCTCGACCTGCCCGACGTGTACTGCAAACGCGCCCGCGAGATGGGCGTGACGATGGTCATCTCGACCGACTCCCACAAGATCGCGGACCTGGACCTGATGCAGTACGGCGTCAGCGTTGCGCGGCGCGGCTGGCTCGAGAAGGGCGACGTGCTGAATACGCTTTCGGCTTCGGCCCTGCGCAAGCGCTTGAAGCGACGTTAGCCGCCGCGCTTGCCCGGCGCGCCGTTAGCCGCGGGGCTTGCCCCGCGCGTACCTTTGCCACAAGGGGCTATGCGTGACATCCAAGCATAACCCGTCAAAGATGACCGATGCGGCCGCCGCAAAACGCGCCGCGGATCTCCGCCGCCGGATCGAGCACCACAACTACCGCTACCACGTCCTGGACGACCCCGAGGTCTCGGACGCGGCGTTCGATGCCCTCATGGTCGAACTCCGGGCCATCGAGGAGAAGTGGCCGCAACTTGTCACGCCCGACAGCCCGACCCAGCGCGTGGGCGGCCGGCCGCGCGACGGCTTCGCCACGCTCCGCCACGAAACGCCCATGCGAAGCCTCCTCTCGGTCTACGCCGAGGAGGAGATGGTCCGCTTCAGCGAAACTTGCCGCAAGGAACTCGGGGCCGATGCCGTCCCCCTGGTGGCCGAGCCGAAGTACGACGGCGTCAGCATCGAGATCGTTTACGACGGTGGCCGCATGGTCTCGGCCGCCACGCGCGGCGACGGCGCCACCGGCGAGGACGTGACCGCCAACATCCGGACCATCGGCCAGGTGCCCCTGCGGCTGCGCAGCGGCGAGGTCGAAACGCCTGAGCACCTGGTGGTGCGCGGCGAAGTGTATATGGAGAAGGGGGAGTTCGCGGCGTTCAACCGCCTTCAGCAAGAGGCCGGCGAGAAGACCTTCGCGAACCCGCGAAACGCCGCTGCCGGCAGCCTCAGACAACTCGACCCGCGAATCACGGCCCAAAGGCCGCTTCGCATCTTCTTCTGGGAAATCGCCCCGTCGTCAAGTTCGCGGCCCGAGACGCAGTGGCAGTGCCTCCAGACGATGCGCGGCCTGGGGCTGAAAACGTGTGCGCAATCGCAACTGCTTGCCGGTACGGAAGATGCGATTCCGTGGCACCACGACCTGGAGGCCCGCCGCGACGATCTTCCCTACGAGATAGACGGCTGCGTGTTCAAGGTGAACCGCCTGGCCGACCACGAGCGATTGGGGGTCCGCGCCGCCAACCCACGATGGGCGGTAGCCTACAAGTTCGCCGCACGGCAGGAAACCACCAGAATCGTCGAAATCCGTCCACAGGTCGGCCGCACGGGGGCCGTCACGCCCGTCGCCGTGCTCGAACCCGTCGAGATCAGCGGTGTCACGGTCACGCACGTCAGCCTGCACAATCAGGACGAGATCGACCGCAAAGACATCCGCGTCGGCGACACGGTTCTCGTTGAACGGGCTGGCGACGTCATCCCCCACGTCGTCCAGGTCATCAAGGAAAAGCGGCGGGCGGGCGCGAAGAAATACCACCTGCCGACCAAGTGCCCGGTGTGCGGATCGAAGACGGTCAAGCCGGAAGACGAAGCCGTCACGCGGTGCACGAACAACTCCTGCCCGGCACAGGTCAAAGAGAGTATCAAGCACTGGGGCGGTAAGCAGGCGCTGGCCATCGACGGCCTGGGCGATAAACTCGTCGACCAACTGGTCGATACCGGCTTGGTGCGCGACGTGGCGGGCCTGTACGACCTGACGGTCGAATCGGTTGCGGCCCTGGACCGAATGGCCGAAAAGAGTGCCTCGAACCTCGTCGAGGCCGTCGCCGGAAGCAAAGAGGCGTCGCTCGCCCGCGTCATCCACGGCCTGGGCATTCGCCATGTCGGCCGGGCGATGGCCGGCGCGCTGGCCGCCCACTTCGGCTCGCTGCACGCCTTGGCCGCTGCTGATTCCGAACGCCTTCTGACAGTGCCGGATGTCGGCCCCCAGGTCGCCGCCAGCATCGTCCAATGGTTCGCCAGCGAGGAGAACCGTGACCTGCTGGCGAGGCTGCGCAGCCATGGAATCGACCCGAAAATGATGCAGGCGCCGGCTGCCGGCGGCCGCATGGAGGGCAAGACGGTTGTCGTCACAGGCGAACTCCAGGCCATGAGCCGCGAGGAGGCCGAGGAACTCGTCCGACGCGAGGGCGGTGTGGCCACCGGCAGCGTTTCCGGCAAGACCGATTACCTCGTCGTCGGTGCCAACCCCGGCGCCACCAAGACACGAGCCGCCGAAAAGCACGGAACCGAAATCCTCGACGAGCAGGCCTTCCTGAAACTTCTGGGCAAGGGGTAGGCAGGCAAGGGCGAGGGACGCAGGCCGGCCCGGGCGCCTCAGCCGTATTTTGCGCGGCGGGCTACCGAGTTTTGCGCGGTGGGTCTCCCGACCCACCGCGCTGGAATGGTGCCCTTCCTGCTCGTGTGGGCGCGGCGGATCGGGAGACCCGCCGCGCAATGTCCTCGGCGCCACCCCGCTAAACAGGTACGATTCTCCAGGCGCAAGTGCAGATTCTTGACACGGCGATGCCCCATATATAGGGCCTACACACCTCCTGCCCGCCAGATAAGGCGTACAGGCCCTGCCGCCTTCGTTTTTTCAATGCAGTCTCCAGCCGGCGCGATATAATGAGTCCTCGAAGAATCATGGTCAAGGAAAGCGTAGCGTATGGCTGCCGTCAGACTGGCATCGGGATGGCGAATCGCCCGCATTTTCGGGATCACGATACGCGTTCACCTCAGTTGGATCGTCATCTTCATCCTGCTTACGACCACACTGGCCGGCGACGTCCTTCCCCTGAGCAACCTGGCGGGCGGCGGGGCGTGGTGGGGCGGCGTGGAGGTCGCCGAGAAGATCAACGCCTACCAGCGGGCCCATCCCGGCTTGAGCGACGAGGTGGTTGCCCGGCGCTACGGCATCACCCTGTGGCCCGAGTGGCAGTACTGGGTCCTGGCGGTGGTCGGCACGCTGGGCCTGTTCGTCTGCGTTCTGGCCCACGAACTGTCGCACAGCATCGTTGCCCAGGGCGTCGGCATTGCGGTCGAGGGTATTACACTGTTCGTCTTCGGAGGCGTCGCGCGGATCCGAGATGAGGCCCGGACCCCCGGGGCGGAGTTCAAGGTGGCCGCCGCCGGGCCGCTTATGAGCCTGGCGTTGGGAGGCTCGTGTTGGGTTGTCTACGGTTTTTTGGGTGGCGTCTTGCTGCCGCAGGCCAGGGCGCTGATCTACTACTTCCTGTTCATTAACCTGGCGTTGGTTGTCTTCAACATGCTGCCGGGCTTCCCGCTGGACGGCGGCCGCCTGCTCAGGGCCGCCGTGTGGAAGATCACCGGGAACCTGCAGCGCGCGACGTACATCGCCTCGCTGTGCGGCCGTGTGTTTGCGGCCATCCTGATGGCCATCGGCGCCCTGGAGTTCCTGGTGCTTGGGTTGAGCCTGGGGGGGTTGTGGTGGGTGGTCATCGGCCTTTTCCTCTGGTTTGCCGCCAAGGCGAGTTACCGCCAGGTGGCCCTGCGCGAGACTTTCGCCGGGCTGACCGTGCGCGACGCCGTCCGGCGCGACGTCGTCACGGTGCCGCCGGACCTTACGCTCGACCGTCTCGTGGACGAGTATATCTATCGCTACCGCGTCCGCAGTTTCCCCGTCGTCCAGGGGGAGACGCTGTTGGGAATGGTCAGCCTGAAGGACGTTCAGGCCGTGCCGCGAGGCGGCTGGCCGTGGCGCAGCGTGGCCGAGGCGATGCGGCCGGTGGGAAACGGCAGCGTCGTCCGTCTCGATGAGGAACTCGTGTCGGTCATGCGCAAGATGATGCAGCACCGCTGCGGCCACTTGGCCGTCGTCGACGGCGATCGCCTCGCGGGCACCATCTCGCGCGACGATATGCAGAGGTTGTTCGAGATCAGGAGCGACCTCGCAACGGGAAGGACCCCGCCGCCGACCTCGCGGGCGGTTTCCGAAAACGGGTGACTCGGGGCAAGTCACACAGGAACCGACGATGCCGGTTACCGCACATGAAGCCGTCCTCTGGAAAGCCGGCGCGGGCGGCGCCGTCGAGTGCTCGCTGTGCGCCCACCGCTGCCGCATCGCCCCCGGCAAGCGCGGCGTGTGCCGGGTCCGCGAGAACGTGGGCGGCAGCCTCGTGACGCTTGTCTACGGCCGGGTCATTGCGCGGCACGTGGACCCCATCGAGAAGAAGCCGCTGTTCCACTTCTTGCCGGGCTCGCGGGCCTTTTCGATCGCCACGGTCGGGTGCAACTTTCAGTGCGGATTCTGCCAGAACTGGCAGATCTCCCAGTGGCCCCGCAACGCCGAAGGCGAGATGCCAGGCGAGACCGCGCCGCCCGAAGAGATCGTCGCGGCCGCACAGCGCTACAACTGTGCATCCATCTCGTACACCTACACCGAGCCGACCATCTTCTTCGAGTACGCCCGCGACACGGCACGCATGGCCAGGCGCGCGGGCATCAAGAACACCTTCGTCACCAACGGGTTTATGACCCCCGAGGCCCTCGACGAGATGGCCGATTGGCTCGACGCCGCCAATGTCGACCTCAAGGCCTGGCAGGACGATTTCTACCGCCGC
>CAZIJC010000155.1:0-10537 GCA_964539385.1 uncultured Anaerolineales bacterium | reverse complement strand
AGCCTCCTCATCTCCGCCGCCGACGACGACCAGAAGGCCATCGCCGAACTCATCACGCTGCTGGACGTGCCGCCGGCCGAGGGCGCCGAACCGATGCGGATGATCCGCCTCCAGTCGGCCGACGCCGTTCAACTCGCCGACACGCTCAAGGCAATGGTGCCCCGGCCCGAGCCGGGCGAGACCGAGCCGGTGGTCATCGAGGCCGAGCCGCTCTCGAACTCCGTCCTGCTGCGCGGCCCGGAAGCCGACCGCAAAATGTTCGAGGAGATGATCGCCACCCTCGACAAGGCCACCCAGCAGCAGGCTCGCGAGATCCGAAGAATCCAGTTGAAGCACGTCTCGGCGATCCAACTTGCCCAGATGCTCGGCCAACTGTATCAGACCACGCCCGTGTCGAGTTCCTCGTATCGCAGCAGCCGGTATGGGTACAGCAGGTCGAGGCCGACGACCGGCAAGGACGAGCGCGTGGTCATTGCCGCCGCACCCGGCGACCGGACGCTCGTGGTCGATGCCCCGCGCGACAAGATCGAGGAGATCGCGACACTGGTCGCCTCGCTCGACGTGGCCGATGCCCCGGGCCAGGTCGAGGTCCGCACCTATCGGCTCACGAGCGCGAGCGCCGCCGAACTCGCCGTCTCGCTGAACCGGCTGTTCGCGCAGCAACGCTCCCGCAGCGGAGCACCCACCGACGGCGAGCCGGAGCCGCGATTCGAGGCCGACGCGGCCACCAACCAGGTCCTCGTCGCCGCCACACCCACCCAGTTCGAGACGATCGACGCGCTTGTCAAGAAACTCGAGGTTGACACGAACCTCGCACGCGAGACCAGAACGTTTCGCCTGAAGGCCGCCAAGGCCGCCGACATCGTCGACGTGCTCCAGACCATGCTCGTCGATACGCCCGCCCCGTCCGGACGGTACGGCCGCGGGAGCGAGCGGACGGCAGCGGATGTCCGCGTCGCCGCCATGCCCGACACCAACGACGTCGTCGTCCAGGGGCCGCCCGAGAAACTCGCCCTGGCCGCGGAGTTGATCAAGACGTTCGACGCCGAGGGCCCGGCAGGCCAGTCCGGCATCGTCATCGTCGCACTGAAGAACGCCCAGGCGGAAAGCCTTGCCGAGGCCGTCAACTCGGCGCTGGCCGCCGGGGCAGGGGCGTCTTCCTCCCGGTCGAGGTTCGGTCCCTGGCGCGGACCGCCACGCCCACAGTCACAGGAGGACCGCGTTACGGTCACGCCGGAGTTGAACTCCAACAGCGTCCTGGTGCGCGGGCCGGCGGCCGAGATCCCCGCCGTCGTCGAGATGATCCATAGCCTGGACCAGGGGTCCACCGGCACCGGCGCCGAGGTCCGCGTGTATCCGCTCGAGAACGGCGAGCCGTCGGCCCTGGCCGACTCGCTCGGAAGACTGTTCCAGGACATGCTGCGTCAGCAGGCCGGCCGTAGCCGAAACGCGCCGGCCGTGCCGTTCAGCATCGCCGCCGACGACCGGACGCAGAGCCTCGTCATCTCGACCACGCCGTCGCACTTCGCCCTGATCGAGCAGATCCTCCACAGCCTCGACCAGGCGCCTGCGGTGCCGGAGGCCGACGTCCAGTACGTCTGGCTCGAGAACGCCGACGCCGTCGAGGTTGCCGCTCAACTGGAGGATATGTACAAGACCCGTAAGGGCGATAGGCCGGTCATCTCGGCCGACGAGTTCTCCAACGCCATCACCATCATCGCCAAAGAGACCGACCTGAAGGTCATCGAGCCGATTATCACCAAACTCGACAAGGCCGCCGCGGACAACTCGTACCGCGTCCGTGTGATTCCGCTCACGAGCGTCAAGGCCGAGAAAATGGCCCAGGTCCTCCGCTCGGTCTACCAGCAGATGACCGGCAACAAGGTGACCGTGACCACCGAAGCGCCCGAAGCAACGAAAGGGCCGGAAGGAGAATCCGGCCCCGTCGGCGTGGAAGGCCCCGGCAAAGTCTCCGCGCCCGACGCCGACGCCGGCACGCAAGAACCCGGCGACGCGGACACCGCCGCCGCCCCGCCCGGCGTCACCATCGCCGTCGACAAGAACTCCAACTCGCTTATCGTCTCCGGCAGCCGCCAGGAACTCGACTACATCCAGGACCTCGTGGACGAACTCATGCTGACTTCCATGGACGTCGATGCCGAGTTCCGGGTCTTTAAGATCGAGAAGGCCGACCCCGCGACCGTTGCCCAAACGCTCGACCAACTGTTCAATCCGAAACCCAAGGCGTCTCAGCGTGGCCAGCAGCGGGGCCAGCAGGGCCAGCAGATGGCGCCGCCCGCCCCGGCGCCGCCGCCCGTCATCAGTGTCGTGGCCGACCTCCGGACCCGGTCCGTCATCGTCCGGGCCAAGCCGCTCGATTTCGAGGATGTCGAGATGCTCATCAAGCAACTCGACCAGGTTCCCACGGTCGTCAGCGAAGTCCGCATCTTCCCTCTCAAGAACACCGACGCCGCGGAGGTGGCCCAGAACCTCAAGGAACTGTTCCAGCGGGCGGTCCAGCGGTCGTCCGCGCCGAAGCCACAACCCAAGCCGAGCAGTTCGTCATCGAAGGGCCGCCCGACGCCGCAGCAGCCGCAGCAGCAACGCGTTGAGATGATCCGCCAGGTGCTGGAACTGCGGACCAAGCAGGGCATCACCCAGGTCGATATCGCCTCCATGGTCAACGTGTCGGCCAACAAGCAGACGAACTCCATCATCGTCACCGCGCCGATGGACGCGATGGAGATCGTCGCGGGCATCATCGAGGAACTCGACCAGTCGGGCATGGCCGCCGTCACCTCCATCCGCATGTACCCCGTCAAGAACGCCGAGATCGCGCCGACCGTCACGGCGCTGCGCGACGTGTTCGGCGGCGCCACCAAGACCACGACCGCCGGAAAACGATCCGCCAGGACGGTCCTCGACGCCGAGATCATCATCACCGGCGACGAGGCCGGACGCATGATCATCGTGTCGGCGCCCGCCGAGGAGCACAAACTCATCGAGTCGGTCCTCACCCAGATGGACGACGCCCAGGGTCTCGGCGACATCACCATCAAGGTCTATCGGCTCGAGAACGCCGATGCCTCGGCCGTCGCCACGGCGCTTTCGGCGACGGTCGGGCGATCGGCCTCCGGCGGGGCGCGACGCAGTGCAACTGGGAGTGCAACAAGAGCAAGCAGCACCGGCCAGGTCCAAATCAGCGCCGACCGCAGCAGCAACTCCGTCGTCGTCCGGGCGTCGGCCGAGGAGCATCTCAAGATCGCCAAACTCATCGACGAGATGGACCAGACGCTTGCGGCCATCGTCAAGACCTACGCCGTCAAGAACGCCAACGTGCAGACGGTCGTCACGGCGCTGAAGGACATCTTCGCTTCCCGGTCGGGCGCCGGCAGGAGCACGGGCGCCGCCGGTGGCGCGGGCGCCTCCCGCGTCAGCGTCACGGGCGACGAGGCCGGGCGGCTCGTCATCGTCTCCGCGGCGGCCGAGAAGCACACACTCATCGCCAAAGTGATTGACGAGATCGACAAGGCGCAGAGCGAAGACCAGGTCACCGTCAAGGTCTACCGCCTCAAGCATGCCGCCGCCGGTGACGTGGAAGATGCGCTCCAGAACACGTTCCAGAAGTCGTCCTCCTCGTCGGGTGGCGGATACAGCCGATACAGCCCTTCGCAGGCGACCGGCCAGGTTCGCATCAGCGCGGACGAGTCGTCGAACTCGCTCGTCGTACGCGCCGGCGCCGAGGACCACGAACGCATCGCGGCGCTCATCAAGGAAATCGACGTGGCCCCGGCCGAGACCTACACCGTCAGGCTCATTCCCCTGAAGCACGCCGACCCCCAACGGGTGGAGGACCTGCTGGATCTGGTGTTCTTGACGAGTTCGCTGCGGCGGCGCCAGTGGGGATCCAGTTCAAGCCGGGTGGCCCCCACGCTGGTCATCCAGGCGGACGTCGACGCCCACATGCTCGTCGTGCACGCCGACGATGAGACCTTCGCCAAGGTCAAGGCGCTGGCCGAGCAGTTGGATGTCGCCAGTGCCGGGGCGCGGGGCGAACCGACGCTCATCCCCCTGAAGTTTGCCCAGGCCGCCAGCCTGGCCGAGGCCGTGGGCCAAGCGTTCGAGACGCCGCGAGGACGCCGCACCAGTTCCGCAGACACCGTCACGGTCGTGGCCGAGCCGGTCTCCAACAGCCTGCTCGTGACCGCCGGCGAGGCGAACCTCCAGAAGGTCCGCGCCCTGGTCACCAAACTCGACGCCGAGAAGACCGCCGGCGTCCGAACCGAACTCATGCTGCTGAAGAATGCCAGGGCTGTGGAGGTCGCGCCCGTGCTCCAGCAGATGGTGCAATCGGCGGCCGCGCCTGCGACCGGCACAAGCACAGGCCGCTCGGGTCGGCGCACGGCGGGTGGGCAGCCGCCCGTTGTCGTCAGCGCCGACGCCGGGTCCAACGGCCTCGTCATCAGCGGCCCGTCCGCCGAGGTGGACAAGGTCATGCAGATGGCCACCAACCTCGACAAGGCCACCGGCCAGGTCGGCACGCCGCTCGTCAAGACGTACCCCATCAAGAACGCCGAAGTCCAGGTCGTCGTGACCGCCCTGAAGGAGATCTTTGCGTCGCCGTCCGGGGCCGGCGGCGCGAGCCGCTACAGCCGGCCCGCCGCGTCCGGCGCGACCGACGCCTCACGCGTCACGATAACCGGCGACGAGGCCGGCCGGCTCGTTATCGTCTCGGCACCGGTCGAGAAGCATACGCTCATCGCCAAGGTCATCAACGAGATCGACCAGGCACAGACCCAGGACAAGGTCACCGTGAAGGTGTACCGTCTGGAGTACGCCAACGCAACGGACGTGGCGTCGGCGCTTCAGGCGACGGTCCAGAAGCGCACGTCGTCGTCGGGCGGCGGCAGTTACTGGAGCCGCTGGTCACGACAATCGACCACGACCGGGCAGGTCCGTATCAACGCCGACAGCAGTTCCAACTCGCTCATCGTCCGCGCCAGCGCCGAGGACCACGACCAGATCGCCAAACTGATCGAGCAACTCGATGTTGCCCCGTCGGATCAGTACGCCGTGCGGACCATCCCGCTCACCAACGCCGACCCGACGGCCGTGGCCGAGGTC
Source organism: uncultured Anaerolineales bacterium (assembly GCA_964539385.1). Taxonomy (GTDB): domain Bacteria; phylum Planctomycetota; class Phycisphaerae; order FEN-1346; family FEN-1346; genus JAUVZF01. Next base: position 5,413 of record CAZIJC010000155.1, on the reverse strand, counting down.
CTGAACCGCGTGTTCGGTTCCAGTCAACGCAGCAGCCGAAGCAGCCGGTACAGCCCTTTTGGCTCCTACGGCATGAGCAGCAGCGGGCCGCGCTCGAGCGTCGTCATCGAGGCCGACCGCGACGCGCGGATGCTGATGGTGCGCGCCGACGACGCGACCTTCGACAAGATCCGCGAACTGGCCACCCAGTTGGATACGGCCAGTCCGGGCGGCCTGGCCGAGCCGGTGCTGATTCCCCTGAAGTTCGCCCAGGCCGCCAGCGTCGCGCCGGCCGTCAGCCAGGCCTTCCAGCCACAGCGAGGTACCGGGCGGACCATCGACCCGAACGATCTGGTGACCGTGGTGGCCGAGCCCGTCTCCAACAGCATCATCGTCACGGCCAACGCGAAGAACATGGAGAAGGTCAAAGACCTGCTCGCCAAACTCGACTCCGAAGCCACCGCCGGCCTGCGGTCCGAGATGCTCATCCTCGAAAACGCCAAGGCGGAGGACCTGGCGCCGGTGCTCGAAAAGATGGCCAAGTCCTCGACCACCGCGACGGCGAGAGCGAGCGGCTACGGCACGCGCGCCTCGACCGGCGGCCAGCAGACCGTGACGGTCTCGGCCGAGAAGGGCTCCAACGCCCTGGTCATCAGCGGCCCGTCGAGCGGCGTGGACAAGATCGTTCAGATGGCCAAGGACCTCGACAAGGCGACGACCTCCTCGGCCGCCATGGTCCGCGTGATTCCGCTCACCAACGGCGATGCGCCGAACGTCGCCGCTATGGTCCAGGACCTGTACCGGCAGCAGTCCCAGATTGCGACACGCGAGAAACGCAGCATCGACCCGCTCGCCGTCTCGTCCGACGCCCGCGCCAACGCCATCGTTCTGGCCACCAGCGACGAGATGTTCAAGCAGGTCTCCGAGTGGGTGGCCCAGATCGAGGAGATGCAGCCGCAGCGCGGGGCACTGAAGATCATCACACTCAAGCACGCCGACCCGACGGAGGTGGAGCAGGCCATCCAGCAGATCTTCGGCGAAGCGGCGGGACGCTCCGTCACGCCCGTCCGCAGAAGTAGCAGTACCCCGTCGTACCGCCCTCGCGGATCGCGTGGTGCGCCCGGTGCGCCCGGCCGGCAGGGGCCGACGGGCGGCAAGGTTGAGACGACTGTCTTGCCGCAGCAGCGGTCCATCCTCATCAACGCATCGGACGCGGATTACGAGATCATCAAGAAACTGGTCGAGGCGCTCGACGCCGCTGCGGCCGACGCCAAGCGGCAGTACAAGGTCTTCGCCCTCAAGAATACGAGCAACGTGCGAATTGCGACGGCGCTGACAGCCCTGTACCGCGCGGTGCCGGGCGTCACAGCGCGGCCGGAGGACCAGGTAACCGTCACGGCGCTGGCCAACACCGACGCCGTGGTGATCTCGGCGACGGCCGAGAAGATGGAGGAGGTTGACCACCTGATCCAGCAACTGGACAAGGAGGAGGTCGCGCCGCAACTGGAGTTCCGCATCTACCCGCTCGAAAACGCCCAGCCGACGAAACTGATGCCCGTTCTCCAGCAGATGCTGAACCAGGTCCGACAGATGCGCCCGGACGAGCCGCTTAACGTCCAGGCCGACGAGCGCACACGGTCGGTCATCGTGACGGCCCGAGGCCCGATGTTCGACCAGGTCGAGACCATCATCAAGGCGCTCGACAAGAAGCCCGCTTTTGCCGAGACCGAGGTCCTCATCATTCCGCTCAAGCATGCCGACGCCACGCGGCTGACCACTGTGCTGACCGAGATGCTGCGCCCGAGCGCCACGGCCCAGGTCACGCCCGAAGCACGGGCCCTGCAGGAACAGGTCCGTCTGCTCAAGGTCCGCAGCGCCGACGGCCGCGTCATCCCGGAACTCGACCTGACCAAGCCGATTAAGATCACGGCCGACCCCACGCTGGTGAACGCCCAGGGGTCCAACGCGCTGCTCATCTCTTCGACGCCCGACAACCTGAAGGCGATGGCGGCCATCGTCGGGGTACTCGACCGCGTGCCGCTGGCCGAGGGCACCAGGGTGCGGGTCGTGCACCTGAAGAACGCCGACGCCGAATCCGTCGCCGAGATCCTCGCGGACATCTTCACCCAGGGCCAGCGCCTGGGGGGCAAAGAGCAGACCAGTGTCGAGGGCAAGGCCGAGCCCGACAGCGTCACCGGCAAGGCCCTGACGAATCCGCTGAACGTCTCGGCCGACCTCCGGACCAATTCGCTTGTCCTCAGCGGCATCGAGGAATCGCTGGCCCTTGCCGACCTCGTGATCCAGGACCTCGACCGCGACGCCGGCAAGATCGTAACCGAGGTCCGCGTGTTCCGCCTCAAGTACGCCGACGTCGCGCGCCTGGCGCCCGTGCTTCAGGCGGTCTTCGGCGAGAGTGCCCCGACGGCCGGCACCGAGGGCCTCAAGACGCAGGTCACGCGCCTTCGGACGGTCCTGGACAAGGGCAGGGGCGTCAACGTCACCGACGTGCCCAAGGCGCGCCCGGCCCTGACGATCCAGGCCGACCCGACCACCAGCGCGATCGTGGTGGCGGCCCGCAGCGACGTCATGCCGCTCATCGCCGACGTCATCAAGACGATGGACATTCCGGGGGCGGGCTCGTTGAACGTCGTGCAGATTATTCCGCTCGTCAACGCCGACGCCACACGCCTGAAGGGCGTGATTGACGGCCTGTACACCGGCCCGAACGCCCAGTTCGCCCGCCCCGAGGACGTGCCCACCGTCCAGGTCGATACGCGGACGAACGCCCTGGTCGTCTCGGCCTCCGAGAAGACGTTCGCGATGATCGGCACGCTGCTCAAAGGCCTCGACGCCAAGCAGCCGATTGCGATGCGCGACATCCGCATCGTGCCCATGAAGAACGCCGAGGCGACCATGATCGGCCCCGTCTTGCAGCAACTCATGGACGCCCGCGTCCAGCGGTTTGCAACGCTGGGTGCGGCCGACGCCGAGGCGCTGCGCGTCATTATCATGGCCGATGCACGGAGCAACAGCCTTCTCATCGGCGGGTCGGCCGAGGGGTTCCAACTTGCCAAGTCGCTCGCCGAGCAACTCGACGGGGCGAGCCCGGCCATCAGCGGACAGATTCAACTGTTCCCGCTCGCCCACGCCAACGCCGGCACCATCAGCACGACGCTGCAGAACCTGTTCACGCAGCGCTACCAGGCCGCGCGGACGGTGGACATTCAGCGCGAGCGGCCCATCATTCTGCCCGACGTGCGCGTCAACGCCCTGCTGGTGGCGGCAAACGCCGACGACACGAAGGTCATCCAGGGGCTGCTGAAGAAACTCGACGTCGAACTCCAGGACCCGTCGGTTCAGTTGGTTGTGATTCCGCTCGAGCATAACGACTGCGGGCTCGTCGGGCCGACGCTTCAGCGCCTCTTTGCGGCGCGGCTCCAGAGCATGACGCTGCCCGGCCAGACGCCCGTGCCGCAGGACCGCGTCGACATCGAGACCGACCCTCTCTCCAACGCGCTCATCGTTTCGGCGAGCAAAGACAACCTGGCGCTCATCACGGGCCTGCTGAAGAAGGTGGACGTGGCCCCGCCGGACGAGACCGGCATCGTTCGCATGTACCCGCTCCAGAACTCCGACGCGCAGCGAATCTCCACCATGCTTCAGGGCCTCATCACGCAGGGCTTGTACAAACCGGGCATGGTTACGGCGGGGGCCAATCAACTGCTGGCCGACCGCGAGAAGGTCTCCATCACGGTCGATGTTCGGACCAACACGCTGATCGTCTCGGCCAGCAGGGAGAACTTCGCCGTCCTGGAGGAGATCATCCGCAAGATCGACTCCAGCGAGGACTTCTCGGTCCTCGGCGACCTCCGCATGTTCACCCTCAAGAACGCCAACGCCACCCGCTTGGCGCCCACGCTGCAGCAACTGTTCGACGCCAAGCGCGCCGCCGAGATCGCCGCCGGCGGCACCGGACGCATGCTGCCCGTCAGCGTTATCTCCGATGCCCGGACCAACACGCTGCTGGTGGCCGGCAGCCGCGAAAGTTTCAACGCCATCGAGGCGATGATCCGCGAACTCGATACCGACCAGGTCCTGGCGGCCAACGAGTTCCGCATCTTCTACCTCAAGCAGGCCACCGCTACGGTGCTCCAGCCGACCCTCGAACAACTGTTCGCTCAACGCGCCACCCGGGGCGTGCCGGCCGAGCCCGTGACCATCGTGACGGAGGTCCGGACGAACTCCCTGATCGTGTCGGCCAGCCCCGAAGACATGAAACTGGCCGAGTCGATCATCGACCGCCTCGACGCCGAGCCCGACAGGCCCGGCACCACCGTCCAGGTCTTCCCGCTCGCCAAGGCCGACGCCACACAGGTCGCGGGTACGCTGACGAGCCTCTACCAGATGCCGGGGGCGGCGGCGGGGCCGACCGTCGGCATCAGCGTGGATGAACGGATCAACGCCATCGTCGTTCAGGCCGGGCCGTCGGACCAGAAACGCATCGGCGAACTGGTCAAGGAACTCGACACCGACAGCGTGCCGCGCGTCACCGAGATCCGCGTCTTCACGCTCGAGAACGCCGACGCCACCGAACTGGCCGCCATCCTCAACGACGCGCTCAACCAGAAGCCCACGCCGCTGACGGCGACCAGCCCGAATCGCCAGGCGCTGCTTCAGTTCGTCACGCATTCGGCGGACGGCGGCAAACTGATCACGAGCGCCCTTCAGGAAGGCCTGCTGATTACGCCGGACCAGAGATCGAACTCGCTGGTGATCTCGGCCCCGCTCGAGAACATGCCGCTCTTGGAGAGCCTTATCAAGGCGATGGATTCCACCAGCCCGCGGACGGCCGAGATCCGCGTCTTCACGCTCATCAACTCCGACGCCCGTGCCATGGCAACGGTGCTGAACGAACTGTTCCGGATGCAGCAGACGGGCGGCGCGGCCGGGGGCAAGCAGGCCATCGAGTACACGCTGAAACCGACCGAGGGCAACGAGAAAGGGCCGACCGCCGTCGTCGGTTCCGCCGAGGACGTCGCACTGACCGTCACGGTGGACATCCGAACCAACAGCCTGCTCGTGGGCGGCACGAAACATTACGTCGAACTGGCCAGCAAGGTCATCCAGGAACTCGACGAGAGCACGGCCGCCGAGCGCCTGACCGAGGTCTACCGGCTGCGCAACGCCCAGGCCCCGGACATTGAGACGGCACTGACGAACTTCCTGGACCAGGAACGGGCACTGCTGGAAGAGCAACTCGGAGCCGACGGCGCGGGTACGTCGCAGTACATCCTGGAGCGCGAGGTGGCCATCGTCGCCGAAGCCACGTCCAACACGCTGCTTCTGTCGGCCAGCCCGCGGTACTATGAGGCGGTCGCACAGATGATCGAGGAACTCGACCAGCCCCCGCCGCAGGTCCTCATCCAGGTGCTCC
>CAZIJC010000154.1:0-10560 GCA_964539385.1 uncultured Anaerolineales bacterium | reverse complement strand
GGGATCCGGACTCCTCGCCCTGGGAGCGGAATATGTCGGGCAACCCCTTTTCGCCGTCCGATGACGACCGGGACGCCATCTTCGAGTTCTATATTTACCTCCAGAAGGGTTCCACTGGGGTGAATCCCGGTGACGGATCGGAATCGCACGAGCGGGGCGACTTTGCGCACAGCATTCCCCTTGGCGGACACCCATGGGTTAAGCGGACGGACCACGGCGGTTACATGAACTACAAGGTGGACGACACGGCAACGGGCAGCTCCAGCCATGACGACATCGAACTCAATATCCATTACAACGAGGAAGGCGATCCGTCCAAGGTGGATATCATCAAGGCCAGCGGGTCGAACACGTGGTCGATGCGAAAACGGTTCATCGTCGACTTCTACATCTGCGGCGAATGTGTCGTTAAGGACTGGGGCGGGATGGAGAACCCTGAGCGCACCAACCATTACGGCAAGACGATTGAAATCGAATACGAGGAAGATGAGTTGGATCCGACCAGCCCGGGCAATTCCTCAGGCGGGGGCTGGGTACGCGCCGGCGCTACGGGCAGAGGCTTCCGGTGGAATCCGGCCACGATGAAGGCAACCATCACCGGCGGGCTCAGCCGCTACTACGGCGACTACGCCATCAACCTCGGCACGTATTCGAGACGCGACGGCTCGACCGTCACGGGCGTGGACGGCAAACTGTTTTACGTCCTCGATTACGGCGGCTGGGACCTGGTTGCGAACTACACGACGGGCTCCCTGGATCCATGGCACAAGTACTTCATCTCGAGCCTGAGGGGGCAGGCGGATGCCATAAGCAACTGGCAAGCGGCGTTTCCCGGTGAGGGCGACTGGAAGGGATGGCAGGCCCTGAGGCACTTTGGAAAGGCCAACGTCCTGTTCTGCGACGGACATATCGAATCCCTCGGACCGGAGGAACTGGAACAAACCGATCCGCAGTGGACCTACCAGGGACGCTGATCCCGCCCCCAGACCGTCGTGCTGCGGCCATAACGAGTCTCAGGTGGCGGCAGTCGTTGAAGGACGTGCCGCTGCTTGTCGAAGTGGCCGAGACCGAGACGGACCGCGTGGTCCAGGCACGGGCGGTCCGCGCTGTGGAACAACTCGTGTCGTTGAGGTTCGGCTACGATCCGGCCTCCTCGGCGGAGGAGCGACAGAAGGCGATTGGCCGAATGCGGAGAAAGGCGTTGACCGCCGCACGGTCCGTTTACGAGTGGCGCGAGCGAAGGCGGCAGCGGCAGTAGAGACGCCCGCATGGATCAGGGGACGGGCGAATAAGATTTGAGATCTGAGATTTGAGGTTTTCATTGGGTACGCCGAAACGGAAGGGAACAGCCATGTGCGGGAGCAAGGAAAACCGGATGCCGGCCGGGCGCAGCGCCTGTGCCTTTACGCTGGTCGAACTCCTGGTGGTGACCACGATGATCGCCTTGCTGGTGGCGTTGCTGGTTCCGGTGGCGTCGTCGGCCTGGCAGGCGGCCCACATGACGCGCTGTAAGACCAATCTGTTCCGTATCTACCAGGCGCAGGGCCAGTGGCGGGCCGACAACAATAGCGCCCTGTTGACCGGCACGCGGTGGATGCGCTACCTGTGGCCGTACGTCGAAGGCGACGAGACCGTGTTTCACTGCGCGACGCGGGGCGCGTGGGGCTACAGCCGCGAGGCCATGGAGGAGTGGGCCGCCAACAAGGGCCAGGGCGGGTCGCAGGGTGGGGAGGGCGATGATCAGTATTGGGATCCGGACTCCTCGCCCTGGGAGCGGAATATGTCGGGCAACCCCTTTTCGCCAACCGATGATGACCGGGACGCCATCTTCGAGTTTTACATTTACCTGCAGAAAGGTTCCTCTGGGCCGGATGCTGGTCAGGGGTCGGGATCGCACGAGCGCGGCGACTTTTCGCACAGCATTCCCCTTGGCGGACACCCATGGGTTAAGCGGACGGAGCACGGCGGTTACATGAACTACAAGGTGGACGACTGTGGAACGGGCAGGACCAGCCATGACGACCTCGAACTCAATATCCATTACAACGAGGAAGGCGATCCGTCCAAGGTGGATATCATCAAGGCCAGCGGGTCGAACACGTGGTCGATGCGAAAACGGTTCATCGTCGACTTCTACATCTGCGGCGAATGTGTCGTTAAGGACTGGGGCGGGATGGAGAACCCTGAGCGCACCAACCATTACGGCAAGACGATTGAAATCGAATACGAGGAAGATGAGTTGGATCCGACCAGCCCGGGCAATTCCTCAGGCGGGGGCTGGGTACGCGCCGGCGCTACGGGCAGAGGCTTCCGGTGGAATCCGGCCACGATGAAGGCAACCATCACCGGCGGGCTCAGCCGCTACTACGGCGACTACGCCATCAACCTCGGCACGTATTCGAGACGCGACGGCTCGACCGTCACGGGCGTGGACGGCAAACTGTTTTACGTCCTCGATTACGGCGGCTGGGACCTGGTTGCGAACTACACGACGGGCTCCCTGGATCCATGGCACAAGTACTTCATCTCGAGCCTGAGGGGGCAGGCGGATGCCATAAGCAACTGGCAAGCGGCGTTTCCCGGTGAGGGCGACTGGAAGGGATGGCAGGCCCTGAGGCACTTTGGAAAGGCCAACGTCCTGTTCTGCGACGGACATATCGAATCCCTCGGACCGGAGGAACTGGAACAAACCGATCCGCGGTGGACCTACCAGGGACGCTGATCCCGCCCCCAGACCGTCGTGCTGCGGCCATTCCTGACTGCCGCGCGGTCCGTACGGGCCGTGCCCGGCGCCCTTGGAAAGCCGCTGCCGAGTTAACAAAGTAGCTTTGTCCCGCCATTGAGGGGTTGACTGCGTTTGAGGCGAATGGGCTCATCCGGTTTTGGCGCGCGCCGACCGGCAGGTGGTATCGTCATCTCGAAGGGTGAGCATCCTTCAGCCCAAAGCCAAAACGCAGGCGGTTACGCGTGTCCCCAGGGGAGTTCCGGGGACAGCATGCTTAGCTCCTCCGCCTCTTGGGTTTCGGTCCCGGTTTCTGCGGTCGCAACGTGCGGCCGAGCAGGATCGTGACAAAAAACTACCGCTTCGTCGGCCGGTCGGCGGCGGCGTCCGAGGTTGCCTCGGAGCGCGGCACGTCGGCGCCGAGTTTGCCCTTGTTCGCCAGGAGTTCCTTCAGGGCCTTCTCGGCCTCTTTGGACCTGGCGCCGCTGGGGCCGCTGCTGTGGAAGGCGATGCGGCCGTCGACGTCGATGACCGCCGTCGCCGCCTGCCGCACGTGAAACGCGTTCCAGCTCTGGCCGTCCATGGTGTCGATGAGGACGGGCAGCGTGAACTTCAGGCCCCGGAGGCAGTCCGTGGCGGCCAGGGCACGTTCCTGGAGCGTGGTAGTTTTGCCGATCTCCTTCGGGGTTCGGGCTTGGGCGCCGCCTTCCTTTCCCTCCTTCACGGGGTGGGCTTCGCGCGTGTACACAAACAAGAACGTGACCTTATCCTTGTACGCCTCGTACAAGGCCTGCATGGCCGGAGCCACGCGGCGGAAAGGCGGTCAGGTGTAGGATGACGCAAAGATGCAGACAGGCCTCTTGGACCACGCCGCCGAGAGTTTGACCTTCTCCTCGCTCAGTTTCCCGAGCAGATTGCCGTCCTTGGTCTTGGTCAGCAGGAGGCGCGGCAGTTCGACGTCAGGCGCCTTCTGCCCGATGATGAGCAGCGGGGGAGTCTTGCGTCCGCCCGGCCGCTGCCTTGGATCTCTCGGCGCAGCCGCAACCTGGGCAAGCACCAGCGCTGCCGCAAGACACGCGAGCAGCACACGCAACTCGCGACGTTTGAGACGGTGCGGCATACGCTTGCTCCTCCCGGTGCCCCCTTGCCTATGCGAGTGAACGCCCCCGGCAGCGGATTGTTCCGGCATTTCCCAGGGGCAGTTCCGCGCAGTTCCGGGGACACCCATTCGCACCGCGTCCGCTCTTGCGGCTCGGAGCGTGTATTATTCTTGTCGCGGCTCGTATGAGCCCAATCAGGATAGTCGGGTGTGGCAAGTTTTTCTGGCGAGCGCAGCCGGTTGTATCGCCCGTACGGGCGGCCGTTGGCGGCGGCGCCGGCCAGGATGCGTCCGTACGGACGCTACAACCACCACAGAGGCCAAGCCGCAGGAAATCGTCCCATGCCAAAAATCGTTGCCACACCCCTTCCCACGGGGGTGCGGCAAAAGGCTTGACAGGTTCAGGGCCAGGCATTACGGTAAGGAAAATCGGACCAAGGGGGAGCGGTGTGTCGGAAAACCGGGGGCGGTGCGGGGCCCTGCCGGCATAAGGAGGCCTTCATGAGACGATTCGCTTCGGTGGCGGTGCTGGTGGTTTTGCTTCTGGCGGCCCGAAGCGTGGCTCAGGTGGCCGGCAGCATCGAGGACCTCCGCGATAAGGCGAACATGACGGAGGCCGACCGTCAGCGAATCCGCGCGTGGGTCGGAGCCGCCGTCAAGGCCATGGTGACCAACACGGACCCCGATCGCCGCGGGATGGTGGTGGCACGCGACAATATCCTCTACGAGGCCGGGGGCGGCAGCCGCACGCCGGAGTTCGTCCAGACGCTCGGCACAGAGGCCATCGTTGCCCTTAAGGCCGCCGAGAAGAAAGCCATCAGCCAGGAGGCCCGCGTCAATTGGGTGATGACCGTCGCCCAATTGCGGACGCTGGATGGCGTCCCAATTTTGAGGACCGCCCTGGAGAAGGATCCGTATCCGGCTTCGCGTTATTGGGCGGCCAAAGGGATGGCCCTCGTGGCTCCGATCATCACGGAACGGGTCGTGCCGCGGCTCGAAGCGGAGATTTGCGAGAGCATCGAGAAAGTGCTCGATACCGAAACGTCGAAGGCGACACTTCTGCAACTGCTGGACGTGCTCGGGCAGTTCCACCATGAACGCGCCCACGACGTGCTGGCGCCGGGCATCGGCAAGATCGTGACCCGGATGAGCGCCTCGGACCCGATCATCGCCCAAATCCTGGCCAGGGCCGTGCGGTCTCTGGAACGGGCCTACGCACGGGAGCGCCGGCCGCAAGGCAAGAGCAGCCTGCTGATGGCCTATGCCACGCTGTGTGTGTGGATCATGCCGCCGGTCGCCGACACGAACCTGATGGCCGACCTGAACGCCTCCCTCGAGAAGATCACCGGCCTGAAGGCCGGTTTCGTCGCGACCGACGACGTCGTGATGCAGAAACTGGCCTTGTTGGAATGGGTCGAGAAACTGGTCAAGACGAAGCAGATTCCCAAGCGGCCGGCCATGCCGCCCGGCATTGAAGCCACCGTCAAGGACCTTGTCGCCGCCGGCGCCTCGTCGGGAGCCGCAGGCGATGCCGCGCCGTAGATGGCCAGCGTCGAATCCTCGGCTGGTTCCCGTTGCGGGGTGACGCAGTGTGCGGCGACACCAGGGGGCTCGGGACGCCTCGAACGAGGCTCACGGATCCGGATGCGCAGGCTTCTCACACCTCTTGCCGTGGCGGCAGCCGTCGTGGTCGCCGTAGTGGTGCTCGCCCATCGGACGCGGGGTCCCCCGGCCGACCTTGTGTGGACGAGCGGCCCGGAGGTGGCGACGCTCGATCCCGGCAAGATGACGGCGCTGAACGATCACCGGGTGGCGGCCGCCCTGTTCGAGGGCCTGACGGTTCTCGACCCCGCCGACCTGAGACCGCGCCCGGGGGTGGCGTGTCGGTGGGACATCTCCGACGACCGGAAGACCTACACGTTCCACCTGCGGCCGGATGCGCGGTGGAGCGACGACCGGCCGGTGACGGCGGCGGACTTCGCGTGGTCCTGGCAGCGTGTGCTCGACCCGAAGACGGCCGCCGACTACGCCTACATGCTGTATCCCATCCGCGGGGCGAAAGCCTACTTCGAAGCGGCGGTGAAGGACCCGGCAAAGGCGGACTTCTCAACGGTGGGCATCCGCGCCCAAGGTCCGCGGCAACTGACGGTTGAACTCGCGGAGCCGACCGCGTATTTCCTCGATCTGGCGGCGTTCGGGTCCTACCTGCCTGTTCGCCGCGGCGTGGTCGAACGATGCGGCGACCGCTGGACGTTTCCGCCGGACATCATCTCGAACGGTGCGTACCACCTCGTCGATTGGGAGTTCCGCAGCCGCATGCGGTGGGAGAAGAACCCGTACTACTGGAACGCCGCTAACGTGGCGCTGGCGCGGATCGAGGTCCGGGTCTTCGAGCAGGAGGGTACGGCGCTGCTGGCCTACGAGACGGGGGCCGTGGACCTGACGACGGTCGTGCCGTCGCTGGCGCGCCAGCCGCTGCTCGCGGCGCGCGACGCGGGCAAACGCACGGACGTCGTCCACGGGGAGGACCTCGGCACGTACTTCTACCGGTTCAACTGCACCAGGGAGCCGCTGACCGATGTGCGCGTGCGGCGGGCGCTGGCGCTGGCGATCAGTCGAGAGCCGATCATCGAACGGGCGACGCGCGGAGGCGAGCGGCCGGCAACGGCGCTCGTGCCGCCCGGCATGGCCGCTTATCCCGCGGTGCCCGGCCTCCCGGAGGACGTACAGGAGGCCCGGCGGCTGCTCGCCGAGGCGGGGCACGCCGGTGGCAAGGGTATCGGCGAACTCTCGATCCTCGTCAACAGGGGGCTCGGCCACGTGCCGGTTGCCGAGATGATCCAGCAGCAGTGGCGGGAACGGCTGGGACTGGACGTGCGGATCGAGCAGGTCGAGTGGAAGGTTTTTCTCGACATGACCCAGAAACTCGATTATCAGATCGCCCGCGCCGGATGGTACGGCGACTACGTGGACCCGAACACGTTCCTCGACATGTTCGTAACCGGCGGGGGCAACAACGAGACGGGCTGGTCGAACGCCGCGTACGATGCGCTCATCGGAGAGGCGGCGCGCGAGACCGATACGGCAAAGCGGACGGCCGCTCTCACGCGGGCCGAGCGCCTGCTGCTTCGTGAGGTGCCTATCGTTCCGATCTACGTTTACACGACCACGATGCTCGTCCGTCCGGGGCTTGGAGGCCTGACGCCGAACCTGTTGAACCGGATCGACTTCAGCCGCCTCCGCTGGGAGGCTCGCGACGCCAAGGCGCAGGCAGATTCGGACGCCCGCCGTCTCCGGATACCGTAAACCGCGCGGGGGAAAGAGAAGGGAGGTCTCGGATGACCTTGCTTCACGACTACCAGCACGGGACGGCCTACCGCCGCGACGCCATGCCGCCGAGGGATCCGTATTGGCAGAAAAGCGTCGGCCCGTATAAATCCTACGCCGAGTCGGGATCGCCGGTCGTCTCGTTGGAGCGTCCGGATACGTTGGCGGAAGCGGATTTGTGGAAGGTCTTGCGGAGCCGCCGTAGCCGGCGTGATTTTCTCGACGAGCCGATGCCGCAGCAGACGCTTATGCTGCTGCTTTGGGCGGCGCAGGGCATTACGCAGCCGGGACACTGGCCGTTTCGAACGGCACCGTCGGCCGGGGCGCTGTATCCGGTGGAGACGTACGTGTGTGCGGCGCGGGTCGAGGGAGTGAAAGCGGGTGTCTATCACTGGGAACTTCCCGATGAGCGTCTCGCACGGGTCGCTGCGAGGGACGACGTGGCTGCGGCCGCGCAGGCGGCGTGTCTGGACCAGGGAATGGTCGGCCAGGCGGCGGTTACGTTTATCTGGTCCGCCATCTGGGGACGAAGCGCCCGGAAGTACGGTGACCGGGCCCTGCGGTACGTGTACCTGGACGCGGGCCACCTGGCCGAGAACCTGCACTTGGCCGCGACGGGGCTCGGACTCGGCGCCTGTATGATCGGGGCGTTTCTGGACGATGAGATGAACGCGCTCGCGGGCGTGGACGGCGAGGAGGAGTCGGTCGTTTATGCCGCCTGCGTGGGGACGCCGCGGGGTTAGAGCAGTTCGTGCTGGATTGCATCGGACGCCTTCCTAACGAAAGGATCGAGCCATGATGGATGACTGCAGACTCTCGCGACGGCAGTTCCTGGCGCGCAGCGCCATGGCAGTCGGGGCCGCAGCGGCGGCGCCGTACGTGGTGTCCTCGCGCGTGTTCGGGGCGAGCGAGCGCATCGGCATAGGCGGCATCGGTGTGGGTCGCCAGGGACGCGGGATCCTCGGCGTGCCCGACAGCCAACTTGTGGCTGCCGCCGACGTGAACCTGCCGCGCGCCAAGGCCGTTGGCGAGAAGGCGAAGGCCAAGGCCTTTCAGGATTACCGCAAGATGCTCGAACTCAAGGAGGTCGATGCGGTGACCATTGGCACGCCCGACCACTGGCACGCCCTCTGTGCCATCCACGCCTGTCAGGCCGGCAAGGACGTCTACGTCGAGAAGCCCATGACGCTCACGATCCGCGAGGGCCGCAAGATGGTCGAGGCCGTCCGCAAACACGGCCGGGTCCTCCAGGTGGGCAGCCAGCAGCGGTCGCTGGCGGCCAATCGCATCGGGTGCGAACTGGTCCGCGCCGGTGGAATCGGTAAGGTGCGCAAGGTCATCGCCCACAACTACCCCAGCCCGTGGGAATGCGGTTTCTCGGGCCAGCCGGTCCCGGAAGGGCTCGACTGGGACATGTGGTGCGGCCCCACAGATGTCGTGCCGTATCACGTCGACCTGTACAAGCCGCGGGCCAAGCCCGGCTGGATCTCGTTCCGTCCGTACTCCGGTGGTGAGATGACGGGCTGGGGCTCCCATGGCCTGGACCAGGTTCAATGGGCGCTGAACATGGACGAGAGCGGGCCCGTCGAGGTCTGGACGGAGGGCGAGAAACTGAGCCCACCGAGACAGACGGAACCCGGCCCGCGGCTCGACAAGGCCTGCAGCGTGCCCAAGGTCTTCTTCCGCTATCCCGGCGACGTGGTCATGGAACTCGGCAAAGGTCCGGCGGGCGGGGCGATCTTCATCGGAGAGAAGGGCACGGTTACCATCGATCGTGGCAAGTTCAGGTCCGATCCGCCCGAGATTGCCGAGAAAGCGCTCAAGAGCGCCGCCGGCGGCGGCGAGAGCCACAGGGGGAACTGGGCGGCTTGCATCAAGAGTCGGGCCAAGCCCGTTGCCGACGTAGAGATCGGCCATCGCTCTGCCACGGTGTGCCATCTGGCCAACATCGCCCGCTTGCTCGGCCGCAGACTTCGTTGGGACCCGGCCAAAGAGGTCTTCACCGACGACGCCGAAGCCAACACGTACCTCGACCGTCCGCGGCGGAAACCGTACCAGATTCCGGAAACGCTCTAGCGTGCGACTGGGAGTGACGCCAAGGAGAGTGCCATGCGGAGAATGGCTACCGTACTGGTTGCGTTGGTCTGGCTGGCAAGTCCTGTTGTCGGGGCTCTTGGCGGCACGCCAACAGGGGCCGTACAGGTGACGGTCGACCGTGACGACGCCAAAGGGCAATTGCGGGTGGTGATAGGCGGCAAGGAGGCGTTTGCCTTTCACTACGGCGCGGACCTCGACCTGCCGTACATCGTGCCGCGCAGCCCTTCGGGTAAGGTCATGACCGTCGTGCGGACGAATCCGTACCCGCACCACCGGTCCATCTGGTTCGCGGACACGGTGCAACTGGCCGGTCAGCGGCAGGCAAGTTTCTACAACGCCCTCTACAGCCGCGTCGACAAGAAGGACACAGCGTCTCCGTTCCGGGACCGCATCCGTTTTGTGAGCATGGATCCGCCGCGCATCGAGGGCCGCCAGGCGACCGTCAACGCCAGGCTCCTGTGGGAGATGGACCGCAAGACGCCCGTTCTCGACGAGGCTCGGCGGCTGCGTGTCGTCGCCCTGGGTGCCGGGGAATATCTGCTGGACCTTGTCTTCAAGGTCACGTCTTCCTACGGCGACGTGACGTTCACCAGCGACGCCGTGCATTACGCTTGGCCGTATGTGCGCATGGCCCCGGCCTTCTCCGTGGACAAGGGTGGCACCATGACCAGTAGCGAGGGCGGGGTCAACCAGAAAGGCACCTGCAACAAAGAGGCGAGGTGGGTCGACTACGCCAACTCGGTCGAGGGCGCCACCGAAGGCTTGGCGGTGCTGGTCCACCCGGCGAGCGGCCCGCCGCCGAAGTGGCTTACGCGCAACTACGGAACGTTCGGTCCCCGGCGCGAGCGGGCCAGGAGCGGCACGAAGTTCACGCTCGCCAGGGGGGAATCGCTGACCCAGCGCGTTGCCATCCTGGTTCACTCCGGCGACGTGAAGGCCGGACGGGTCGAGCAGCGATACCAGCAGTACGCTCAGGGCGAACTCTGAGATCGGTTCGGCGGCGCAGGCAAGGCCGTGGCGTCGCTGCTTGTGCCCGTCCTCGTGGTCTCGGTGCACTCAGGTGTTGCGTATCTCGTGTTGGTCGTCTTCGTGTAGCGTGAACCGATGGGCAAGTTTGCGAAGCCGCGCGTCGTCGTCAGCAAGTGTCTGGGGTTCGCCCCTTGCCGCTACAACGGTGCGGTCATCTCGGGCACGTTTGCCGAGCGTCTGCGCGGGCACGTAACGTTCTGCCCGGTGTGCCCGGAGATGGAGATCGGCCTCGGCTGTCCGCGTGATCCGATTCGCATCGTGGTCTCGGGCGGCGAGCGGCGGCTGG
>CAZIJC010000153.1:0-10617 GCA_964539385.1 uncultured Anaerolineales bacterium | reverse complement strand
TCGAGACGGGCCACGCCCACAGGTCCATGATGAACATGGCCCCCCAGCCGACGCCCGTTTTGCCGCCACGCGTCTCGACGGTGGCCTTCGCGTAACCGGTGAAGGTCTCCTCCACGACAACCGCCCCGAACTTCAGTGGCGTGCGGCAGGCGGTGGGCACCTTGAACGAGCGGACCTCGCGGACGCGGATGTCGGTCTGCATGGGCGGTTCCCTTCTTCAACACGTGTTTGCGCGGCGGGCCCATACGGGGCCGTACTGGGAGAAGCCCGCCGGCTAACTATCTACCTTGCGGTCCGCAGGCGGTCAACGAAGTAATCGCCGGCCGATTAGCCCTTCTCGCCGGCCGCCGATTCCGATACCATTGAAGCGGCGCTCGCGAAGCACAAGGGAGGAAGCACGATGCGGAAGTTCACACTCGCCCTCCTGGCCTTTCTCGGCCTCGCGTCGGTCGCTGCGGGCGCCGAACTGGCACGCTTCACGATCGCCGAACCCCTCGGCCGCAACTGGACCGACGAGTGGTTGACCCACGACCTGACGCTGAAGAAACTCCCCCTGCCCGACCTCGGCACGCTCGGGCTCGTCGCCGCCGTCCAACAGAAAGACGGCAAAGAGCCGGGCGAGCCGCAGGTCGTGCCGGCACAGTTTCTCCGGACCCGGCACAAAGGCGGACTGAGGGTCCTGTTCAAGACGTCGCTGAAGAAGAACCAATCGATCACCTTCACCGTGACCGACGGCGCGCCGGCGCCGCCACCCTGGCCGCACGTATCGATCACCGAAAAGGGCGGCCGCACCGTTGTCGCCAACGGCGCCTACGAGGTGGAGTTCGACGCGAAGATGCCGCTTCCGATCAACGCCATGCGCACAGGCAGCGCGAAGCGAACGATGGGCGCCTTCCGGTGGCCGAAGGGTGTGGAACCGACCGGCGTCGAGCAGGCGTGGTACATTCGCGGTCCCGCGCGGTCGATCCTCAAGCGGACGTTCCGGTTCAAGGATGCGGCACGGGCGTACGAGGTCCTGTTCGACTTCCGCGCGTCCGACCCGTGGATCAACGTCCGCGACGAATACACGCTGGGCAAAGGCACCGCCATCACGCTCGACCTGTCCGGCCTGAACGCCGACTTGGTCTACCATCCCCACACGTACAACGCCCGGACGTTCAAACCCGACGGTAAGGCCGAGGATACGACCCTGGAGCCGCCGCAGCACCCCATCGCGACGCTGGGCCCGATCTGGCGCGACATCTGGTTCAGCGGCGGGCCGTTCGCGTTCATTTACAAGACCGGGGCCGACCACGGCGTGGGCCTGGCTGCCGTGCGCGGAAGCCAGTGGCGGTCGGGCGGGGGCGTCTCGCTCGCGTCGCAGAACCTCCACGTCCACGGCGACCGCGGGAAACCGGGCCGCGTGACGGTCCGGATACCCACCGACGCCGGCCGGCGGTCCTGGGCCATCATCCTCGGCCCGCCGGAAACCCGCAAGAACCTCGGCCGCATGGTCCGCTCACACGCCGATACGCCCCTCAACAAAATCCTCGGAGAATGGATCCTGGACTGGGACAGCGACGCGCCCGAGCACCGCGACGGGTTCGCGCACCAGTGGCTGGACTACTTCAACAAGCACGCGCTGAACCCGACGACCTTCCCGCGCCGCATCCGCGTGCCCAAAGGGCCCGTCAAGAGCCGCGACCTCGCGGTCCTGGCCTACCAGTTCACGAACCCCGACTACTGGCCCGGACCCGAGCAGGGGTGGGGGAACGTCGGCAACCCGAACTTTCACACCGACATGTACCACGTTCCCCTGGAGATCGGCCTGGCGATGCCCGACCACCCGCACGCGCGGCGCTGGGTCGAGTACGGCGTCCGGGAAACCCGAAAGAACCTGATGCGCGATTCGTTCCCCGGCGGCGCGTGGGCCGAGAGCCTGAGTTATTCCGGCTTCTTCTTCCGCGTCGTCGAGAACGCAAGGCGCCTCCGCGACGCCGGCGCCGCAGAGCCGTTCAAGGACTGGCCGCGCATCAAGCAAGTCGCCACGTATCTGGCGTGCCTGCACACGCCGACCGATCCGCGATACGGCTCGCGCCAGAAGGCGCCCATCGGCGACACGCATCCCGGCAACTACGTGAAGCAACTCCAGGGCATGGCCGACCTGTATCGCGGCGTGGACGAGAAGGTCGCCGAGCAACTTGCAAAGTTCCCCAACAAGTGGGCCGGGGCACTCGACATCTCCAGCCGCGAGTTCTACGGCTTCGGGGCGATGCTGCGCGCAAACCCGTACGACAACGCCCGAGAATCGTTCGTGACAATCAAGGCGGGGCCGGCCCGGAACCACTTCCAGGGCGACGAACTCTCGTTCCACTTCTGCTCGCTCGGGGTGCCGCTGGCCATCGACTATGCGTGCCACTATTCGCCGCGGCCGTGGTCCGCCGCCATCCACAACCGGCCCGACATGAACGGGAAGCGGCCCGTGGCAGTTGCCGCACGCCGCGCCTTTGCCACGAGCGACGCCGCCGACGTCTTCGTCGCCGACGAGCGCACCACCGTCATCAACCACGTCCCGATGGAGCCGCATCTGACGACCAGGCCCGGATGGGAATATCCCGAGACGCGGCTGCCCCAGGAGAAGGCGTGGACGATGCGGCGGTACACGATGCTCGTCAAACACGACCCCGGCCAATCGAAGATCGCCGACTACCTGGTGATCCGCGACGAGATCGCCTCGCCCGAACCCGTCGGCTGGAACCTGCACGTCCTCGGCCGCGACATCAAGCGCAACGGGGCGGCGTTCACGTTCCCCGGCCAACTCGACGTGGACCTGACCGCCCACATCTTCGGACCGCCCGCCCTGGAGATCGAGAAACGCCAGTGGGGCTGGAAGAACGTCAAGTCCGCCGACCTGCGGAACACCAAGGGCAAGCAGTACGAACAGAAATACTTCGGCGCATACCTCCCTAAAGACTTGCAGCGCGGCACGTGGGACGGCGGCGAGATGGCCAAGTGGCTCCGCCTCCTGGGCCCGGCGGGCCTCTCGAAATGGCTCGTCGTCCTCGTGCCGCACCGTCAAGGCAAGGATGCGCCTGAGGTGGAGCGACTGTCGGAAACCAGCGCCCGCGTCACGCTCGGCAAGGAAGTGGAGGTCGTGCATCTCGGCTCCGACGGCAAGTGCCAGGCGGCCCTCGAGCGCGGCGGCAAGACGGCCGTGCTCCTTGAGGCCGGCCGGGTCAAACCGTGGGCCGAGGTCGAGTTCAAGCCCGCGCCGCCCGACATCGACCAGGGGGCGCGGTAGGCACGACTCGCTCCAGGCATCGCGTCCATCATGGCCGACTCGGAAGACGCGCTTTCTCGCGCAGGCCGGGAAGGCAGGGATTAGGAATCAGGCAATAGGCAAAACGGTCGCCGGCCGGTACAATCCGGCGCGCCGGGTTGCCCCCCGCTCGCCAGGCGGGTAGCCGGCAGATGCCACACAGGTGATGCGCCCATGAACGATCGCGATGAAACCAACGTCTACCGCGTCCTCGACGCCAACGCCAACCGGGCGCGCGAAGCGCTGCGGGTGGCCGAGGAAGCCGCACGCTTCGCATTGGAGCGCCCCGACCTGGCCGAGGCGCTGAAGGGCGCGAGGCACGATCTTCGAGAGGCGCTCGGACGGCTCGATGCCCGGCAGCTGCTCCTTGCGCGCGACACCGCCGGCGACATCGGGACCACACTTGCCACCGACACCGAAGCCCGCCGCGACGGCACGGCCGACGTCGCGCGGGCCGCCTTCCGGCGCCTGACCGAGGCGCTGCGGGCCGTCGAGGAGTACTCCAAGACGGTCGATGCCCGGGTGGCTGCGACCGTCGAGCAGCTCCGGTACCGGGCGTACGACCTGGAGAAGCGCTTCGAGGAGGCCGCACACCCCGCCGCCAAACTGGCCGCAGGCGGGCTGTGCGTCCTCGTGACCGAATCGCTTTGCCGCCGGCCGTGGCAGGAGGTGCTCCGCGGCGCGCTGGCCGCCGGCGCGGCCGCCATCCAGGTCCGCGAAAAGGAGATGCCGGACGGGGCGCTTCTGGAGCGTTCGCGGCAGGTCTGCCGCGCAGCCCATGAGGCGCGAGCGCTCGCGATCGTCAACGACCGGCCGGACGTTGCGGTGCTGGCGGCGGCCGACGGCGTCCACGTGGGTCAGGACGACCTCTCGCCGCAGGAGGCCCGGCGGATCGTCGGCCCCCAACGCATCGTCGGCACAAGCACCCACAGCCTCCGGCAGGCGCTGGCGGCGGCTGAGGCCGGGGCCGACTACATCGGGTGCGGGCCCATGTTCCACAGTTCCACCAAGCCGCAGGAGGTCGTCCCGGGAGCGGCCCTGGCCGCCGAGGTCGCGGCAAAGGTGGGCCTGCCGATGATGGCGATCGGTGGCATCACGGGCGCCGGCGCCGCCGAGGTCCTGGCGGCGGGGGCGGGATGGCTCGCCGTCTCCAGCGCCGTCTGCGCGGCCGAGGATCCGGAAGCCGAAACGCGGCGCCTGGTCGAGATCATTCGGGCGCACAGCAACGCGCCGGACCAGTGCGGCGGCTAATGCCGCGCTTGAAATGATGGGTGCCACGGCTTATTTGTCAAACCGGCTGTGCCGCGCGCCGGCCGGGCGCGCTCGCTCCGGGGTTACGAGCGAAACCTGCGCCCCTCGGAAGCGGTTCGGACCTATCGGAGTGGGCCTCGCACGGCAGCGACCGCGCTGGTGGGTGCGCGGGGTTTTGCTGCGGACCTATTCGCGAAAGGGATACCATGAAACACGCCGACCTGCATCAGATTCCGATGGTTGCGGTTGTGGCGTTGTTGCTTGGCTGCGCGGTTTTCGTCTCGAGCGCCTGCTCGGCGATGAAGCGGGGCGACCGCCCCCGTATCATTGCCACCACCGACGGCGAGATCGACGACCGGTGCTCGATGGTCCGCTTTCTGATGTACGCCAACGAGTGGGACATCGAAGGCATCGTTTACTCCGCCTCCAAGTTTCACTGGGACAACCACAAGTGGGCCGGGACAAAGTGGATCGAGGACCAGATCGATCAGTACGCCAAGGTCTACGAGAACCTGAAGACCCACGCGCCCGGTTTCCCCTCGCCGAAGGAACTCAAAGGGAAGATCACCATCGGCAACATTGCGAACGTCGGCGAGATGGGGGCCGACACGCCTGGCTCGGAGCGCATCGTCGAGGTGCTCCTGGACGCCGCACCCGGACCCGTGTACCTTCAGGCGTGGGGCGGAACGAACACCATCGCCCGCGCCCTCTGGAAGATCCAGCACAAGCACCCCGACCAGATGAAGAAGGTCTCACGCAAGGCGGTCGTCTACATCATCCTGGACCAGGATAATACGTTCCGCCAGTACATCCAGCCGAACTGGCCGGACGTTCAGGTGCTCGGCAGTTTTCGCCAGTTCGGATGCATCGCCTACCGCTGGAACCGGATTATCCCCGCCCCGCACAAATCCCTCTTCGAGAAGCCCTGGATGGAGGCCAACATCCTGAAGGGCCACGGCCCGCTGTGCAGTCTGTACGAATCGAAGGACGGCGCCTTTCGTTCCGAGGGCGACTCGCCGTCGTTCATGCACCAGATTCGCGTGGGTTTAAGGAGCCTGGAGCATCCCTCCTACGGCGGCTGGGGCGGACGGTTCGAGATGGAGAAAGGCGCCGGGAACGTCTGGCGCGGCGCCAAGGACGACGGCGACCTCAACAAGCCCATCTGGCGATGGGCCGAGGCCTTCCAGAATGACTGGGCCGCCCGCGCCGACTGGTGCGTCAAGCCGCGCAGCAAGGCGAACCACCCGCCCGCCGTCGAACTCGCCCACTCCCAGGACATCGAGGCGGCGCCGGGCGCGAAGGTGACTCTCAGCGCCAAAGGCACCACCGACCCCGACGGAAACAACCTGACCTTCCGATGGTGGGCGTACAAGGAACCGAGTTCTTACGGCGGCAAGGTGACAATCGAGGACGCCGAGAAGCAGGACGCCTCTTTCAAGGTGCCGGACGACGCACAATTGGGCCGGACCGTCCACGTCATCTGCGAGGTGACCGACGACGGCACGCCGCCGCTGACGCGATACCGAAGGGTCATCGTGACCGTCGTCAAGCCGTCGAAGCGAACGAAATCGTGACCGGAGGCGGCGGCCCGGAGCTGCGCTTGCGGGCTCGCAGCCGCCTCCTCGCCAGACCAGAGAAGGGGAATGCCATGACATGCCGTCGTCCGGACCGAACCGTAACACGCCGCCGGTTCCTCCGGACGACGGGGGCCGCATCGCTCGGCGCCGTTCTGGCCGCCGCACTGCCAGCCTGCGCCCGGGCGAGCAAACGAAACGTGCTCCGGCCCAACATCCTCTGGATCACCTGTGAGGACATGAGCCCGAACCTCGGATGCTGGGGCGACTCGTACGCCCGGACGCCGAACATCGACCGCCTGGCGGCCGAGAGCGTCCGGTACACGGGCGCCTTTGCCACGGCCCCGGTCTGTTCTCCCACACGGTCGTGTCTCATCACCGGCGTCTACGCCTCGTCGCTGGGCACGATGCATCTGCGGTCGCGGCTGCCGATCCCGCCCGAGATGAAGGGCTTCCCCTCGTACCTGCGGGCCGCCGGGTACTACTGCACGAACAACGTCAAGACCGATTACAATACGGCGGGCGAGCCGGCCATCATCCGGGCCTCGTGGGACGAGTGCTCGGGCAAGGCCCACTGGCGCGGCCGGGGGGCCGGGCGGCCCTTCTTCAGCGTCTTCAACGATACCGTCACCCACCAGTCGCGGTCGATGGTCTGGTCGTACGACCAGTTCAAGAAGCAAGTCCAGTCGCACCTTACGCCGCACGAGCGCCACGACCCCGCCAAGGCGCCCGTGCCGCCGTACTATCCCGACACGCCCGTCACGCGGCGGACCGTGGCCCGCTACTACGACTGCATCACCGCGATGGACACCAGCGTCGGCCGCATCCTCAAGGAACTCCAGGACGACGGTCTGGCCGACGACACCATCGTCTTCTTCTACTCCGACCACGGTGCCGGCCTGCCGCGCCACAAGCGGCTGGTGCTCGACTCGGGCCTCCACGTGCCGCTGCTCATCCGTTTCCCGAAGAAGTACCGGCGCCTGGCCCCCGCCGCGCCCGGCGAGACGGTGGACCAACTGGTCTCGTTCGTCGATTTCGCGCCGACCGTGCTGAGCCTCGCCGGCCTCCCGATCCCCGAGTACATGCAGGGCGTTGCCTTCCTCGGCCCCGCCGCGGGCGAGCCGCGCGCCTGCGTGTACGGCCACCGCGACCGCGTGGACGAGGCGTACGACCTGGCCCGCTCGGTCCGCAACCGGCGATATCTCTACATCCGCAACTACATGCCGCACCTCTCCTACAACCAGCCGAGCGCCTACTCCGACCAGGGCGAAATCCGCAACGAGATCACACGCCTCGCCGCCGAGGGGAAACTCAAAGGGCCGCAACTCCACTACGCCGGTCCCACGCGGCCGCGCGAGGAACTCTACGACGTCGCAAAGGACCCCAAGCAACTCCACAACCTGGCGGACTCGCCCGAACACAAAGCCGCCCTCCAAGAGATGCGGCGGCTGCACGCTCGATGGATGGCCGACTCCCGCGACGTCGCCTTCCTGCCGGAGGTGGAACTGTGGCGGCGGTCCGAGGACGCCACGCCGTACCAGATGGCGCGCGAGACCGACAGGTACCCGCAGAAGCGGATCCTCGAGGCGGCGGACCTCGTCGGCCGCGGCCCCGACGCGCTCCCGCGCCAAGTCGAACTCCTGGCTGGCGCCGACGCCGCCTGCCGCTACTGGGCCGCCGTCGGCCTCCGGGCCCTGGCCGCCGGCGCCGCACCCGCCGCCGACGCGCTCACCAAGGCGCTTGCCGACCCGGCGCCGAACGTCCGCATCGAAGCGGCCGGCGCCCTGGCCGCCATGGGCAGAACCGAGAAGGCGATGCCGCTGCTGACCAAGGAACTCGCCGCCGAGGACGCCAACATCGCCCTGCACGCCGCACGCACGCTCCAACTGCTCGGCGAGAAGGCTCGCCCGGCCCTCGATGCGCTGCGGGCTGCCGCCAAGGACGCCAGAAAACGCAAAGGACCGCTCGCCATGTACATCCGTTTCTCGACCGACGCGGCCGTGAAACAACTTGGACGGTAGGACCGGACGCATATCCGGCCGATAAGGAGGTCTTTCATGCGTACCTTGCGCCTGTTGCTGCCGCTCGTCTGCCTGGCGATGCTCGTTCCGTCGTGCGTGGCCACCGACGGGCCGCGGGGCGCCGCCGACGCACCGACCGGCGTCACGTTCATCGCCACCTCCGACTCGCACTACGACGCCTTCGAGAACGAGGACCGCAACGAGCGCGACCGCGCGACCATCGACCGGATAAACGTCATCGCCGGCATGGCCTGGCCCGAACAACTGGGCGGCGACCCCATCGAACGGCCGCGCGGCGTCGTGGTGCTTGGCGATCTCATCGACGACGGCGACCGCCGGTTCCAGGGCAAAAACCAGACCGAGCCGCAGTGGGCCTTCTTCGTCAAGGACTTTGGCTTCGACGGCACCGACGGTCGTATCACGTACCCGGTCTTCGAGGGATACGGCAACCATGACGGGCCGCCGGTCGGCAAGGAACGCTTCGGATTCAGCGTCCAGGCGCACTTGAAGGCCCGCAACGCCGAGCGGCTCCGGAAGGGACTCATCTCAACCCTCTCAGAGAACGGGCTCCACCATTCCTGGGACTGGGGCAAGGTGCACTTCGTTCAGTGCAACATCTACCCCGCCGACAAGCAGCACCCGGACGTCAGGTACAACCCCGTCTGGCACGACCCGCAGGGGGCGCTCACGTTCCTGAAAGAGGACCTCCGAAAGAACGTGGGCGACAGCCGCAGGCCGGTCGTCATCCTGACCCACTGCGGGTTCGACACCGACTGGTGGCACAAGGAGGACTGGAAGACGTTCTACGAAGCCGTCCGCCCGTACAACGTCGTCGCGTACATGCACGGGCATTCGGGCACCGGCCTTCGCAGGTACAAGCCGGACGGCGCCGAGGGCGAACCCCTGACGGTCATCAACACCGGCCAGACGGAGAACGGCTTCTTCGTCGTCCAGATTACCAAGACCCGCCTCCGCGCCGCCTACCACAGCAAGAACGCCAAACGGTACCGCGACACCGACGGCGTCCACCACTACGAATGGGACGGCACGTGGTCGTGGCGGCACGTGCTGGACAAGGAGTTGGCGCCCCGCAGCGCACCCTCCAAGCCGCGACCGTGAGGCGGGTGGCATGGTCAGCCCGCAGAGTGACCATGTTCCGACCTGCCCCCGCGCCATGCCGTGTGGCATGGTCGCCCTGCGGGATGACTATGCCACCCAACGCTGGACGAGGAGAAGTCGGCGCCGTACAGTGTGTGGGTCGAGTAAGTTCCACACAGGGAAGGGAGGCTGACCATGCTAACCGTTCGGACGTTGATTGGCGTGCTGCTTGCCGGCGCCGTCTTGCTAGGCGCGCTCGGTACCGCGCCCGCCGCCGACCCGGCGGCCGACACGGAGAAGGAAGCAGGTTTCGTGCCGATCTTCAACGACAAGGACCTCGAGGGCTGGGAGGGCGATAAGAAGTTGTGGATCGTGGAGGACGGGATGCTCGTCGGCCGGAGCCCCGGCATCCGGCACAACGACTTCCTGGCGACGACGAAGGAGTACGGCAACTTCATCCTGCGGTTCCAGATCCGCCTGAAGCCCAACAACGCCAACAGCGGCGTCCAGTTCCGCTCGAAACGGGTGCCGAACTCGCACGAGGTCGCAGGGTACCAGGCCGACGTGGGCGGCGCGTGGTGGGGCAAACTCTACGACGAGGCCCGCCGCCGCAAGGTCCTCGCCGGGCCCAAGCCAGAGACAATCAAGAAGGCCCTGAAGCCCGGCGACTGGAACGATTACGAGGTCAACGCCGTCGGCCCGCACATCCGGCTGAAAATCAACGGCGCGACGACCGTCGATTACACGGAACCGGACGCCAAGATCGCGCGGCGCGGCGTCATCGCCGTCCAGATCCACGGCGGCGGACCGCTGGAGGTCCGATTCAGGAACATCCGCATCAAGGAACTGAAGTAGCGGTAGGCTGCACGCCATTTAGCCGCGGGGCTTGCCCCGCGGATCGGTCTGGACTCGAACGGGAGGTACCACCTGCATACCGCACGTGTCACGACCGTCCTAGCGCTGGCGACACTCGCCGCCTGCTGCTCGCTCGTTGCCGCGCAGCCCGAAACGGAATCCAGCGGCTGGTACCTGTTCACCTCGTTTCGTGGCAATGGCGCGGACGGCCTGCACCTGGCCTACAGCCGCGACGGCTACACGTGGACGGAACTCGGCCGCAAGTCGTTTCTGGCACCCAAGGTCGGTCCCAAACCCCTGATGCGCGACCCGTGCCTTCGCCGCGGCCCCGACGGCGCCTTCCACATGGTCTGGACCACCACCTGGACCACGCCGATGCTCATCGGCTACGCCTCGTCGAAGGACCTCATCCACTGGTCCGAGCAGAAAGGCATCCCCGTCATGGAGGGCGAAGCCGGCGCCCGGAACGCCTGGGCGCCGGAACTGTTCTACGACGCGGCCAAGCGGCAGTGGCTCATCT
>CAZIJC010000152.1:1876-10993 GCA_964539385.1 uncultured Anaerolineales bacterium | reverse complement strand
CGCCGGCGACGAGGCGCTCGTGGCGGCCGGCGAGCGCGTCGAGAAGGCCATCATGGAAGTCACGCCCAGGATGGAGAGCCAGTCCGCCGGCCGCATGGGCCACTCCACCACCGAGGTCGGCGACATGGTAGCCGAAGCGACGGTGGCGGCGGCGACGGGCTGACCGTGGCTGCTCCAACGTTGCCGACGCGCGTTCCTGTTGCTATACTTGGGAGGTGAGCAGCAACAGCGCTGCGGGGTGCTTGACATGCCAACTGTCTTCAAGCGGGAGGGCTTCAGGTTCTTCTTCTTCAGCCGAGAAGGTCAGGAGCCCCTTCACGTGCACGTGGAGAAGGCGGAGAAGTACGCGAAATTCTGGCTCAAGGGTCCGACGCTGGCCCGGAACCGCGGGTTCCGAAGCCACGAATTGACGGTCATCCGGCGCCTCGTGTCAAGGCGTCGAGCCGAGATTGAGGAGCGGTGGCATGAACACTTCGGGGGTTAAGGTTGAACCGTTGGCAACCGACGTCGCTTTCGGCGAGGATACGTTCTGCATTACGCTTGCCGACGGACGTCAGATCACCGTGCCGCTTGAGTGGTTTCCGCGTCTGCGCGACGCCACGGAGGAACAGCGCAAGCAGTGGCGTCTGATCGGCGGCGGTGTCGGCATCCACTGGAAGGCCATCGACGAGGACATCTCCGTCGAAAGCATTCTGGCCCTGGGATAGGGCTATCGGCGCGGGGTTGCATTCACGCCACCCGAGCCCCGAGAAGTCGGCGACATGGTAGATGAAGCCGTCGCCGGCGCGTAGGCGAACCAACCGGGTGCTCAAGGCCGTTGTGCAAGCGGCGGGGCGCCTTCTGAGAGGTAGGACCCGCAATGACCGCAAGAAGCCTCGCAGCCCTCGTTCTTCTGGCGCTCTCGCCGCTCGCCCCCGCCGCCACTCAGCCGGACACCACCGCCATGCCGTTGCCCGGCACCAAGACCGTCTGGCACGGATACGACCGGTACGCCTTCACGCACGACGGCCGCAAATGCTACGTCGTCGCACCGAAGCAGGCGGCCGCCGGACGGCCGTGGATCTGGCGGGCGCGCTTCTGGGCCCATGAGCCTCAGACCGACCTCGCGCTGCTCGCCAAGGGGTTCCACCTCGTGTACATGGACGTGGCCAACCTGTTCGGCAGCCCGCAGGCCGTCGCGCACTGGAACGCCTTCCACAAGTACCTGACGTCGAAGCACGGCCTGGCGAAGAAAGCGGCGCTGGAAGGCATGAGTCGAGGCGGGCTCATCATCTTCAACTGGGCGGCCGCCAACCCCGACAAGGTCGCCTGCATCTACGCCGACGCCCCCGTGTGCGACTTCAAGTCCTGGCCCGGCGGCAAGGGTAAAAGCAAGGTCTCCCCCGGCGCCTGGCGTGCCTGCAAGAAGGCGTACGGGTTCACGTCCGACGCCGAGGCCCTCGCCTACGGCAAGAACCCCGTCGATAACCTCGAACCGCTTGCCGGGGCGAAGATCCCCCTGCTTCACGTCTGCGGCGGCGCCGACGAGGTCGTGCCCGTTGCCGAGAACACCGCCGTCGTCGAGAAGCGTTACAAGGCGCTCGGCGGGTCCATCCGGGTCATCATCAAGAAAGGCTGCGGCCACCACCCGCACAGCCTCAAGGACCCGGCGCCCATCGTCGAGTTCATCGTGCAGCGCGCGACGCCTGCGGCTTGACCTGCGCAAGACGTAGGCCGCGGCGCGCCGCGGCCTACGGTTGTCATTCGTCCTCTGCGATCTGAGATCCGCAATCTGAGATTTCAGATTCGCCTGTTATCCGTTCAGCGTCCACCCCTGGCGGTAGGTCTTGCGGATGTACTTGTCGGCCTCGGGGCAGTTGGTGGCCTTCAGGTTCTTCGAGTCCCACTGGAGCGGCTTGCCGACGCGGTAGGCCACGAGCGCCAGCAGGTTATGCTCGATCATGGCGCCGGCGTAATCGAAGTTGCAAGTGGTCTTGCAGTCGGTCTTGGCGGCCTCGATCCACTCGCGGTGGTGCCCCTTGGACTTGGGGATAAGGTCCTTCTCCGTCTTCGGCGCCTTGTAGTGTGTCATGTCGCCGCTGGTGGGCATGAGGATGCGGTACCCGTAATCACAGATCATGTACCCCTTGTCGCCGCTGAAGATGACGCCCTTGAACATTCCGTCGCGGTTGAAGACCTTCGACGGCATGCCGGGCTTCTTGCCGCCGTCGTACCAGTAGACCTTGACCGCGGGCCGCCAGTCGTTGGCCGGATGGTCCCACTCGGCCGTCAGCCAGAGGGGCAGCGTGGCTTCGCTGCGGGGCATGGAGCCTTCGGCCTTGCAGGTGGTGGGGATGCCCAGGTCGAGCGCCCAGAAGGGCATGTCCATCATGTGGCTGCCCATGTCGCCGATCTGGCCGCTGCCGAAGTCCCAGAACCGGTTCCACTTCAGGCACCCGCCCACGTAGCCGGGGTTATACGGATGCATCGGCGACGGGCCGACCCACAGGTCCCAATGGATGTGGCTCGGGATCGGCGTGACCTCCGGCAGATAGCCGCCGCCCTTGGGGGTGCGGCTGCACCAGACGCGTGCCTCCTTCGGCGTGCCGATGGCCCCGCCGCGGATCAGTTCGACCATGCGGCGGTAGTTGTCGGAGGCGTGGATCTGCGTGCCCTGCTGCGTGGCCACCTTGCCCTTCTGCTTCAGGAACGCCTCGCGGACCACGTGGGCCTCCTCCACCGAGTTGGCCAGCGGCTTCTCGCTGTAGACGTGTTTGCCGCGGTTCAGCGCCCACGTGTTGATGAAGGCGTGGGTGTGGTCGGTGGTGGCGCAGATGACGGCGTCGATGTCTTTCTGCTCCAGGCACCGCCGCCAATCCACGTACGTCTTGGCCTTCGGGAACCGCTTGGCCTGCTTCTCGAGGTTCTTCTCGTTGACGTCGCACAGGGCGACGAAGTTCTCGCTCTTGCAGCCGTTCATGTCGGCGCCGCCGCGGCCGCCCACGCCGATGGCAGCGATGTTGAGTTTGTTGCTCGGGGCGTCTGCGCCCATCAGCATCCCCGACCGCAGGACCACGAGTCCCGCCCCGGCCGCCCCTACTTTCAGCAGTTCACGACGCTTCATCGGACACCTCCTCGGGTTCATGCCCCCCTGCCGGCAACACCAACGGTTCACACGCGGGACGGCCTGCGGCCTCCTGTTCGTTCAACACGCGTCCCGAGCGGCAGGTCTTGCGGATAATCGTTCGCACGGGGGCCGACAGACCGCGACCACCCTAGCCCCGAAGAGAGGACGTGTCAAGCAAAGGTCCAACCACCGCGCGCCGGCTTCACGCCAGCCTCGCGCGCCAGCCCGGCTCCTCCATCATCGGCGCGAAGAACAGGATGTACGGGCCCCGCACCAGGTGCGGCATGACGGCGTCGTCGTGGACCTTGCGGATGTCGTGGTTCACCAGCACCTTCGCGAACCCCAGTTGCGCCAGTTCCGGCGCTTCCCACTCGCTGTGGATGAGGTACTCGGGCGGGCTGGGCATGGCGTCGGGCGTCGCGAAGAGCGGCTTCGGGTCGCTCGGCGGGTTGGCCCCAAGCGTTTCGAGCGACTCACCCATCGACTTCGGGTCGAGCATGAAACTGCCGATCGCGCACACCCCGATCTGCTTCAGAATCATGTATCCCAGGAACCCCGTCGATGCGGCCAGCGCCTCCATCGTCGCCACGGCCCCGGCCTCGAAGGCCTTCTCGCGGCCGGGCTTCACGGTGTGCTCGGCAATCGCCACGCACCGCTGCGGCGTCGCGAACCGGACGAACTCCTTGCCCTGCTGGATGTCGCCCGCCAGGTCGGCAATCTGCCCCATCGAACGGATCGCCGGCATCCGGGCCGCCACCACCCGGCACACGGGTTCCCACGGCCCCTCGACGACCATCGACAGGCACGCGCCGCACAGTTCGAAGACCCGCGGGAACTGCTCGACGTGAAACGCGTCGTGGTCCTGCCACCGTTTCCACATCGTGTACTGGTAATTGCGGATCGGGTTCAGCTCTTTCTCCATGTGGACCCGCGCGCCGCCGTACCGCCCGGCCAGAGGCAGGGCGCCCGTCTGGAGGTTCGCCTGGAACCCCACGAACCCCGGGTGGCTGGCCGTCGTGATGCACACGCGCGGACCCACCCGGTGCATCAACTGCACGCTCTCCTCATTGTTGGCCACCTTCGACATGTTGATGGCCACGTAGATGGGGCTGTCGGGTTCGCCGCTCCCCGCCTTCGACGCCGTTTTCGCCATGGCACGTCTCCTTTCCACACAAGGACCCTCCCGGAACGCGAAGCCGATGCTCGCTCCTATCCTATTCTATCGGCGGGGCGCGCCACGCACAAGGCGGCCGCAATCTTCGTGCAAGGTCTCGCTTCTGCTCGTATAATCCACCAACCCGTTGACCGAGTGCGCTTAGTCAGGAGACCACAGCGTAGGGTGGCTGCTGCGCAGCCATCTTCCTCTTGTGTGTCTCCGGAGGATGGTGGTCCAGAGGACCCACCCTACGCGCTATGCCGACCCGCACAAAACGCCATGATAAGAACGCACGCTTGTGGCAACCGGCGTATTATGCAGGACTTAGGCCAGCGCCGCCCCCGCATTCGCGGGCGTCCTATAAGGCACTCCAAGCTGGGTTTGGGGCGTTAGGCGGATCGGACTGAACATTGTTGTACGTCGAGGGCCTAAACTTCCCAATGGATGAACCGACTTACAAAAGCAAGCACGATTTCATAACGCTCGATTCCGTGGACAGTCTTGTTCTGGAGCGCGATCCATCATTCATTGACTACCTGTTTTTTCATAACGTACTCGACAAGTTCTGCTGGCTCATCAAACTTCACTACGCAGATCGAGAGACCGTCAAGAAGAAGCGATACAGAATAGAGACTCTTTTCCAGTGGTTCTTGCTTGCTAACAAAGTTCGTGGTGAAAAAGCGAAGAAATGCCTTTCTGCTCAAGCAGACGCCGAGCGGCTTGAGTTCCATGTCACGAAGGGATGGCATAACGAGCTCATTCGGAATGATCCGTTGCTTCCGGATTACTTACAGATAGGCACGCAGTTGAGCGGGTGGGCGGGTCCCGGGTCCGGAGGGACGGTGGCCTGGAACGTGATTCAGAGCTACTACTCCATATTCGAGTATCTCAGTTGCCTTGCGACCTCCGTTAATCCATCTCTTCAAGTGGAAGGCCACAAACAACTAGCCAAGGAGTTCAACAACCACACCCTTGGGAAAGCTCGCCACGGGCTCCTCTTCTACCCCTTTGCTATCTCGTCGGACACAACCTCAAGCGGCTTTCCAGATCATCCCGCGCACTGCAAATTTCACTATGCCAGCTATCCGCGAGAGCCGGGGCGGAGCGTCTCTGAACTAGAGCAGGAGATTCAGAAGGCTTTTCTGTTTGTCGGTGAGGGGAGAAGGGCATCGCTGATTGATTTCCTTTACCAGTTGCGGTTATGGGCCAACTATACCGGGGTTCACTCGTTATTGAAGCTCTCCGACGGCGGTTACCAAGGCTTTCTCATGAAGAATCTCGCTACCATCGTGTTCTTTGCCGGCGGGATGGCTGAGGTTGCGGTGATCTTTTCACTTGGCGAAGCTGCGTATCTGGGCATGCTGAAGCGGTTCGCAACTGGCTACATCGACAAGAACGAACGTTTCGCCAAGAACAAGTACCTGATCCCAATCTACATCCGTTTGCGATCCTACAAACATCTTGGCCTTCTGTCTGGTTCGATTGACTTCATCATTCCCGAGTCCGCTGACCCCGTGAAGTTCATCGACGTACAACCAGTGGCTCCAGCGGCCGCCGCGAAGCGGCGCCGCTGAGCTCTTACGTTAGGCGTACTCTTTGTCGATCCGCCCTTGGCCGCAGTCGAGGCACCGGCAGCGGATGATTGAACCGTAGGGCGTGCCGTCGGTGCGCCAGCGCCCCGGCTTTCGCAGCCACCCCACCGCGGGGTCGGTGGTTTCATAGGATGGGGCAGCGTCCTTGGACTGGAGGCCACGAACCATGCCAGCCAACCGAACCACGCGTCGCACGTTTCTCTCGAACTCGCTGAAAGGCGTCGCCGCCGCGGCCGCCGTCGCCGTCGTGCCGCGCCACGTCTTGGGCGGCCAAGCCGGTCCGTCGCCCAGCGGTATGCTGACGCACGCCATCATCGGCGTGGGCGGTATGGGCAGCGGCCACATCGGCTACTGCCAGCGCGACAAGACGGCCAGGCTGCTGGCCGTCTCCGACGTGGACGCCCAGCACCTCGACCGGGCCGTCAAACGGGCCGGCGGGTCGTGCAAGGGCTACAAGGACTTCCGGAGCCTGCTTGACCGTGGCGACATCGACGTGGTTCACATCGCCACGCCGCCGCATTGGCACGCCGTCATGACGATTGCCGCCGCCCAGGCCGGGTGCGACATCTGGTGCGAGAAACCCATGACCCGCACCATCGGCGAGTGCCGGCCCGTCGTCGAGGCCGTCCGCCGCCACGGCCGCATGTTCCGCATCAACACGTGGTTCCGTCTCTACGGCGGGTTCTACGGTCTGGGCACGACGGTCAAGCCGATCAAACAGATCGTGGCGGCGGGCCTCCTGGGCTGGCCGCTCACCGTCCGCGTCAGCCGGTTGACGGGGTTCAACTGGAAGGTCCACATGTGGATGGGCCGACCGCGCCTGGAGCCGCAGCCCGTGCCGGACCATTTCGATTACGATGCCTGGCTGGGCCCGGCGCCCGTCAAGCCGTACCATCCGCACCGGACGCACGGCAGTTTCCGCGGATACTGGGACTACGACGGCGGCGGCCTGGCCGACATGGGCCAGCACTACCTCGACCCCGTCCAGTACTTCCTCGGCAAGGACCACACGAGCCCCGTGACGGTCGAGGCCCACGCCCCGTGGCCGCCGCACCCCGACGCCGTCCAGATGTGGGGCAACGTCACGCTCGCCTACGCGGACGGCTGCCGCATCATCCTCGATTCGACCGAGTGGGGCGAGCCGGTCACGAAAGGCAAGCCGTATATCGAGGGGCCGAAGGGCAAGATCTACCCGGCCTTCCGGACCGACCCCTCGGACCTCAAGGATGCCCTGGCCACGCTACCGCAGCCCGAACCGATGATCACCGACTTCATGGAGTCCGTTCGCACCCGCCGCAAGTTCGGCCTGAACGAGGGGAACGCCTTCCGAAGCAACATCCTCGTGCACCTGGCAAACGCCGCCATCCGCACCGGCCGCAAACTGAAGTTCGACCCGGCGGCGCTGCGCTTTATCGGCGACGAGGCGGCCAACCGGCTCGTGGACCAACCCATGCGCGCCCCCTGGCACGTGTGATCTGTTATCTCAGATTTGAGATCCTAGATTTGAGATCTCAGACACGAAATCTCGGATGTGAAATCCAAGGTCCAAACACCGCAAGACGAGATTGCCGAAACGCACGTTGAGCCCGCCACGGAAGCGGCGAATTCCGCAACATCCCCATCAAGGAGTTGAAGCAGTGACTGAGCGTCTCGGATCCGTTCGAAACGGGTTGTGCCACGGCCGGTCCCATTCGGTAGGCTCAGGGCAGGCTTGCCCGGCCGTGCGTCTTGCGTTAGGCCGAGGCGGCCTGACGCTCCTGGCCCTCATGACGCTCGCGTGCTCAGTTCGCGCCGCGCCGGCCCCCGCCGAACGGCTCCCCGCCAAAGGCTCCTACGCCGTCGTCGTCAGCCGCAAGACGCTCTCCGACCACCGCTGGCGGAAGGTCTGCGGAATCCTCGTTCGCAAGTACGGGGCCAAACTCATCACGTGGACCGACGACGTCGCCGCCGCGCGGCCGCACCTGGCGAAGGCCATGCCGAACTACACGTGCTTCGTCGCCCAGGCCGACGAGTGCGGCCGCAACTTCGTCGTGGCCGTCCACCGCCTCACCCGCCGCCTCGATGCCGGCCCGTACACCGACACGCTCTGGGGCATCCTCACCGGCTACGACGCCGCCGACGCCGCACGCATCGCTTCCACGGACGGGCCGCTCGTCCTGAAGAAGGTCCTCTCCGGCACAACCGGCGGCAAGACGGGCCCGTTCGACGCCGGCGCCGTCTTCGACGAGGGCAAAGCCGGACGCATGCGCGCCAAGACGGCCGGCGCCTCGTGGCAAGAGAAAGGCTGCCCGCCCGATTCCACTGCATCCATCGTCGATTACCTCAACCACGAGAAGCCCGACGCCTTCATCACCTCCGGCCACGCCACCCAGCGCGACTGGCAGATCGGCTACTCCTACAAGGACGGCCAACTCCGGTGCAAGGGCGGCCAACTCTTCGGTCTCGACACCGAGGGCCGACGCCACGACGTCCGCTCGCCCAACCCCAAGGTCTTCCTGCCCGTCGGCAACTGCCTTATCGGCGACGTGCCCGGCCGCGACTGCATGGTCACCGCACTCATCCGGACCGCCGGCGTGGTCCAGATGTTCGGCTACACCGTCCCGACGTGGTACGGCAAGGGCGGCTGGGGCATCCAGGACATCTTCCTCGGCCAACCCGGACGGTGGACGCTCGCCGAGGCGTTCTTCGCCAACACGCAGGCGATGCTGCACCAGATACGCGCGCGCTTTCCCAAGAGCGCCGGCGTCAACTTCGCCCGCTACGACATGGAGCGCCGCCCGGGCCTGCTGAAGGAACTCCAGACCAAACACGGCATCACCAACCGCGACGAACTCGGACTGCTCTGGGACCGCGACACCGTCGCCTTCTACGGCGACCCGGCCTTCGACGCCCGCCCCGCCAAGGGCGACCTCGCCTGGAACCAAACGCTCACCGTCCGGGGCAAGCGCTATACGCTCGCGCTCAAAGCGACCCGCAGCGGGTCCTGGCCCAAGCAGCCCGTCATGATGCTGCTGCCGCATCGCATCGCCGGTGCGAAGGTCATCGAAGGCGGCGAGCACAAGCCCGTCGTCACCGATAACTTTGTCCTCATCCCGCTGGGTGGCGGTTTCTCAAGCGGCGACGAGGTCAAGATCGTCTTCGACGCCGACCGCGCCGCGCCGCTGTAGGGCAAGTCCCCGCTCGCTGACGCTCGCGGCTAGTCAGGCACTCGAACTAGCCGCGCACGTCAGGTCGCGGCTAGTTCGAGTGCCTGACTAGCCGCG
>CAZIJC010000152.1:0-1866 GCA_964539385.1 uncultured Anaerolineales bacterium | reverse complement strand
GCCAGAAATCGTTGCCACACCCAGTGCATTCGACGCCGCATTAGGCGCTGGCATCGGCCGGCCTGAATCGTTTACAATCACCGGCGTCCATCACGGCGGTGCGAGAGGCACGCCGCCTCCCGCTCCGCACAAAAGGAGAATCGCCATGCCCAAGACGAAACGCGCACTCACATTCTGGACGCTTGCCCTCGTCGGCTCGACCTGCCTGCTCGGCTCCCGCGCCAGGGCCGCCGACCCGTGGATCGTCCTCGAAGGCAAAGACGGCCCCGGCGCAGGCAAGCACATCGTCTTTGTCGCCGGCGACGACGAGTACCGCTCCGAAGAGGTCATCCCGGCGCTGGCCAAGATCGCCGCCGTTCATCACGGTTTCAAGTGCACCGTCTTGTTTGCCCTCAACAAGCAGACCGGCGAGATCGACCCCGGCGCCCTCGACAACATCCCCGGCCTGGAGGCGCTCGACAAGGCCGACATGATGGTCCTGTTCCTCAGGTTCCGCGAACTGCCCGACGAGCAGATGAAACACATCGTCGACTTCACCAACTCCGGCAAACCGATGATGGGCCTTCGCACCACCACACACGCCTTCAACTACAAGAAGAAGGACAGCCCCTACGCCAAGTACAGTTTCCGAAGTAAGGACCCCAAGGGCGGATGGGGACGATGGGTCCTCGGCGAAACCTGGGCCGGACATTACGGGCACCACGGCAAGGAGAGCACACGCGGACGGGTCGCCAAGGGTATGGAGAACAGCCCCGTCGTGCGAGGCTGCGAGGACATCTGGGGACCCTCCGACGTCTACGGCATCACCACCCTCGAAGGCGAGTGCACGCCCCTGATCATGGGCCACGTTCTCGTCGGCATGGACCCCAAAGACGAACCCAACACCAAGAAGAAACCCGTCCCGGTGGCCTGGCTCAAGAAGTTCAAGGGCGACGGCGGCAAGACCTCGCGCGTCTTCGCCACCACGATGGGCCACGGCGGCGACCTGAAGAGCGAAGGATTCCGCCGCCTCCTCATCAACGGCATCTACTGGGGCCTCGGGATGGAGGACAAGATCCCCGCCAAGGCCAAGGTCGACTTCGTCAGCCCGTACAACCCCAACAAGATCGGCATGCGCGGCTTCAAGAAAGGCCTGAAGCCGGCGGACCACAAACTCTGAGCCCCGTAGGCTGCGGCACGCCGCGGCACACGCGCGACGCCCCAAACCAGCGTAGGCCGCGGCCCGCCGCGGCCTACTCGCGAAGCGCCAAACGCATGAAAGGACCTTAACCATGACCGCCCGACCCACCCGCCTCCTACGTATTTCGGCCACACTCGCCCTGCCGGCCCTGGCCTGCACCTTGCTTCTCAGCACGGTCGCGATGTGCGCCGAGAAGAAGGACACCACACTCGGCTTCGACGACACGCCCATGCTGCCCGACAGCAAGTGGCGCGTCCACGACATCAAACGGCCGCGCCCGCACGCCGTCACGCCGGGCACCGCCGGCACGCGGGACAAGCCCGGCACACCGCCCTCCGACGCCGTCGTCCTCTTCGACGGCAAGGACCTCTCGAAGTGGCAGGTCCGCGGGCGCGGCAAGGACAAGGGCAAGATCCTCCCCGCCCCCTGGAAGGTCGCCGGCGGCTACATGGAGGCCGTCCCCAAGAGCGGCAGCATCTTCACCAAGGAGACGTTCGGCGACTGCCAGATCCATCTGGAATGGGCTGCACCCGTCCCCGCCAAGGGCGCCGGCCAGGGCCGCGGCAACAGCGGTGTGCTCATCATGGGCCGCTACGAGATCCAGGTCCTCGATTCCTACCAGAGCGCCACCTACGCCGACGGCCAGGCGGCCTCCATCTACGGCCAGTGGCCGCCCCTGGTGAACG
>CAZIJC010000151.1:0-11024 GCA_964539385.1 uncultured Anaerolineales bacterium | reverse complement strand
CGGGCGAGTATACTCGACCCGACGGGAGACCGCCTTTGTTCATGCCATCTTCGGGGAACGCACGGGTAGGCGAGGGGCGGCAGGTCCGGTGCGAGAAATGCTCCCCTGCCTCGCCTCATCGCGTGTGGCGATTCTTTGCTTTTCTTTTGTGACAGGCCAGAAACACCTGCCCCGTCTCAACAGCGAATTGACGAAAACACTTGACGTATAAGCGTGCTCTGGCTATGTTCCACCATGGGTAGCAGCTACGGCTTGTTCGCGGACTGGATGCGTGATTCGGAAGGCCGCGTTCGCTGGAGAGCAAAGGGAATGGCTTTAGAGAGGGAGGCATGCTATGGGCATGACCTGCATGTGTGATGGACCAGAACACTGTGATGAGCCTGGCGGCATGTGCGGCAAACAGCATGGACTGCTCCCGTCCGTGCGCAACAAGTGGCACGAATGCACGGAGTGCGGAGCTATCTACTGCGATGACTGTGGTTATAACTGCCTACCAGGTAAGAGCGGGATCTTTGAGGGGGAGAGGAACTGCATTCGTTGCGGTGGCCGTACCCGCTTGGTTGGATAGGCTTTCAAACGCAGCAACAAGATGTCCCAATTTCGCTTTCTCCTTCAAGGCTGTGTCCTCAACCCCGGGTCAGTCAGAAAAGCAAGGCCGACCGAGCCGCATCGGCCTAAGGGTTAGGCGAGGGCCGCCAGTATGCGTTCGCGGGTCGGCTTCTCAATCAGGCCGCGCTCGGTGATGATGCCGGCGATTAGTTCGGCCGGCGTGACGTCAAAGGCGGGGGAGTAAACCTTGCAGCCGTCGGGGGCGGTCTGGCGGCCGAAACCGTGGGTGATTTCCTCGCTGCCGCGCTCTTCAATCGGTATCGCATCGCCCGAAGCCAGCGACAGGTCGAACGTGCTCGACGGGGCCGCCACGTAGAACGGTATGCCGTGGTGCTTGGCAAGGACGGCGACGCCGTAGGTGCCGATCTTGTTGGCGACGTCGCCGCCGGCGGCGATACGGTCGGCCCCGACGATGACCAGGTCCACCTTCCCTTGCCGCATGACAACGGCCGCCATGTTGTCGCAGATGAGCGTCGCGTCGATGCCGGCCCGGCCGAGTTCCCACATCGTGAGGCGTGCTCCCTGAAGCAGTGGCCGTGTCTCGTCGGCGTACACGCGGAAGGTGCGGCCGAGTTCGTGTGCGCGATACATCGGGGCAAGGGCGGTGCCGTATTCGGCGGTCGCCAGACCCCCCGCGTTGCAGTGCGTCAGGACGCCGCAGCCTTCCGTGATGAGATGTTGTCCGGCCTGGCCGATGGTGCGGCACATCCGTGCGTCCTCGTCGCGGATGGCCTTGGCCTCCGCCAGGAGCGCCGCCTTGATGGCGGCGCCGCCTTCGCCGCGATGCTCCCCGGCGACGCGCTTCATCCGCTCCAGCGCCCAGAAGAGGTTGACCGCCGTCGGTCGGCTGGTGGCAAGGTAGTCGGCCGTCTTGGTGAGGCGCTCCAGGACCTCGTCCTCATCGTCCGGCGCGCTGCGGATGCCGAGGACGACGCCCATCCCTGCCGCCACCCCGATGGCAGGCGCCCCGCGCACGCGCAGCACTTTGATAGCCTCCCAGACCTGCTCGGCGGTATGGAGGGCGAGGACCTTGAACTCGGTGGGCAGGAGGGTCTGGTCGATGATCTGGATGTGGCCGTCGAGGCCGCCGGCCCATCGGACGGTCTGTTCAGGCATCGGGCGCCCTCAACTTTTCGTCGGCCTCGGCCACCTTCCGGGCCAGGTGCGCCTTGTGCTGGATGATTTTCTGCCGCAGGTCTGCGTCAGCGCCGGCCAGGATCTGGGCGGCCAGGATAGCGGCATTGACCGGCCCGGCCTTGCCGATGGCGACGGTCGCCACCGGCACGCCGCTCGGCATCTGGACGGTCGAAAGCAGACTGTCGAGGCCGTCCAGGCCGCTCGTCTTGATAGGCACGCCGATGACGGGCAGCGGCGTGAGACTCGCCAGCACGCCTGCCAGGTGCGCCGCGCCTCCGGCGGCCGCAATGATGACGCCCAGGCCGCGTTCGGCCGCGGTGGTGGCGTACTGGTGGGCCGCGTCGGGGGTGCGATGGGCGGAGATGACGCGGATTTCGTAGGGAATCGCAAACTTCCGAAGCGTCTCGGCACACGGCTGCATTTTCTGGAGGTCCGAATTGCTGCCCATGACGATGCCGACGCGTGGGTTGATGGTCTCTTTTTCGCTCACAGAACCGCCCTCCACAAGGACCGCCGCGAGTATAGAAGGGGCTGCAGTGGGGTGTCAACCGCCTTCGGTGTGGAAAAATGGGTCCGGCGATTTGACTTTGGCCGAAAATGTTGTATTTTTACAACGCACGTGCACCCGGGGATTCGCGGTTTTACACCTTATTTGGGGACACTGTGGCAGAATCGAAACAACCACGGCACAACGTACCGCCCACGCCGGGCAACTTGAGCGGCATCCAACTGCTTGCCGACCTCGCCGCCCGTCTGGCTTCGCTCCAAGACCCGGACGCCCTCCAGCGAGAGGCCCTGCAATATGCCCTCGAGATGTTCCGGTGCGCCAGCGGCGCCGTCTGCCTCTACGATGGCAACGTGAGTCGCATCCGGCTGGGTCTGGCGGCCGGCACGGCCAAAGGCTTTCGGCCGGAGGAACTGCTCGACGTGGCCCTCGTGCGCGAGGTCGTCCTCGGCGAGCGCCGGCCGCTCGTTCTCGACGATCCGGGTCTGACGCTGGGTTCCGAGATGGGCGGCTGGCGCGGATTGGCGGTGGTTCCGATCGCAGGGCCGAACCGTCTGCTGGGTGTGCTGGTCCTTGGCGACCTGGCCGACGGCGACGCCTTCACGCCGGGCGACGTGGCCCTGATGGCGGCGCTGGGCAACGTCGTGGCGGTGGCGGCCGAGACGGCGCTCGTGCACGCGGAGTTCCGGCAGCAGATCCAGCGCCGCCTGAGCGACGTGGGCGCCGAACTGGCACACGCATCGGCGGAACTGAAGCAACTCAAAACGTTCAACGAGGAACTGTTCCAGTCGGCGCCGGTCGGCATCGTTCTGTTCGACCGGCGCTTCCGCGTGACGTTCCGCAATCGGGCCGCCGAACGCCTCTGGGCCGACGACCGCTCGGTTCTTGACGCCGCGAGGCGGACCGACGTGGCCCGGCACGATCCGGAGTGGCAGAGCGGCCTGCGCGACGTGGTCAACATGCGCCGTCCATGGCTGGCCGAGGGGGTGGTGCTGGAGCGGCCGGGGCGGGAGCCCGTGCGCGTGAACCTCTCGTGCTCGCCGCTGCTGAGCGGCCGGCGGGAGGTCGTGGGCGGCGTGCTGATCGTCGAGGACGTGACGCAGCGCGTGCGGATGGAGCAGCGCCTGGCGGTCTCCGAGCGATTGGCCGGCGTGGGCCGGCTGGCAGCCATGGTGGCCCACGAGATCAACAATCCGCTCGACGGCGTTATCCGGCTCGTGAAACTGGCAGGCCGGGCCGGCGACACGGGCCAGGGCCGGCGGGCCGAGCAATACCTGGCCGAGGCCGACAAAGGACTCCAGCGGATGGTCACCATCGTCCGCGACCTGCTGGACTTCTCGCGCAGCGCCGGCGGCGCCGTCGAGCCGATGCCGATCCGCGACATCCTGGCCGAAGCGGCCCATGCGATGCGCCCCGCTGCCGAGAAGGGCGGCGTCGAGATCGCCGTGCAGTGCGACGCCCAACTCCCGGCGCTCAAGAGCGGCAGCCTGTATCACGTGGTGCTGAACCTCGTGAAGAACGCCGTCGAGGCAACGCCTTCGGGCGGACGCGTCCGGGTGGCGGCGCGGGCCGAGGACGACGCCCTCGTCATCGAGGTGGCCGACACCGGGCCGGGCATCCCGCCGGAGGTGCTGCCACGGCTGTTCGAACCGTTTTACAGCCTCAAGGCCATCGGCAAGGGCACGGGCCTGGGGCTCGTGATCTCCAGGGACCTGGTCGCCAAGCAGGGCGGAACGCTGACCGCCGCCAACCGGCCGGACGGCGGCGCCGTGTTCACCGTGCGGATTCCGATCGCCACGGCGTAGGGCGGCGAACCGTCAAGGAGGGGATGATGTCGAAGGCACGCATTCTGGTGGTTGACGACGACGAGATCATCGTGACGAGCCTGTCGGAGTTTCTGCGGCTCGAAGGGTACGGCGTTGAGACGGCGAGCAGTTTCCGGGAAGCGTCGGCGCACCTTGCCGCCGGGCCCTTCCGGGTGGTCATCGCCGACGTCTCCATGCCGGAGGTGGACGGCTTTGCACTCCTGAAGATGGTCCGAAACCGTTACCCCGACACGGCGGTCATCATGATCACCGGCTACGGGACCATCGAGAGCGCGGTCGAGGCGATCAAGCGCGGCGCCTTCGATTACCTGACCAAGCCCATCATCGACGACGAGATCAAACTCGTGATCGAGCGTGCCCTCAAGCAGCAGATGCTGATGGAGGAGAACCGCTCGCTTCGCAGCCAGTTGGCCGAGCGGTACAGCCTCGGCAACGTTCTCGGACACGACGAGAAGATGCTCAAGATCTTCGACACGGTCGAGGCCGTCGCCGACACGCCGACGACCGTCCTCATCACCGGCGAGAGCGGCACGGGCAAGAGCATGGTCGCCCGGGCGATTCACCAGCACTCCAACCGGCGAGCGGGGCCGTTCGTCGAGGTCGCCTGCGGGGCGCTGCCCGAGACGCTCCTGGAGAGCGAACTGTTCGGACACGTCCGCGGCGCGTTCACGGGCGCCGTGGGCGACAAGGCCGGCAAGTTCAAGCAGGCCGACGGCGGCACGGTTTTCCTGGACGAGATTTCCACCGCCACGCCCGCCCTACAGGTCAAACTGCTTCGCGTGCTTCAGGATTTCGAGTTCGAGCCTGTGGGCGGCGCCAGGACCCAGCGCGCGGACGTGCGATGCATCCTGGCGACCAACGAGGACCTGGACGAGGCGGTCCGTCGCGGCGACTTCCGGCAGGACCTGTACTGGCGTGTCAACGTGGTGACGATCCATCTGCCGCCGCTCAGGCAGCGGATCGGCGACATTCCGCTTCTGGCCGAGCACTTCCTCGAGAACCATTGCCGCCGCACCGAACGCAAGATCATGGGGTTTCAGGACGACGCCGTGCGCCTGCTCCAGGGATACGGCTGGCCGGGCAACGTGCGGCAACTGGAGAACGTGATCGAGCGGGCGGTCATTCTGACCAAGAACGCGACCCTTGCCGTGGACGATTTGCCCGAGACCATGCGGCATCCCGCCGGCGGCGAGGGCGGCGACGGGCAGATCCTGCCGCTGAAGAAGGCCCTCGAGAAGCCCGAGCGAGAGATCATCCTGCGGGTGCTGAGCGCGTTTCATGGCAGCCGCCAGGCCACCGCCGAGGCCCTCGGCATCAACCGCACCACGCTCTACAAGAAGATGAAGCGCTACAGCATCGAGATGGCCGGAGCGTAAATCGATTGCGGACTTGCGGAGTGAACGACAACGGCCCGCTGGCGAGCCGCGACCGCAAGGGAGCGGGTGCATTGCGGATTGCGGATTGCGGATAAGCGAGCGCGGCGGCCTGGGAAGGCCGCTTGCGCGCCATTTCCCCCCGGCTTACGAGAACAGCCTTGCCAGCAGTTCATCGCGCGACAGGCCAATGTGCGCGGCAACGTCTTTCAGAATGTTGCCGAGCGTACCTGCCTTCAGCGGGTCGTGGTCGGGAATGGTCACATGGTGCTCGCCCTTGGGCAGGGAGGCCGTCAAGCGCATATGGCTGCCCTTCTGCCGGGCGACCTGGTAGCCGAGATGGCCCAGGGCCTTCGCGAGGTCTCGGCCCGAAAGGTCGCGAGGCAGCCTCATAGGGCGAATACCTCGTCCTCAACAATGTGAAGGCAGATCATCTTCGGGCGTTGGCGCTCGTG
Organism: uncultured Anaerolineales bacterium; assembly: GCA_964539385.1. Lineage (GTDB taxonomy): Bacteria > Planctomycetota > Phycisphaerae > FEN-1346 > FEN-1346 > JAUVZF01. The sequence continues at coordinate 5,119 of CAZIJC010000151.1, read as the reverse complement.
CTCAAAGTGACAGAGCACGGCCTCGCGGACGTTGGCCTTGAGTTCCTGCAGCGTCTCGGCTTCGGTGAAGATCGATGCGCCCACCGCGCGCGCCGTGTATCCGCCGTCCGGGTCTTTCTCGACGTGAAACAGGATCTCGGTCATGACCTTGCGTCCTCCGCGAAGCCACCAGGCGTTCGAGTACGCAGCCCACTAACGACCGCATTATAACCGGCGTACCGCGACCGAACAAGACGCAGCGGTCCGGGAAGGCCGCCGCGAGACGCCCTGAATCACTTGCAGTGTGCCACGGATGGCTCCTGCATCCGTGCCGACCGGATGAGACACACCGTTTGACAAGCACCCGGTGGCGCCTGGCGCCGCAGGTTATCTGCCATCTCTTTGAGGCGCACCACAGATTGAGCGCGGCCCGTAGGGGCCGCGCACGAGCTTTCTACGCTGCGCGGTGGGCAATCCTGCCCACCGCGCCCGGCCCGCCCCGCCAAGTTGCCGCACCTGATTCGACTTGACGGACCCGACATCTCGCATTACTCTAAACCCATGACATCCGTAGGCCGGGGCATGCCCCGGCAATCATGCTGAGGGCAGGCGGCGTGGACCAGGAGATGACCAGGGAACTGCTGCTTTTGACGGCCCGCCACGTCAGGGAGTTGGAGCGAGAGATCGCCGACATCATGCGGACGATCCGCGAGCGCGGAACGGCGAGCGAGCCGGGCGCTGGATTGTGAATATGGGCCTCTCGGCGCGTGGGTCGATCACGCCACCGGCCGCCTTCATGGTGTGGACTCGAACTGGTAGATCTCCGACGAAGAGCGGCGCCTCCTGACCGGGGGACGTTGAGGGAACCCATTGGCCATGGGCGCGATTTGAGCACTCCCGCGCCGGAGAGAAAACGAACACACAAGAGGAAAGGAGAGGCAGATGACAGATGAGAGCAAACCCAAACCCATGATGGCGAAGTTCGAGGTACCGTTGCCACAGGCGATGTCTGAGGAGGACTTCAAGGCAAGCGTGACCGGCACGGGTCCGAAGCCTACACGCACAGGTAGGCCGGAGGAACCGGACACCTGTGTTGACGTAGATGTTGATTTCTAGAGGCCTCACGACGTGAAGCCACGCCCGCTGATAATCGGGTCCGCAGACGATCCACATGTCGTCTCGGTCGTCGCAGAACTCGACAAGGCGGGTGTGGCTTCAGTCGTTCTGAACAAATCCACCTTAGTCAAGGAAACGCTCACGAGTAGCGTAGACTTACTGAGGATAGGTAACGTCGACCTCACGGAGATCAGTTCTGTGTGGAATCGGCGTGCGCTTCCGGTGGAACTGCCCGACAGCATGGACTCAAGGTGGAAGGACTGGTGCACCCAAGAATGGAATCACGCCTTCATGGGCCTGTTGGACCGTCTGCCGGTCACTTGGTGCAGCCATCCATTCGCCATCAAACGCGCATCGTTGAAGGCCAATCAACTTCATATTGCACAGGCCGTTGGCCTGGTTGTTCCAGAGTATATCATCACGTCTGACTCGTCACTTGCCCGAGACTTCGTTTCCGCGTATAGCCACACAGGCACGGTAATGAAGCCTCTGGGGCGACCGCTCGTCGGCGAGTTCGGAAGCGCGTCGAGCATCTTCACAAACAGCACAGCCGCCTTGACAGACGCCGATTGGCAGAGCCTGCGGCTTTGTCCCTGCATTTTCCAGCGGCAGGTGCGTCGTGTTGCAGAGGTCCGGATCACTGTCGTGGCTGAACGCGTTTTTCCAGTACGGATTGACACCCGATCCGTGAGCGAGATTGATTACCGGATCAGAGACCCATATGAACTTCCTCACGAGACCTACGACCTGCCACCCTCGATAGGCGAAGCTTGCCTCTGCATGCTTGGCCATTTCGGACTGCGGTTCGGGGCTTTTGATTTCTTGCTCGACGCTGAAGGCAGGCTCTACTTCCTGGAGCTGAATGCGAACGGCCAATGGCGATGGATCGAGGATCTTACCTCTTGCAGGATCGCAAAGGCCATAGCCGAAGAACTGACGAGGCAACCAGATCGGATGGCCAACAATCGCGTGGAGAGCTACAACATGGGCCGCGCGGATGTTGAGGAGCGGTGACGCGACGGCCCTTTGCCGTATGGCCGGCGGGCGGAGCCGCTTACGACTTGATTTCGGAGGTCTGATAGCGATAATGTAGGCGACGGCGGCGAGAGCCGCCACCGCAAGCGCCGCAGTGTGAAGGCCGTTCGGGGCCGGATCCCGAGCGGCCTTTTTGTTGCGGGCCACGGCCTGTACCCAGTAGGGCTCCCTGGCCGTAAAGCTCGTTTGTTAGGGGCGGGCCGTATGGACGGGCCAGGGAGGCGGAGATCGAGGAGCGCTCGGAATGACACCACGCTAAACACGTACCTGCCACCTTTTGAGGCGCACACCGGCACAGGGGTGTGGCAAGTTTTTCTGGCAGCGATTTGCCGGCGCTGGTTTGAGGCGGCTTCCAGCCGCCTTGCCGCCGCGAAGCGGCGTGTAGGCCGGGGCCTTTGGCCCCGGCTTTGCGGCGCGAGCGATTCACCTTTTCTCTCCCGCCGTGGCCCGCCGCAGGCGGGCCACGGCGGGAGAGAAAACAAGAAGAGGAGGCGCCGACCGCTTGATGGCCCCGGCCCACAGGGCCGGGGCTACACCCGCCTGCGGCGGGCAAAGGCCCATAAAATGGGCCTCGGCACACCTGCCAGAAATCGTTGCACACCCCCGGCACAGGCTCCGCCCGGGGCGTTGCTTGACACCCATTTTGCCCGCGGCTATAGTCTTCATTACCACTTGCGGCGCGCTCGCGCGGTGGGTGCGGAGACCCACCGCGCAACGCTTGGCAATGAGGCGCGGTGGGTGCGGAGACCTACCGCGCAACGCTTGGCAATGAGGCGCGGTGGGTGGGGAGACCTACCGCGCGAGCGCCCGGCAATGAGGCGCGGTGGGTGCGGAGACCCACCGCGCGAGCGCTTGGCAATGACGCGCGGCCCGTACGGGCCGCGAAAGACTTACGTAAGTCCACTTGGGAGAAAGGGCTAACTCATGTCCAAGTCAGACTCATCCTCGGCATCAACACGCACTTCGCGGCGGACGTTTCTCAAGACGTCGGCAAGCGGCATCGCCGGTACGGCGGTGGCCGGCCTGGCCCTCGATCGAGCGGTCCACGCCGCGGGAAGCGACGCCATCAAGATCGGCATGGTCGGCTGCGGCGGACGCTGTAACGGTGCGGCCATGGACGCCATGAGCGTTGACCCGGGCATACGCCTGGTGGCCATGTGCGACCTGTTCGCCGACCGCGTTCAGCGCAGCCGCACACGCCTGAAAGCCAGGAAGCCCGACCAGGTGGCGGTCGATGACGACCACTGTTTCGTTGGTTTTGACGGCTACAAGAAGGTCATCCAGAGCGTGGACGTGGTCCTCATCGCGTGTGCGGCCAAGTTTCATCCGCTGCACATGACGGCGGCTATCGAAGCCGGCAAGCACGTCTTTGTGGAGAAGCCTCACGCCATCGACCCGCTCGGCGTCAAGGGTGTCGTTGCGGCCTGCGAGTTGGCCGGGCAGAAGAAACTCAGCGTCGTCTCGGGGTTGCAGAGCCGCTTCCACACCGGCTACCAGGAGACCGTCAAGCGCCTGCACGACGGCGCCATCGGCGAGGTCGTGGCGATCGAGGAACACTATCTCCGCGCCCCGTATGTTCTCGTCAAGCGTGCACCCGGTCTGAACGAGGTCCAGTACCAGTGCAGTAATCAGTATCACTTCAACTGGCTCTCCGGCGACGACGTGCCCCAGTCGCTGATTCACAACGTGGACCGCTCCATCTGGGCCATGCGCGAACAGGTTCCCGCCAAGTGCCACGCCCTGGCCGGCCGATCCGCCATGTTCGATGAGATCTACGGCAACGTCTTCGACCACCATGCGGTCGTTTATGAATTCGCCAACGGGGCGAAACTCTACGCCTTCTGCCGCACCACAACAGGATGCCACAACCAGGTCTCGAGCCTCATCTACGGAACCAAGGGACGCTGCCGCCTGACGGCCTGCCGCATCGAGGGCGAGAACAAGTGGCAGTATCAGGGCCCCCGGTGCAATCCCTACCATGAGGAGCACAAGGCCCTGTTTGGCGCGGTCCGCTCCGGCAAGCCGATAAGCAGCGGCTACCACATGGCCAACAGCACGCTGGCCACGGTCATGGGCCAACTCAGTTGCTACACCGGCAAGGAGGTAACCTGGGACCAGGCGGCCAAGTCCGACTTCCATTACCCCCCGAAGGCCGACAAGTGCAGCCTCGACATGGAGCCCCCCGTCAAGCCCGGCCCCGACGGCCGCTATCCGGTCTACGTCCCCGGCCGGACCACGTTGCTCTAATCCTACGAGCCACTTCGTGCGCGGCGGGTCTGGAGTACCCGCCGCGCAGCCCCGCAAACGGGCCTTTACGCGCGGTGGGTGCGGAGACCCACCGCGCACGAACGTGTTTTGCGCGGTGGGTGTCCCCACCCACCGCGTGCCGCGTGTGCCACGGCCGGTCTTTGATCCGGCGCCGTATGCCCCCAATCCCGGTGGCGGCCGTACATGAGGCCCGCTTGCGGGCCTTTTCCCCGCGCAGCGGGTATAGGCCCGGCCCTTTGGGCCGGGTCATGGCAGCCGCCCCCTCTCCATTCTCCATCCGAGCCCGCTTCAGCGGGCTTCCTCTCTTTCTCCTCAGCCCCAGGCCTGCGATGAGAAGCCCGCTGAAGCGGGCTGGCAGAGAATCATTGGAGATGTGTTATAGGGTTGCAGAACCCGTTGACCAGGGCCAAAGGCCCTGGCCTACACCCTTCGGGACAAGGCCCGTGAACGGGCCTGCCAAACTCCGTCTGTCATTCCGGCGCCGTGTGCCACGGCCGGCCTTGCCCGGCCGTGCGTTTTTCGATCCTCCGGCGCGCCGTGTGCCACGGCCGGCCTTGCCCGGCCGTGCGTTTTTCGATCCCCCCGATGCGCCGGCCGAGGGCGTTGAGCGAACAAGAGACCCCACACGGTGTGCAGGGTCTCGTCGGCGTCGAAATCGCGCCCGGCTAGAGCAGTTCACGTTCTTGTGTAGCGATGACTCGCGCGGTGGGCAATCTTGCCC
>CAZIJC010000150.1:0-11041 GCA_964539385.1 uncultured Anaerolineales bacterium | reverse complement strand
CTTACTTACGTGCGCGGCTAGTTTTCTCACGTGGCTGGTCGGGCGCGAGCGTAACTAGCCGCGAGCGTAAGCGAGCGGGTGCCGTTCTCGCCACAGCAAAAGACTTACGTAAGACCGCATAGTGATACGACGCCATGTAGCGCCGAGGAGTGTCGCGGTGACGCAACCGCAGGACCGCCAGAACGATTGGGACATCAACCCCGACGACGCCCATCCGGACATCGGCCAGATCGTCGACCGCATGGACCGGGCGGCGATCCTGATGCGCCGCGACCCGCTGCGTCGCGGCAACGTGGTTCGTCTTCCGGAGAAAGGCGACGTGGTCATCCTGGGCGACCTGCACGGCGACCGCGCCAACTTCGACCGCGTCGTCCGGTGGGCGGCGCTGCACCTGCACAAGGACCGGTACCTGGTTCTCCAGGAACTCATCCACGGCGGCCCGGGGGACGGCCAAGGCGGCGAGGAGAGTTTCCGCCTGCTCGAGCAGGCGGCAGCCCTGAAGTGCCGGTACAAGTCGCGGGTCCAGATGATCCTGTCGAACCACGACCTGTGCGAAATCCTCGGCTCGATCATCTCGAAAGCCGGAAAGAACGTCACCGCCCCCTTTTGGAAAGGCATCGAAAACGCTTACGGGCCCGTCTGGCCGGAGGTCCACGGCGCCTACCGGCGGTTTCTCTCGGCATTGCCCCTTGCGGTGCGGACACCTGCCGGCGTCGTCATCAGCCACTCCACGCCGCAGAGCGACGCCCTGCCGTACTTCGACTACGCCATCTTCGACCGCTCCCTGACGATGGACGACTACCTGCCGGGCGGCAGCGTCCACGCCCTCGTCTGGGGCCGCAATCACGACCAGCACGCCGCCGACGAGTTCGCCAGGTCCGTGGACGCCGAAATCCTCGTCACGGGCCATCAGAGTGCCATGCCGGGGATCAAGACGCCGACGTCGCGGCACATCATTCTGACCTCGGACGGGCCGCTCGGACGGTTCCTCAACCTGCGGCTGAACGTACACGCCCCGTACAGCGTGATCCTGCGGCAGGCGGCCAAGGTCCGGTCGCTCAGGTGAGGCAGGCCGGAGAGGCGGCGGCATCCGAATGCTGAAACAGGAAACCGGTACCGTCGTGCGGCTTGAGGACGGGAAAGCGGCCATCCGCATCCGCTCCGAGCCCAGCGAGACGTGCGGCGGATGCAAGGCGTGCCACGCGCGAGGCGGGGGCGATTTCCTGCTGTGGCTCGACGCGGATGACCTGAAGGAGGGCGACCAGGTTACGGTCGAGGTCCCGGTGCCGGGCCCGTGGCGGGCCATTCTCCTGCTGTTCGCCCTGCCGCTCGCCTTTTTCGTCACCGGCATCCTCATCGGCAGCGAGTGGACGTGGTTTCAGGAGATGACGGGCCTCGAGGCCGATGCTGCGGCCGCCGTCCTGGGCGTGGGCTTCGTGGCGGCGGCGTTGGCGCCGGCGCATCTGGCCGATCGGCGTTTACGCCGCCGCTGCCGCCCGCGGGTGATTGAGGCACACGGCTTGGGTTGAGACAGCCGGTTTCGCTTGACTTTGCCAATTGGTGATAGTATCCAGATTCCTGCCTGGGGGCTTGGGCAGACGCTACAGACGCCGAAAATGAGGCACGTGACCGGGGGTTGAAGGAGGCGGCGTCCGATCCGGCCGCCGTCGGGGATGATCGCAGGTGTTGCCCGGACACCCCCGAAGGCTCCGGCTCACCGTCGGGGCACACTGCACGGACGGGCCGGATCGTCCCTCAAGGTAGCCCCGCCAGTAGACGATTATAAGAAAGGCACAGCGCACCAGCGGAGGCCGACATGGCCGAATCCATCGAATCGTTCGTTGCCAAACTCCAGCAGGAGGGCATCCAGGCCGGCAAAGACGCCGCCGACAAACTCCTCGCCGACACCAATAAGAGGGCGGAGACAATCGTCGCGCAGGCCGAGGCCAAGGCTGCCAAGATCCTCCAGACCGCTGAGGCCCAGGCGGCCGACACACTCGGAAAATCCCGGACCGACCTGGCTCTGGCGGCCCGCGACACGTCTCTATGCCTGCGCGAGGCCCTGACCCGCGCGGTCCGGACCGTCCTGGCCGCCGGCGCACAGGATGCCCTCGGCGACGCCGAGTTCCTCAAGGCCCTGCTGCACGACATCGTCATGCAGTACGTCAAGGCCGACCTCGATGGCCGTATTTTCATGAAGATCAACGTGGCGCCCGAGATGCAGCAGCAACTGGCGGAATGGGCGCTCGCGCAACTGCACGAGAAGGCCGAGCGCGGCGACGTGTCGCTCGACCTGAAGGCAACGCTCAGCCAGGCCGGGTTCGAGTACGAGATCGAAGGCGCCAACATCGAGGTCACCCTGGCTTCGGTCGTAGACGCCCTCTCGGAACTCGTGAATCCGAGCCTCCGCGAGATGCTCGACCGGGCCGCGACCCAGCCCACGCCGTAGGACGCCGAGATGGCGGGAGACAACTACTACCTGGTGTCGGCGCTGCCGAGCCTGCCGGACCTGGGTTCCGTGCCGCCGCTCTCGCTCGTGGCCCTGCGTGAACACGTGAGCCACGCCGCCGCCCGGATGCTGGTTGACGCGATCCTGCTGGGCGACGACCTTCTCCAGCGCGACGCGGCGCTGGCTGGCGAGGGCCGGGATATCGAGCCAACCTTGCTCACGGCCGCCCAGATATGCGACGACGAGCCTCTGCCGCCGTACCTTGCACCCGCCGAGGGCGAGGAAACGGCGCGAATCGCCTGCGACGCCGTCTGGGAAGTCTACTTCGGCCATGCGGCTGCGGTGGCGCAGCAATCGGGGAGCCGCTTTCTCGCAGCGTGGGTCGCCCACGAAGTCGCCTTGCGCAACGCCCTGGCGGCCGCGAGGGCCAAGACGCTCGCCCTCGATCCGGGCGACTATCTCGTCGCGCCGGAACTTGGCGACGCCGACGTGGACTTCACGGCCCTGCTCGCCGAGTGGGCCGACGCCGAGAACCCGCTCGAAGGTATCCGCCTCCTGGACACCGCCCGATGGCAGTGGCTGGCCGAGCACGATGCGTGGTTCTCTTTCGGCGACGACGAACTGGCCGCCTACGCCGCCAGACTGATGCTGCTCGTCCGATGGCATCGTTTGAGCCGCGCCCCAGCGGAGGAACCCGGATAGCGCAGCCAACATTTAGCCCCCCGTGAATACACGGGGGGTATCGCCGCCCAGCACACGAGAGGACAAAGGCGTTGAACGGACGAATCGTAGCCGTCTTCGGAAACATGGTCATCGCCGAGACGAGCGGCCGAGTCGTGCAGAACTCCGTCGGCTACTGCTGCCGCAGCGACGGCGCGCGGTTGCTGTCGGAGGTCATTCGCGTCCGCGGGCGGCTGGCGGACCTCCAGGTTTTCGAGGAGACGCGCGGCCTGAAGATCGGCGACGTAGTCGAGTTCCGCGAGGAGATGCTCTCGGTCACCCTCGGCCCCGGCCTCTTGGGACAGGTGTACGACGGTCTTCAGAACCCGTTGTATCAACTGGCCGAACAGGAGGGGTTCTTCCTGAAGCCCGGCGTGTACATCTCCGCCCTGCCGGTCGAGAAGACCTGGACGTTTACTCCCAAGGTCCAAGTGGGCGCCACCGTCGGCGCGGCCGACACGCTCGGCACGGTTCCCGAAGGCATCTTCGAGCACCAGGTCATGGCGCCGTTCAATGCAGAGGGCGACCTCAAAGTCGCCCGCATCGCCGAGGCCGGCGACTATACCGTCGAACGCGAGATCGCCGTCCTCGCGGACGAGGCGGGCACCGAACATCCCGTCACGATGACACAGACCTGGCCCGTCAAACGGGCCCTGAACGTCAGCCGGCGCCGGCTGATGCCCACAGAGCCGCTCGTCACCCAGGTGCGGATCATCGATTCGATGTTCCCGATCGTCCGGGGCGGCACGTACTGCATTCCCGGCCCGTTCGGCGCCGGCAAGACCGTGCTGCAGCAGATTACGTCGCGGTACGCCGAGGTCGATATCGTGATCGTGGCGGCCTGCGGCGAGCGGGCCGGCGAAGTCGTCGAGACGATCCGCGAGTTCCCCGAACTCCAGGACCCGCTCACCGGCCGCTCGCTCATGGAGCGGACCATCATCGTCTGCAACACCAGCGCCATGCCCGTGGCCGCCCGAGAGGCCTCCGTTTACACCGCCGTCACGCTGGCTGAATACTACCGCCAGATGGCCCTGAACGTGCTGCTGCTGGCCGACTCGACCAGCCGCTGGGCCCAGGCGCTGCGCGAGGTCTCCGGCCGCCTGGAAGAGATTCCCGGCGAGGAAGCCTTCCCGGCGTACCTCGAAAGCCGCATCGCCGGCTTCTACGAACGCGCCGGGGCGGTCGAACTGAACGACGGCCGCATCGGCTCTGTCACCATCGGCGGAACCGTCAGCCCGGCGGGTGGCAACTTCGAGGAGCCGGTCACGCAGGGCACCCTCAAGGTCGTCGGCGCGTTCCACGGCCTGAGCCAGACCCGCGCCGACGCCCGCCGCTACCCGGCCATCGACCCGCTCGATTCGTGGTCGAAGTACACCGGCATCATCGAAGCCGAGAAGGCCGCCCGCGTAAGCCACATCCTACGCCGAGGCAACGAGGTGAAACAGATGATGACCGTCGTCGGCGAGGAGGGCACCTCCGTCGAGGATTTCATCGTGATGCTGAAGGCCGAGTTCTTCGACAACACCTACCTCCAGCAGAACGCTTTCGACCCGGTGGACGCCTCCACGTCGGCCGAGCGTCAGAGGCTCGTCTTCGACAAGATCCTGGCGTTCATTGACCTGGAGTTCGAGTTCGACGAGAAGGACGCGGCGCGCCGCAACCTCGTCAGAGGTCAAGACCTCTACCGGAACTGGAACTATGCGGCCATGGACAGCGACGAGTTCCGAGAGATTCAGGCGGAGATCGATGCGTTCATTGCCGCGAAAGGACAGGCGGATGCCTGACGGCAAATGCCTAATGCCTAATGAAACGACAATGACTAATGAAACGACAATGCCGAATGACAAATGAGAAATGCCAAATGCCGCGTGCGCGGACAAACGGTAAGCGACCATACGACACCGCCGGCAAGAAGAAAGCCGATTGACGATCCTGATGCGCGCCCGTCCCGATAGGCGCAGCCTCATTTGGCATTTGACATTTGGCATTTGACATTCGACGGCCGGTCTCCGTCGAGATGGCGAAGGAACCCAAGGTCATGCGCAAATACTACGACCAGATCACCCGCATCGCCGGCAACGTGGTCACCGTCAGCGCCGGGGGCATCGGATACGACGAACTGGCGGTCGTCGCGGGCGAGTCGGGCACGTCGCTGGCGTCGGTCATTCGCCTGGAGGGCGACCAGGTGTCGCTCCAGGTTTTCGCCGGAACGCAGGGCGTCTCGACGGGCGACCGCGTCCGGTTCCTCGGCCGGCCCATGCAGGTGCCGTTTGCCGAGGACCTGCTCGGCCGCATCTTCGACGGCGCCGGACGGCCGCGCGACGGCCGGCCCGACCTGGAGGCCGAGAGGGTGGACATCGGCGGGCCGCCCGTCAACCCGACGAAGCGGCGGCGGCCGGACCGGATGATCCGCACCGGCATCCCGATGATCGACATATTCAACTCGCTCGTGGAATCGCAGAAACTGCCGATCTTCTCGGTCCCCGGCGAACCGTACAACGAGTTGCTCGCCCGCGTGGGCCTTCAGACCAACGCCGACGTCATCATCCTTGGCGGGATGGGTCTGCGGCACGACGACTACCTGCGGTTTCGCCGCACCTTCGAGGAAGGCGGCGCCGGCGGCCGCACCATCCTGTTCATCCACACGGCGGCCGACCCGGTGGTGGAATGCCTCCTGGTGCCGGACCTGTGCCTGGCGGTGGCCGAGAGTTTCGCCCTCCAGGGCAAGCGGGTCCTTGCGCTGCTGACCGACATGACCGCCTTCTCCGATGCGCTGAAGGAAATCGCCGTCACGATGGAACAGATCCCCTCGAACCGCGGGTATCCCGGCGACCTGTACACCCAACTCGCACGCCGCTACGAGAAGGCCGTGGACCTCGACGGCGCCGGCTCCGTGACCCTGCTGGCGTGCACCACCATGCCGGGCGACGACGTCACGCACCCCGTGCCCGACAACACCGGCTACATCACGGAGGGCCAGTTCTATCTGCGCAGCGGGTGGATCGAGCCGTTCGGCAGCCTCTCGCGCCTCAAGCAGCAGGTCAACGGCGACACGCGCGACGACCACCGCAGCATCATGGACGCATGTATCCAACTGTATGCCCTCTGCCGCGAGAGCCGCGAGAAACGCGACATGGGCTTCGAGATGTCGGCCTGGGACGCCAAACTCCTCAAATACGGCGACCTGTTCGAGACACACATCATGGATCTGGCGGTCAACATCCCGCTCGAAGAGGCCCTCGACCGGTGCTGGGACATCCTGGCCCACTGCTTCGACCCGGCCGAAACCGGCATCCGACGCTCTGTCATCGAGAACCACTGGCCGAAGCAACTTGCAGCGCTTTAGCCAAGGTTGCGCCGCTTACTTACGTGCGCGGCTGGTTTTCTCACGTGGCTGGTCGGGCGCGAGTGTAACTAGCCGCGAGCGTAAGCGAGCGGGTGCCGTTCCGCGGATCGTCAAATGGCCAGAAAACTTAAACTGACCCGACCGGAACTCAAGCGCCAGCGCGAGGCGCTCGCACGCTTCGAGCGGTATTTGCCCATGCTCAAACTCAAGCAGCAGCAGTTGCAACTCACCGTCCGCGACGTCACCCGCAAACGCCGGGCCGCCGACGAAGCAGCCCACGCCGCACGCCGCACCTTCGACGCCTACCGAAGCGTCCTGGCCGACCGGGCCGGCGTGGACGTTGAAGCCGCCGCGCGGCCGCAAGAGGTCCGAACCACCACTGCCAACATCGCGGGCGTCACCATACCGGTTCTCGAAGACGTGGTCTTTGCGCGGCCCACGTACAGCCTCTTCGCAACGCCCGCGTGGGTGGACCGGGCGCTGGCCGACCTGATGGAACTCAACCGCCGCCGGGCCGAACTCGACATCATCCGGCAGCAGTACGACCGTCTGCGCCGGGAACTCACGAAGATTATCCAGCGCGTCAACCTGTTCGAGAAGGTCAAGATCCCCACGGCTCGCGAGAACATCCGCCGCATCCGCATCCACCTGGGCGACGAGATGACGGCCGCCGTCGGACGGGCCAAGATCGCCAAGGCCAAGATCAGCGAAGCCGAATTCGCCGCCGACCCGCGCGAGGTTCTCATCCCCGCCGCCGGGAATGACCGGGAGACGCCCGAGCCATGATCGTCACGATGAGCAAAATCTATATCGTGGCTCACAAGGCCGACCGCGACCGGCTGCTCGAAGCCCTGCGCGACTTGGCCGTCGTGCACCTGAAGCCCGTTGATGCCGCCCGCGCTGTGGCCGACGCCGAGACGACGGCCGCCCTGGACCGCCTCGGCCGGGCCATCCAGATTCTCGAAGGCGCCCCCCCAGCGGGCGAGGCGCCCGCCGTCTCGCCGTCGGAGGCGGCCGAGGAGGTTCTGCGCATCCAGCGCGACGCCGCCGAACGCACCGCCCGCCTCAACCTGCTGCATCGGCAGACCCGGCAACTCGCCCTGTGGGGCGACGTGCAATTGGAGCAGTTCGAGACCCTGCGCCAGGCGGGCATCGACCTCAAGTTCTTCGCGGTGCCAACACGCCAGGCCGGTGAGATACAGGCCGAGTGCGTCCAGCCCATAGCCCCCATGCCCGGCAAGCGTATGCTGGTCGCCGTGATTCAGCGCGGCGGCCGGCCCCAGATGCCCGAAAGCGCCGAACCGGTGCCGCTGCCTGCCCGCGACCGGCCGTCCATCCGAGCCGAAGCCCGCCGCATCGACGCCGCACTCAAAGCCGATGCCCAGCGCCTGTCGGCCCTCGCCCGCCTCCTCGGCTCGCTCCGCAAACAGCGGGCCGCACTCCGGCAGCAGGCCGACTGGACCGTCGCCACGCGAAGCGCGCTGGCCGACGCCCACCTCTACGCACTCCAGGGTTGGGTGCCCGAGGAGAAGGTGGCGGGCCTGGCGGCCGCCCTGGAGACCGAAGGCGTCGAGGCAGCCGTCCAGGGCGCTCCGGTCGCCGCCGACGAGCCCCCAACCCTCATCAAGTACCCGCGCTGGGCCCGGCCGATGAAGGGCCTCTTCGAGGTTCTCGGCACGGTGCCCGGCTACCGCGAGTTCGACGTAGCCGCCGCCTTCATGATCGCCCTGCCCATTTTCTCGGCCATCATGATCTCCGACGCGGGGTACGGCCTTATCTACCTGGTCGTCCCGGCCATCTTCTACCGCAAGATGAAGGCGCTCGGGGCCGGGCTGCTCGCGCAACTCGTGCTTGTGGTCGGTGGGCTGTCGGTCATCTGGGGCATCCTGACGTGCGCCTTCTTCGGCTTGGACATCAGCGGCCTGGTCGGCCGTGAGGCACCGTTCATCACCGTCAGCATGGAAGAACAACACATGAAACTGCTGATGGCGATCAGCATCACTCTCGGGGCAATCCACTTGAGCCTAGCGCACTTGTGGCAAGCGTGGCGACAGTTCCCGAACCCCAAGTTCCTGGTCGAGTTCGGGTGGGCCCTCGTTCTCTGGGGCGTGTTTGGCGCGGTGAAGTGGCTGTTACTCGGTGACCCGCACCCCGCCGTCAATAACCTGTACGGCTGGCTATTGATCGCTGGCGGCGCGCTGGTCCTCGTCTTCACCGAGCCAGGCAGAAACATCCCGCGAAGGATAGGGTTGGGCGTGCTCAAGTCGCTCCTGCCAGCCATCGGGACGTTCGGCGACACGATCAGTTACGTCCGCCTGATGGCAATCGGCCTGGCGAGCACGTACATGGCGCTCGCGTTCAACGATATCGCCACCAGCGCCGGCCCGGTCGGGGCGATTCCAATCCTGATTATCGGGCATGTACTGAACGTTTCCCTGTCGGTCGTTTCGCTCTTGGCACACGGCGTCAGGCTCAATATGCTCGAATTCTCGAATAACCTGGGGATGCAGTGGAGCGGCTACCCCTACGAACCGTTTTCTAAGAAGGCTCTTGAGGAGACCTGATCATGGACGCCAGTCTTTTCCTGGGACAATTGGGCGCGGCGTTGGCCGTGGGCATGGCCGCCGTTGGCAGTGCGCTCGGCATCGGCGCCGCCGGCAGATCGGCTGCGGGGGCATGGGCCAAGGACGCGAAGGGTGGCAAGGCCCTTCGGTTCACCTACGTCGTCCTGGTCAGTATGCCGTTCACGCAGACGCTCTACGGCTTTCTTGTGATGTACCTGATGTCCGACAAACTCGGCCTCGTCGCCAACAACGCCGGCCTGCTCTTCAGCATCGGCCTGGCCACGGGGCTGGGCGAATTGCTCTCGGCATGGATGCAGGGGGCCATCGGCGCCGCCGGCTGCCGCATGCTCAGCGAGTCCGACGGAAAGGGCTTCGCCCTGATCATCATCGCCATGGGTATCGCCGAGAGCGTCGGCCTGTTCACGTTCGTGTTCATGGTGATTCTTCTGGGGAACGTCGCGTAAGCGATCCTCAAAACAACCACCACAGGCCGCGATGCGACGCAGCCGACAACCTCCGCCGCACGCCGACGAACCGGGGAACACACGCATGCACGTGGGATGGACTGCTCGGACGCGCGCCGTGCTCGCCGTGTGCCTGCTTGCCCTGGCGGGGGCGGCCGGCTGCGGGGGCGAACCGTCGTCGGCCCCGCCGCACGAGCCGCCGCCGGCCGCCGCACCGGCCGTTACCGAAATCGGCTTCGGCCCCTCGGACGGGCCGGTCACGATGTTGGCGGCCGACGGCAAACCGGCGGACCTGCGAAGCAAGGCCGGCATGGGCGTCAGCGGCGCCGGCGACGATTTCGCCTTCGACAACACCGCCGCCTCCGCGATGGGCGGCGCCGGCGGCCGCGCGGGCGGACCGCGACTGCTCGGCGCCAAACAGAGCCGCTTCCACTCCTTCACGGTCCAGGGATGGTTCCGGACGCCCGCCGGTCGGCCTATAGGCGGCGGGGCCGTTCTGGTCGGCCATCGAGGCGATAGCAGCGGCTTCGAACTCTACGCCAGGACCAACGGCACGCTCACCCTCTGGTTCGGCGACGGGCTGACCGGCCGCCAAGTCGTTACGCCGCAGGTCTATACCGAGAGCGGGCGCTGGGTCTTCTTTGCCGTCAGTTTCGCGATGGCCACGAAGGCCGAGCCCGACAGCGGCGTCCAGGCCGCCCCCGGCCGCGTCACGTTCTACAAGGGCACCGCCAGGACGCCCGTCCGCCATGTGCACACGGTCGCCTCGACCGAGTGGCTGCCCGTGAGCGGCGCCGGCCTGGGCGCGTTCGCCATCGGCGCCTGCCCCGACGGTTCCCGCGCCTTCAGGGGGCGCCTCGACAACATCCGCATTTACCACGCCGCCGACGGCACGCCCCCGACCAAACCGCTGGCCGGCATCGTGAACCTGGCGGCACTCGAGAAACTCCGCCGCCGCGACCTCGCGAGCGCCGCGCTTTCGCCGTGACGCCGCTGCGCTCGGCCGGCGAACTGCTCAAAGCATACGCCGACGCCCGCACGGCGTTCGAAAAACCCGACTGACGCCGTCCAACACGATTCGCCGGCGGCGGCCCGATACGCCGAGCGCGGCCGCCCCTGCCGCTCGCAAGGCGAAAGGCCGTTTCCGATGCGTCCCCCGTTCCGGTCGCGGCGGCCGTCTTCGCTGTGCGCCTTTTCCGCCTAGGCCGTCTGCGCCGCGCCTGTTGCCTGTAGCAATGATGCGGACCGTTCGGATTGTGCGGCTGTCTGTGTCGAGGTGAGCGGATATTTCGATCCTGCCAGGTGTGGGGTCTTTCTGACTCCGTGTTTCGTGGCGACCTCGTGTCCGCGCAGGGGCGCAACCTGCTCCTGTTGCCGGGCTTAGCGTGTCTGTTGCGCCGGCGGGGAACGGGGCGCGTTGCTTTTCGGCAATGACGTCGTTACGAGCGGCGCATCTGTCACGGACGGCATGGTCGTTACAAGCCGACCCTCCACCCCC
>CAZIJC010000149.1:0-11061 GCA_964539385.1 uncultured Anaerolineales bacterium | reverse complement strand
TTGTCGCCACGGCATGCACACGCAAACGTGGGCATGGCACCCGACGGCAAAAGACCTACCTGACCCCGCCTAAAGATCGGGCTGCGTCTGAAGGCGGCGCTTCAGGCGTGCCTTTCTCAAGTCCATCAGCAACGTCTCGAGCGGAAACAGCCGCCCGGGGCACTTCGTGTTCTTCAGTTCGCCGTGGCCGACGACCCTGTCCAGGCCGATGCCGTAGCGGTCGGCGAGGGTCAGCACGAGCATCTCGAGCGATGCCATTTGCGCGGCGGTCGGCGGTTTCTGATCGAAGTTGCCGACCAGGCAGATGCCGATGCCCTCGCGGTTGAACTCGGAATGGTGCGATATCTTGGCGTGAGCGCCTGCTCGCTGCTCGATCCATCGCTCGGTCGGAACGATGCGGCCGTCGGCGGTGCCGCGGGCGAGGCCGTTGTTGATGACGAAGTGGTATCCGACCCCCTCAAAGCCCCGCCCGAGGTGGTTGCGTTCAAGGGCCTCGATGGTGGCCGATGGCGTGGCCGTGTGGTGGATGACGATGTACCGCCACGGGCGGTTCGGGGCCAGGCGATCAGGCCACACCAGGGTTTGGATGGCCGAGGCGTCCGGCAGGACCTCGCCTTTGAACTGCGAAGGCTTCCGGACCATGCGGTCCGAGGCGGCCCAGCAGGCCAGCGCCGCCAGCGTCATGCCGGCAGCCAGGAGCCCCCAGACCTTGACCATCCGCACCAAGTTCATTCTCGGCGGCGTCGAGGGCGGTAAGGTCGTCTGTCGATTGTCCGTCATGGCACGCTCACTTCATCGGTGCAGGTCGAGGCCGCCGGGCAGAAGCGAGGCCATTATAGGGCCTCACCGCAAGGGCGTCCAGACAGGATTCGTCCTGGACTTCCGGCGCCTCTTATGCGAAAAGTACCGCGCTTGGACCTATGTGTCTTCAGAAGAAGGCCGGGGAACCCGATACTATGGTGGGGCGCCTGTGTTGTATGGGCGGAGGTACGCACCGCCATTCAGCTGGCGCAAGCAGAGGGAGAGTGACTGTGTTGCGCCGCAGCACCGTGACATTCATGGCTGCCGCTCTAGCCGCCGTGTTCGGTTTGGCGGGCGTCTGCGCGGCGGCCGCCTTGGATGGCAATGCCGTTCGGCAGAAGGTCGGCCCGCGGGTGTGCCTCGTCCGTGTGGACGGTGCGCTGGGACTGCCCGTCTCCTACGCCAGCGGGTTCCTCTTCGGCCAGGGCAAGTTCATCGTGACGGACCTGGCGTCGGTGGCCCAGCCGGGCGTCACGCAGGTGACCGCCATCTTTGGCGACGGCACGAAGGCCCAGGCCAAGGAGTTCGGCATGGCCGACCCCGCCTTGGGCGTGGTTGCAATCGGCGTCGATCTGCCGAAAGACAAGGGCGCCGGCCTGACGCTCTCGAAAGCATCCGTGCCCGAGGACGGTATCTCGGCGGCGGTCGTCGGCTGGAAATGGGGCGAGGACCTTTACCTGACCGTCGGCACCCTCAAGGGACGCATGCCGGCGGCTGACTTGGCCGAGACAGTGGCCCTTGAAGGCCCCGCGCCGAAGGTGGAGTTTCTGAAGTTTCTATGTCCGAAACTCGACATCGCCACGGGTGCGGCCGTGGTCGATGCGCAAGGCACCGTTGTGGGAGTCATGGTCCGCCTCATGGGGGCCGCCAAGCCGACCGTCGTGCCGGCGCCTCTTATCCGCCAAGCGCTCCTGTCGGGCGGGACCCAGTTGAAGCCTCTCTCGGCCCTTCCCAACGCCCTGTGGCCGGTCTCCCTCCAGGTAACGCCGGGCCGGCCCCCGACGCCACAAGGCTTTAGCAGGGCTGCCGGTGACGCCAGGCGGCGAAGCATCTGTGCCATGTGCAAAGGCAGCGGCAAGGTCAAGGTCAAGTACATCGCCGGATATACGAGAGGCCTCGGCGGCATGCGCCGGCCCATCATCCGGTTTCGGGTCGAAACCTGCAAGATCTGTAGCGGTGAAGGCGTCGTATGCCGCAGGGGGCTTTACGGGTATTTCGTCCGCATGGCCGAGGGCGCCACCCACCTTATCGCTTCGCCCGATACCACCGAGAACGTCAGCGACGCCGCCTTCAAGAACGGGATGGGACTGCTTGCTGCCCTGGGCAAGGTCCCCACGCGGTACCGGAACTCGCTCACGAGCCAGATCCGGGCCGACCTCAACGCAGCCGAGCCAAAATACCCGCGCGGCGCCATCCTCTACGCACAGGTCTGCGAGTCCGTCAATCTACGAGGCGACAACTTCACCGTTCTGGTTCCGTACGGGTTGCGGACCGTGTTGATGGTCAATTCCGACATGCTCACCAGCGCCTACGGCGTGGACGACAGCCCTACTGCCACAGCGCCCACCGCCGGGTCCTCGGTCGTGGTCGGCGGCGTGCTCGAAGGGATGGCGCACGTGCAGGGCTCCAGCCCGATCTCGATGCGTCTGTTTGGATGGGCGTTCGCACCGGCACTCGGGCCCAAGATCGAGCGCAAGCCTTTCGCGGACGAACCGCTGGGAGGACTGACAAGCGCCGTCGCAGCAACCACGCCGCCCACACCGAGTAAGCCGGCCAAGACCGCCGGATCGACAACGTCTCCGGCGACGCCAATGCCGACGCCCCCGCCGACGCCTCGAAAGCGACCGAAAGCCCCGCCCAGACAACGCCCCAAGAAAAAGCCCGGCGAGCCGTCGTTCTTTGGGTTGTAGCGCAATTCACACGTGCTTGGGCGGCAATCCCCAAAACGCTAATGCAACCGGCAGTGGCTTTCTCGTTGCAGCACGGGCATCCTTGCGATTACACTCTGGCGGTACGTCTTCATGTGCTTGAGGGGAGCACGCGGTGAGAAAACCACTTATCTACCTCGTGGCAGTGGCGGCGGGTCTCGGCGTCGTCCTTTACCTGCTGGAGGTGTTCTTCTCGGGCGGCGCCTCGCCCGTGCCGCCGGAGCCCACCCCACAGGCGGCCGCCCCGGCCGCCCCAACGGCTGTCGGCAGCGTTGCACCCGCCCCATCCGGGCCTTCTGTGGGCAAGCCTTCCCCGGCGGTGCCTGCGCCTTTCCGCTGCGAGCCGGCCCAGCCGAAGCCGCCCGCGCCGCCCGCCGTGCCCGAGCCGGCGCCCGTGGAGGTTCAGCCGCCTGCTCCGAAGCCGCCTGCACCCGTGCCGGCACCCGTCGAGGCCGCGCCGACGGCACCGAAGCCGGCGCCCGTCGCGGCCAGGCCGGCTGAGCCCCAGCCGCCCACGGAGGGCCGGCCGAAGACGCTGCCGGGCAACCGTGCGGGCGCGGTCTGGGATGGCCTTGCCGTTTGGCAGAAGGTCAAGCCGCGGGTGTGCCTCGTCCGCGTCGACGGCGCGCTGGGACTGCCCGTCTCCTACGCGAGCGGGTTCCTGCTGGGCAGCGGCAGAATGGTGGTCACGGACTTGGCGTCGGTCGCGCAGCCGGGCGTCACGCAGGTGACGGTCATCTTTGACGACGGTACCCAGGTCGTGGCCAAGGAGTTCGGCCTGGCGGACCCGGCGCTGGGCGTTGTTGCGATCAGTGTCGATCTGCCGAAAGACAAGACCGCCGGCCTGACGCTCTCGAAAGCCTCGGTGCCGGAGGACGGCATCTCGGCGGCGGTCGCCGGCTGGAAATGGGGCGAGAGTCTTGGCATGATCGCCAGCACGCTCAAAGGGCGTGCGGCGGCGGGTGAACTGGCCGAAAGAACGGCTCTCGATGCGCCCGCCCCGAAGGTGGAGTTCTTGAGGTTCCGGAGCCCCAGCCTGGATATTGCCACCGGCGCCGCCGTGGTTGATGCCGACGGTCAGGTCGCAGGGGTTATGGTCCGCATCATGGGTACCGCCAACCCGCTCGTTGCGCCGGCGCCTCTTATCCGCCAAGCGCTCCTGTCGGGCGGCAGCCAGTTGAAGCCTCTCTCGGCCCTTCCCAACGCCCTGTGGCCGGTCTCCCTCCAGGTAACGCCGGGCCAGCCCCCGACGTCGGGGGAGTTCGCAGCGGCCGCCCGCCTGGTCAGACGGCACAGCATCTGCACCAAATGCAAGGGCAAGGGCACCGTCATCGTCAAGAAGTTCATCGGCTACCGCAAGGGAGGCCTGGGCACCCGCGTACGCGCTTATCGCGAGGAGCCTGCGACCTGTGGCTACTGCCGTGGCGAAGGCGTCGTATGCCACAGAGGGCTTTACAACCAGTTCATGCGCATGGCCGAGGGGGCGGCGCACCTTATCGCTTCGCCCGATACCACCGAGAACGTCAGGGACGCCGCCTTCAAGAACGGGATGGGACTACTCGAAGCCCTGACCAAGGTCCCCGCGGGGTACCGCGACTCGCTCACGAGCCAGATCCGGGCGGACTTGGGCGCAGCCGAGCCGAAGTACCCGCGCGGCGCCATCCTCTACGCCCGGGTCTGCGAATCCGTCAATCTGCGGGGCGACGACTTCACCGTTCTGGTTCCGTACGGGTCGGCGACCGTGTTGATGGTCAATTCCGATATGCTCACCAGCGCCTACGGCGTGGACAACAACCCCGCTGCCGCAACGCCGACCTTCGGGGCATCGGTCGTGGTCGGCGGCGTGCTTGAGGGGGAGGCGGACCTGCAGGGGGCCCGCCCGATCCTGATGCGTCCGTTTGGCTGGTCGTTCGGCCCGGCGCTCGGCGGCGTGACCTCACGGAGGCCGTTCGTCAACGATCCGCCGACACGGCTGTCAGGCGCTGTCGCTGCCGCCCCGCCGCCCACAGCGGGCGGACCGGCCGCGCCGCGGACAACGACGACGCCAACGACTCGAAGGCGGCCGAAGCCTTATGTCGTAAAACGTCCCACGAGGCGGCCGGGCGAGACGTCGTTCTTCGGACTGTGATCGCGCCAAACGAGACCTCCCGACCCTGGACAGCGGCCCGGCTATCCGGTACAGTCGGCGCGCGATGGCTACGGGGCCCGATGCGACAGCCGCGGAAAAACGGCGGACCCGGCAAGCCGTGACGCAGGCGATTGCCCGCCTGACGCCCGGCGAGAGGCGGGACGCCGCTCTGGCGCTGGCCGGGAACCTGGCCGAGGTGCCCGCGGTGGCCCAGGCACGCACGCTCATGGCGTTTCTCTCGCTGCCCACCGAGATCGACACCTGGCCGGTCATCCGATGGGCCTGGCAACACGGCAAACGCATAGCGATCCCGCGGATCCAGACGGGGCCGGACGGCGACCGCACGCCGCCCAACCGGCGCGATATGGTGGCGGTATGGCTCGAGAAGGCCGGCGTCTCGAAGGCGAGTACCCATCCGCACGTGCGGCCGGGACCGCTGGGCATTCTGCATGCCCCGGACGCCCCGGTCGTGCCGCCCGGCCGGATCGACGTGGTGCTTCTGCCGTGCCAGGCGGTGGACCGTCGGGGCAACCGTCTCGGCAAAGGCGGGGGGTTCTACGACCGGTTTCTCGCGCGGGCAGACGTAACGGCCAAGCGGATTGCCGTCGCCTTCCGCCGCCAGGTGCTCGATGCCGTGCCGGTCACCGACAACGACCAGCGCGTCGATATGGTCGTTACGGACGGCGAAGTTCTTGTCTGCGAAAGACCCGATGGCCAGGCCAGGCCGGACGGGCAAATGCCTAATGCCTAATGTCTAATGACTAATGACTAATGAAACAACAATGCCAAATGCCGCATGCGCGGAACAACCAGGAACGACTCTACGACTTGACGGAGCGCACGACCAGGTTCGCCAAAGCCATCATACGGTTTGCCAGGAAGGTGCCCAAGAATGTCGTCACGTTGCCGCTTATCAGGCAACTCGTCAGGTCCGGCACCAGCATCGGAGCCAACAACCGCGAGGCCGACGACGCCGTCTCGCGGCGCGACTTCCGCAACAAGATCGGTATCTGCAAGAAGGAGGCCGCCGAGACCGAGTATTGGCTGGGCATGATTGCTGTGGCCGAGCCCGTCATGAAGGAAGAGGCGCGCGGGCTCTGGCAGGAGGCGCATGAACTGCACTTGATCTTCGGCAAGAGTTTCAGTACGGCAAGCAAGGAACAGCCCGATCAACGATCCTGACGCGCGCCGGTCCCAACAGGCGCAGCCTCATTTGGCATTTGACATTTGGCATTTGGCATTCGACGCTTGGCATCAGGCCTTCTGTCGGCCTGCGTTCCTGGCTGCACAAACGGGGAGGGGAGCCACGCATATGACGACGTTCGGACGAGTGGTCGTGACGGTTGTGGTGGCGGCGGTGCTGGTCGGGTTGACCGCGCTGGCGGCGCATCTGCTGAGGGTGCCGGAGGCGGTGTCCGAGCCGCCCGAGCCGCCCGCCGTCATCGAGACGCCTACCACAACCGAGCAACCGGGACCGAAGCCACAACCGCCGACCGAACCCAAGGAGCAACCGCCGCCGCCCACGCCCGCTGAAACCAAACCGCCCGACGAGACCCGGCCGCCTGCCCAACCCGCAGAGGCAAACCGCGACGCCGTGTCGGCCATACGGCCCGTACGGGGCGGCGCCGGGGCGGGGGCGGCAGACGAGGGCCTCGCGATGATGCGCGACCGCCCGGTGGCCGCCCAGAAACGTCTCAGCGAGGCCGTCCGCGCGGGCGTCGTCGGACCCAAGGCCGCCCAGGTTCGCGAGGCCGTCAAGGCCCTGGCCGACACGTTGCAGTTATCGTCCCGCCGGCATCCTGACGATACGTATTCCAGGGCGTACCAGGTGGCCTCGGGCGATACGCTTATCGGCATCGGCCAGCGGCACCTCATCCCGTACCAACTCGTCATGAAACTGAACCGCCTGTCCACAACGGATATCATGGCCGGCCAGACGCTCAAGGTCATCCAGGGGCCGGTCCACGTGGAGATTCTGAAGGGCCGCAGGGAACTCCGGGTTTGGCTGGGCGAGGTATGTCTGCGGGTGTATCCGGTGGGCATCGGAGCGGAAGACTCGACGCCCGAGGGCACGTTCAACGTCAAGAACAAGATCAAGGATCCGCCGTACCAGCCCCAGCACAAACCCAAGTCGGAGTTTCGCCCGTCCGGGGCGCCCGACAATCCGCTCGGCCCGCGGTGGATCGATATCGGCAACCACTACGGTATCCACGGGACGATCGATCCCGAGAGCATCGGCCGCGAGGTCTCCGAAGGCTGCATCCGCCTCCACAACGCCGACGTCGAGGAACTCTACCAGATGGTCGTCGTCGGGGCCTCGAAGGTCATCATTCGGCCATAAGGCTGTGGAAACCTGTGGGTTGTGCGTAGAACATGATAGAGGCGACGACGCTGAATGACGAATCCCGAAGCCCGAATGACGAGTGAATGACCAAGTAAGCAATAACGAAACAACAGAACTCGCCCGTGCATGATCTGGAGGAACGGACGGCCAAGTTTGGCGAGGCGGTCATCGCATTTGCCAAGAAAGTGCGATCAAGCTCTGTCACGCTTCCCCTGGTCACCCAGATCGTCAGGGCGGGCACGAGTGTCGGCGCCAACTATTGCGAGGCGGATGATGCGAGTACCAAGAAGGAGTTCCGGCACAGGATAGGTATCTGCAGAAAGGAAGCCCGCGAGACCAAGCACTGGTTGCGTATGATCGTCGCTGCGGAAAAAGGGCTCAGAGACGAGGCGAAGCCGTTATGGCAGGAGGCGAAGGAACTCAACCTCATCTTCTCTGCCATCTTCAGAAAGGCAAAGTGACGCGCATTCGACATTCGGCATTGCTTTTTGATTCGTCATTTGGGCTTCGGCATTCGTCATTTGGCTGCTGCGCCCGGCCCCAAGGGCCGCGTGCCTTACCTGCGGCGATGCACGCGTATCTGACTGACGAAAGGCTGCCATGACCACACTTTCGGATTACCGGCCGTACTACGAGGTGCTTGGGCGCGTCGAGCGGATCCGGGCGCGGATCCGGGCGCTCGGCGTCCTCGAGGGCCTCTTCACGCTGGTCACCGTCTTGTGCGGTATGGCGCTGCTGCTGACGCTGGCGCAGGGGTACCTGCGTTTCGGGCCGGTCGGCCGGTTGATTTTGTTGCTCATGGGCGCCGCCACGGCCATCGTCGCGTTCTGGCGGTGCTTCGTTATCCCGATCCGGTACGACCCGAACGACAAGGAGGTGGCCCGGTTCCTCGAGGTGCGGCTGCCCCAACTGGGCAACAGCCTTATCAACACGATTTTGCTGGCCGAACGGGCCGACGACTGGTCGGGCGTCCTGGTGGCACGTGCCATCGACGAGGCTGCCGGCGGCGCGCGGGGCGTGAACCTGATGGCCGCCGTCAGCCAGCGCCGGGCCAAACGCTGGGGCCTGGCTGCCGCCGTGGCCGTGTTGCTGCTGGCGACCTTCGTGGCCCTGGGGTTCGGACGGTTCTGGTCGGCCGGGCTTCAGATTCTCATGCCGTTCTCGCGTGTGGCATCGGTCGGCGGTGTGCGGTTTCTGTCCATCACGCCGGGCAGCGTCTCGTGGATCAAGGGCGAGCCGCTGGCCATCGAGGCCGTCATCTCCGATCCCAGGGGCAAGCGGTATGAGGGCGCCATCGAGATCAACGGCCTGGCCGACGGCCGGGCCGACCGCCAGAACCTGGTCCCTGCCGCAGGCACGCTCAACCGTTTCACGCACCGCGTGCCGCAGGTGCTCCAGCCGTTCACGTATCGCCTGACGGTAGGCGGCACGGAGAGCCCCGAGTTCAAGGTGGCGCTGAAAGAGCCGGCGCTTATCGAGCAGATTGACGTCCTCTACCACTGGCCCGAGTACACGGGCCTTGAGCCGCAGAGGGTTGAGAACAACGGCGGCGAAATCCGCTGCCTCATCGGCACAACCGTCGAAATGACCGTCCGCGTCTCGGCGCCCATCGAGGCGGGCAACCTGATGTTCGGCAGCGGGGCGAACCTGAAATGCCTCCCCGCCCTGGGCGGCCGCGCCATGACCACCAGGTTCACCGTCCTGGCCGATGACACCTACCAGATTAACCTGGGAGGGGCGGCGCCGAACGGTGCGGCCGTCGTGTACCGGATCTTCGCGCTGGCGGACTCCCCGCCCGTCGTCCGGTTCACCGTGCCGGCCCGCGACGTGGCGGCCGGTCTGGGCGAGAGCGTCAAGACGAGCCTCAAGGCCGCCGACTCTTACGGCCTGGGCGAGGTCCGCCTGCTGGTCCAGGCCGACGGCAAGCCGGAGCCCGCCGTCCTGGCCACCTGGAAGAAGTTCGCGGATCCGAAAGAGACGGTCATCGACTACGCAATGCGGATCGATCCCGCCCGGTACCGCCTCGGTCAGACCATCACGTACTGGGCCGAGGCCCTCGACCGGCGCACGTACCAGGGCGGCGCGACGCCCAAGGAGCCGAACAAGGCGACGACGGCCAAGTTCAAGATCATCCTCGAAGACAAGAAGGCCGCCGCCGAGCAGAAACTCGACCAACTCTCGCGCCTTTACGAACGCCTGCGCGAAATCCTCAAAAGCCAGCAGCAGGCAGGCATCGCCACGGGCGGTCTGGCGCAACTCAAAAAACTCGCCGAGGTCCGCTCCGGCGGTTTCACGCTCCAGCAGGCCCAACGGTCCATCCGCGAAGCCACGCTGCGAGTCGTCAAAGAGATCAAGTTCGACGCCGAGACGCTGGCCATCCGCGAGACCCTTCAGATGCTGACCGCCAACGAGATGGCATCCGCCATGAAGAAGGCCAAGGCGATTGCCGATTTGGCCGACGACTCGCCTCCGGCGGGGGCGCCCCAACTCGCCGGCGCACTCGCCGAGGACCAGGAGACCATCATCGCGGTCCTGCGGCGCATCCTCGACATCACCGACCGGCTCGCCGATGCGGTCAAGGAAGACCAGAATCGGCTCGACCCGTCGGACCTGCCCGACGAGGCGCTGGAGAAGTTGAAGGCCCTGCGCGACCGCCTGAAGGAATTCGTGGACGAGCAGAAAAAGGTCATCGAGGCGTCGAAGGAACTCGCCAAACGCCCCGTTGACGATTACCAGCAAACCGACCAGAGGGAACTTGAAAAACTCGAAGCCATCGAGGACCAGTGGGACAAGTTCCTGACCGAGGCCATCGCCGACTTCTCGAAGGTGCCCGAGGTCGATGCCTCCAACCCCAGCCTCTGCAAGGAACTCATCGAGGTCAAGACCGACGTCGAGATGGCCGCAGACGCACTCTCGAAGAAGGCCGCCGACATCGCCGTCCCCCTCGAGGCACTCGGCATGGAAGGGGCCGAGGAGATCGTCGAGAACCTCGAACGGTGGCTGCCCGACACGCCCGACCGCGACCGTTGGAGCCAGGAGGAGTTCACCGGCGACGTGGAAATCCCGCACGCCGAACTGCCCGAACAACTCGAAGACCTCGTCGGCGACCTCCTGGAAGAGGAGGAAGACCTCTTCGAGGAGATGGAGGACGTCACCAGCGGCGCCGGCGATTCCATCGACAAGGGCGCCGGATGGGACGCCATGGACGGCCCCATCTCCAGTTTCGCCGCCAAGGGCGTTACCGGAAACCGGCTGCCCAACACGAGCGAGATCAGCGGACGCAGCGGCGAAGGCCGCACCGGAAAATCGTCCGGCGAGTTCGTCGAGGAAACCGCCACCGGCAAAGGCGGACGCCGCACACCCACGCGCCTCTCGCCCGATGCCTTCTCCAAGGGCGAGGTCAAGGACACCAGCCCGGAGGCGCCTACCGGCGCAACGGGCGGCGGCAAAATCTCCGGCTCCGGCAGCGAGGGCCTCGAAGGGCCCGTCCCGCCCGAGGTCCAAAGACGCATGGGCACGCTCGCCGGCAAGCAGGCACAACTCCGAAACAAGGCCGAAGGCGTTAAGGCCGCACTACAGGTACGCAACTACGACTCCTTCTCGCTCAACGAGGCGATCGATGCCATGCGGAAGATACAGCGCGACGTCCTCGCAGGCCGCTACCGCAGCGCGCTGCGACGCAAGGACGTCGTCCTGGACAATCTCAAAGGCACCAAGATGCTGCTGTCGGGAGAGATCCGCATCCGCAAAGACGCCGGCGTGGCCTTGCCAAACGAGGTCCAGAAAGACGTGCTCGATGCGCTCGACAAGCCCATGCCGCGCGGCTACGAGGAGTACCTCAAGCGCTACTACACGCGGCT
>CAZIJC010000148.1:0-11110 GCA_964539385.1 uncultured Anaerolineales bacterium | reverse complement strand
CGGTCGGTCGGCACCCGGCCGCCCGTCAGGCCGGCGATGGTCGGCAGCAGGTCCATCGTGGTGGCGACTTGGTTGCAGACGGATCCTGCGGGTATCTTGCCGGGCCACCGCATGATGCACGGCTCGCGCATGCCGCCTTCGTAGATGGTGCCTTTGCCGTCGCGAAGGGGCAGGGCGCTGCCGCCGTGTGCGCCGAACCGTATCCACGGCCCGTTGTCGGACGTGAAGATGACGAGTGTCTGCTCGTCCACGCCGCACGCCTTCAGGGTCTTGAGGACCTCTCCGACGCTCCAGTCGATCTCCTCGATGACGTCGCCGTACAGGCCGCGCTTGCTCTTGCCTTTGAACTTCTGTGAGGCGGCCAACGGCAGGTGCGGCATCGTCTGCGGAAGGTAGAGGAAGAACGGGCGGTCCTTGCTGGCCCGGATGAAGGTCACGGCCTCCTCGGTGTACCGCCTCGTGAGGGTCGCCTGGTTGGCGGGGTGCTCGATGAGTTCGCCGTTTCTAAGGAGCGGCGGCCCGGACTTGTCGCCCTTGGAGATTCTCATGTCGTTCGAGTACGGAATGCCGTAGTACGAGTCGAAGCCCTGCCGCATGGGCAGGAACTCGGGCAGGTGCCCCAGGTGCCATTTGCCGACGCACGCCGTGGCGTACCCGCGGCGCTTCAGGATCTCGGCGATGGTGATCTCGTTCGGATGCAGGCCGCGGTTGGAGTTCTGGAAC
Source organism: uncultured Anaerolineales bacterium (assembly GCA_964539385.1). GTDB lineage: Bacteria > Planctomycetota > Phycisphaerae > FEN-1346 > FEN-1346 > JAUVZF01. The sequence continues at coordinate 10,387 of CAZIJC010000148.1, read as the reverse complement.
AGGACCACCGCCCCGCCGCGCTCCTCCCCCTTGACGACGCGCGAAACCACGTTCATGTTGACCCGCTGCGGATAGCAGCCCGTCATGAGCGCCGCCCGCGACGGCGTGCAGACGCTGGCTGCCACGTAGAAGTCGGTGAAGCGGGCGCCCTCGGCCGCCATCCGGTCGAGGTTCGGCGTCCGGATGAGCGGCGACCCGAAGCAGCCCACGTCCTGGTAGCCCTGATCGTCGGTGAAGATGATGACGACGTTGGGCGGACGCCCGGCCGCGCCCGCCTGCGTCTTCTTCAGGCAGGCGGGCAGGGCCGCCGCGGCTGCGCCCAGGCCCATGGCCTTCAGGAACGTGCGCCGGGTCAGGTTCGGATTCATCTCAGGCCTCCTTCGCGCTTCGGGCAGTCCGTTGAGTTGAACCGGGACGGATGGTGGCGGCATCGGCCAAACAGAACGCCCGACCCGCCGGGGCGGACCGGGCTGGAGTGGCTGCGGGGCGCCCGGCGAGGTTCACCGTTTTCTCAGGTCCTTGACCTGTTCCTGGAGGTCCTCGACGCGATCTTCGAGGTTGTCCTTCTCCTTGTCGATGAGTTTGTTCTTGCGCTTGAGGCTCTCGACCTCCTGCCGCATGCGGGTGTTCTCGGACGCCAGACGCAGCACCTCGTTCTCAAGCGCCTCGCGGCTCATGCCCTTGACGGTGCTTCGGTCCTTCGGCGCCGTCCGTGTGCCGCCCCCGTCCATGATCACGTACGGCCCCTTCGGGACGTCCACCTTCATGCATCCCGCCACCAGGGCGACTGCCGCCATCAGAATGGCGACGGACCAGAGAATGACTTTGTGCGTCACGAGTGTCTCCCCTTTCTGAAAGGCTTCTCTCGCCGCACCACGTTAGCACCCGGTCTCACGAATCGCAAGGGGTGAACTTCCTTGACTTGCGCCGCCGGGCCGCGCACCTTGAGCGTATGGCGGCGGCGGTTCCCATCCTGGTCATCACGGGTCAGACGGCGAGCGGCAAGGAGCGGCTGGCCGTGGAGGTGGCGGCGCGTCTCGGCGGCGAGATCCTCTCGGCCGATTCGATGAAGGTGTACCGCGGCATGGACATCGGCACGGCCAAGGCGTCGGCCGAGCAGCGCCGCGCCGTGCCGCACCATCTTCTGGACGTGGCCGACCCGGGCGAGACGTTCTCGGCTGCTCGCTGGCTCGAACTCGCCGAGGAAGTCATAGCGGACGTGCACGCGCGCGGCCGCGTGCCGGTCGTTTCGGGCGGGACGCCGCTGTATCTGAAGGCGCTGCTGGAAGGCCTCTTCGAGGGTCCGTCTGCCGACGCTGGCGTCCGCGCGCATCTGCGCGAGGAGGCCGACCGGCGAGGCACACCCGCGCTGCACGAGCGTCTCTCCCAGGTCGATCCGGCCGCCGCCCGGCGCATCCATCCGAACGATCTGAGGCGTATCGTGCGGGCGCTGGAGGTGTGGGAACTGACTCGCGCGCCGATCTCCGAGTTGCAGGGGCAGTGGGGCAGCCGCACGGCCGTCTACCGGCCGCTCCTGGTCGCCGTCCGCCGCGACTCAGGCGACCTGACGAGCCGCATCACCCAGCGCACCCGCCGCATGATGGACGCCGGCCTCATCGAGGAGGTCCGCCGGCTGGCCGCCCGGACGGCGGGACTTGCGAAGGGACCGCGCCAGGCGCTCGGCTGCGCCGACGTGCTCGAGTTCCTGGACGGAAGGCTGAGCGAGGACGAACTCGCGCCGGCCATCGTGGCGCACACGCGTCAGTTTGCGCGGCGGCAGATGACGTGGCTCCGGCGATTCGAGGGCATCGAATGGCTCGACGCCGCACCCGACGCCGACGCCGAAACGCTGGCCGACCGTGTCGTCGAGTTGTGGCGCCGGCACGTGCAGGTTTAGAGGCTGTTTCAAAACCCGATTTGCCCAAACGCCCGGGGGCATGGCAACCTGCCGTTAGGTGGCCATGAAGCGGGACCAAGCCCATGGCCACGCAAGCGTGGCCATGCCACCCGCCCACCGCGCGAAATGGCGTTGCAGGTTTAGCCGCAGCCAAACAGGCTCAGGACACGTGGTTACGATTGCAGGAGGGCTATCATGCCAAGCATTCCCACACGCGAGGAAGCACTGGCGCTGCTGAAGGAGTACAACACGAAGGAGGGCCTCATCAAGCACGCCCTGGCGGTCGAGGCCGTGATGCGGTACGCGGCCCGCAAACGCGGCGAGGATGAGGACCTGTGGGGCGTCGTCGGTCTCATCCACGACCTCGATTACGAGCAGTTCGCCGACCGGCACTGCACGAAGACGGCCGAGATTCTGCGCCAGCGCGGCTGGCCGGAGGAACTCATCCGTGCGGCCGTCTCGCACGGGTGGGGCATCTGCTCGGACGTGCGGCCCGAGAGCGACCTGGAGAAGGTCCTGTTCGCCGTCGACGAGTTGACGGGCCTGGTGGTGGCGACGGCACTGGTGCGGCCGTCGAAGAGTGTGCTCGACATGAAGGCCAAGAGCGTCCGCAAGAAGTGGAAAGACCAGCGCTTCGCCGCGGGCGTCAACCGCGACATCATCCAGCAGGGCGCCGAGATGCTCGGCGTTGACCTCTCGGACCTCATCACCGACGTGATTATGGGCATGCGCGAGGTGGCCGACGCCATCGGCCTCGCGGGCAACATTTAGCCCCCGGTGAATACACCGGGGGGGCGCGCGGTTGCTTGCATGGCTTCGCGCGGCGGGCAATCTTGCCCGCCGCGTGGTGACGCAGAGTGGGGAAGCGGTGGGCAGGATTGCCCACCGCGCAACCGTCGCTACACTGAATCGCGACTTGCGGCCAATGGGCCGTACGCAAGGCGCACCCATCACCCCGTTGCCTGGCCACCTGGGGTGCCTTATAATCCCTTTGGCGACGGGTTCCGTGCGGCGAGACGGTCATGGCGAAACGCGATTACTACGAGGTTCTGGGCGTCAAACGCGGCGCGGCCGATGAGGAGGTCAAGAGCGCCTACCGCCGCCTGGCACGCAAGTATCACCCGGACCTGAACCCGGGCGACCCGCAGGCCGACGCCAAGTTCAAGGAACTCGGCGAGGCGTACGAGGTTCTCTCGGACGCGACGAAGCGGCAGGCGTACGACCGCTTCGGCCACGAGGGCGTCCGGATGGGGGCCGAAGCCGGCGGGCCGGCCGGCCGGGGGCAGACGTGGTCGTGGTCGGGGGCGGGCACGCCGTTCGAGGACGTGGCGTTCGAGGCGTTCGCCGGGTCGGCCGGTCAGGGTGCCGGCTTCTTCGAGGAACTGTTCAGCCGCCTCGGCGGGCGGCCGCACGCCCGCGCCCGCCGCGCGCCGCGCGCCGGCGAGCCGCGCTTTCGCGGCCGCAACATCGAGAGCGAGTTCACGATCTCGTTCGAGCAGGCGATCCGTGGTGTGCGGACGCAACTGACGCTCCGCCGCCCGCAGCGCGACGGCTCGGCCCGCAGCGAGCGCCTCGACGTCCGCGTGCCGCCGGGCGTCCGTGACGGTCAGCGTCTCCGCCTGAAGGGGCGGGGCTCGCCGGGCGTGGGCGGCGGGCCGGCGGGCGACCTGTACCTGACGATCCGCGTTTTGCCGCACCCCTTCTTCCGCCGCGACGGACGCAACGTCACCATCGACCTGCCCGTGACGGTGGCGGAGGCGGCCCTCGGCGCGACGGTGGCCGTGCCGACCGTCCACGGCCGCACCAGTGTCCGCATTCCACCCGGGACGGCAAGCGGCATGCGGCTGCGCCTCAAGGGGCAGGGGGTGGCGGGAGCGAAGGGCGACGGGCGCGGCGACCAGTACTGCGTGATCCGCATCGTGCCGCCCAAGACGCTCGATGCGCGCCAGAAAGCGTTGTTCGAGGAACTGCACAACCTCCAGACCGAGAGCCCCCGCGCGGGGCCACACTGGACGCCGTGAATCCGGAGGCCGCCATGACACAGGACGAGCCACAGACCTATTCGCTCGTGCAGGCCGGCGAGACGCTCGGCGTGTCGGTCGCCGAGATCCGCTCCTACGTCGAGGAAGGCCTGGTCTCGCCCGGCCAGGACGACGCCGGCCAGGCCGTCCTGACGCGGATCGACATGCGCCGGCTCTGGAGCGCCGTCACGCTGCACCGCGACCTGGGCATCAATCTGCCGGGCGTGGCGGCGGTGCTGCGCCTGCGCGAGCAGTTCGAGCAGGTGCGCCGCGACCTGGAGACGCTGGTCGAGATCGTCGAACGCGAACTGGGGCCCGACGTCTGGGACCGGCTCTGGCCCGAGGGGCGTCCGCGGCCCGCCGCCAACGTGTCGGTCGAAGGGGTGACGGACCTGGCGGAGGCCGTGCCGCCGCCCGGAGAGGCGGCCCCGCAGACCTCGGATCGCCAGACCGAAGGCAGCGCCGCCGACGGCGACGCACCGGCCGATGAAGGGGCGTCCACGTGATGCACACCGCCCTGATGCCCGTCGCGATGGAGCCCCGTGCGGAGGAGTGGGTCTGGCTGCTCGTGGTGGTCGGCGCCCTGGTGCTCGTGCTGCTGGTTCTGAGCATACTGAGGCGGCGGCTGCTGCGGCCGATGTCGCACCGACCGACCGATATGACCGACGCGTGGACGGAAGCGGGACGCCGGTTCCAGACGCCGGCGCCCGAGGACGAGGCCGACGGCAAGCCTGGAGACGAGGACACGCCATGACGGGCGTCCATCGCGATCGCGCGACGCTCCGCCGCCGCCACAGACTGCTGAAGACGACCGAGTTCCGGGCGGTTTACGCCGGCCGCGCCCGCGCCGGCGACGGACGCCTCGTGGCCTACGCCAGGCCCAACGGCCTCGACGTGACGCGCCTCGGCGTCAGCGTCGGCAAGCGGTGCGGCGGGGCGGTCCGGCGCAACCGGATCAAGCGGCTGCTGCGCGAGGCGTTCCGGCAGGCGCGGGAGGCGTTTCCGGGCGGCTACGACGTGGTGCTCGTGCCCGTCGGCAAGGAGTATACGTTCGCGGACGTGGACGCCTCGGTCCGCGCGCTGGTGCCGGAAGCGATTCGCCGCGCCCAGCGCCGCCGCAAAGACGCGGCCGGGAAAGCGAGGGACGGGTGAGCGGGTTGCCGGCCAGTGCGGCAGGCCTCGCCGGCCGGGCGGCGGTCGGCGCCATGGTCTTTCTGGTGCGGGCCTATCAGGCGGTGGTGAGTCCGCTTCTCGGCCCGTGCTGCCGCTACGCCCCCTCGTGCAGCGCTTACGCGATCGAGGCACTCCAGGTGCACGGGGTGGTGCGTGGGCTGGTGCTGGCGGCGTGGCGTGTTCTGAGATGCCATCCGTTCGCCGCGGGCGGCTACGATCCTGTGCCGCGGCATTTTCGGCTGTTCGAGCGGCGCCAACGGACAGGGTGACCCGCCGCTTCCGCGGCGGGCTCGTCTGGCGCCATAGCAGCGGCGCCGCGCTTCTGAGTCGCAGGCCGTGTGGGGTGTCAGTTCTTGATGCCGGCGCGGGCCTTGAGTTGTTCGAGGTTTTTCTGGATCTCTGCGGCCTGCGGCGATTCGGGGTACTTTTCGACGAGTTCCATGGCCAGGTCGTACGCTTCGCGGTGGCGTCCGGTCTGGATGTGCTCGGCGATTCGGCTTTCCCACTCGCGTCGTTCGAGGATGGCGGCGTTTCGGCGTAACTCGTCCATTTGCTCGCGCAGGGTGTTGGCCTCCGGGCTGTCGGGGTGGTTTTCGAGGAGCGTCTCGGCGGCCCGCAGGGCCTGGCGCCAGTGCTTGCGTGCGACGAGGTGTTCGATCTCGCGGTACTGGCGTTGCTGCTCCTGTCGCCGATTGGCGCCCTGTTCGAGGCTGACCGTTTCGGGAAGCCGGGCCGCGTCCGGGTTCTCCGGGAACTGCTCGGCCAGGGCCTGGGCCATCTCCATGGCTCGCTGCCAGAGGCCGAGGCCCATGTACCGCTCAACCTGTTCGGTGATGTGGGCGATCTCGCTGTGCTCGTGCTGGCGGAGGGCCTCGGAGAGTTGGGCCTCCATGTCGGCCACCTCGTCGTCGGCGGCGTAGCGGACGCGGAACTCTTCGAGTCGTTCGTGTGCCTCGGGGTACTTGGCGGCCTTGATGAAGGCCTCGATTTCGCGCTGCAGGGCGCGCTGGCGCTGTTTCTTTGCGAGTTGGCGCTTGGCCGCTTTGTCCTTGTCGTCGAGGAGGGTGTTCTCCATGATCTCCGACAGCAGGCTCACGACCTCTTCGTGCGACGCCCCCCTGAGGCCGGCCAGCGCCGAGCCTCCCTCGGGTTTGCGGCCACTTTCCCGCACGGCCCGTTCCGTGAGTTTCGCGCTGACGGCGGCGCTGAAGCCGTACTTGATGAGCAGCGCCAGACCGATGGCCATGGCGCCGAGGAGGACGGCCCCGATGACGCCGACGCCGGTCAACACCCAGAACGTGCGTGGGTTTTCCGGCTCAACGGTCAGCCCCAGGACGACGACGCCTGCGGCGGTTCCCAGCCACAGGAGGATGCCGAGGAGCCAGAGCAACACGACCGTCCATTTCGGCCGCGGCAGTTCCCGGCCGAGCGGTCTGCTTCCCCAAAGCATTGCCATGGTGCCTCTCCTTTTCTTTGGCGGGCCGGCGTCGGCGTCGGTTTTGCCCGTCTTACGGTATCCACATTAGGAATCGGCGTGTCCGGGGTCTGAAGTTGCCCGAAAAATCCGGCAGATTAAACTTGACAAGCGAGAAATCCGGTTCATATTATTGGTTGTCCTTAAAGAGCCCATCCCAGCGCAAGGGCCTCACTCATGCGCCTATGGCGTGTGTGGTGGGGCCCGCTTTCTATTGGCATTGTAGCAAAGCCCGGGTGACCGGAAAAGCATTTTGGCACACCGCGAAACGGCGGGAGGACGCGCAGGCAACGGAGAGGGTCTGCTCGTACCTGGGCCAAACGCCCAGACGGAGGGCGTTTCGGGTAGGATCACAGCCCGACGCCAGGCAGTTGCCCCTTTGCTGGAGCCGGGGAAAGGTTTGTTGATCTCCGGAGCCGTGATAGAATCGCCGGAAAGGCCCACCGTGGTCGTGGGGCAAAGGTCAAATGGGAAATCCCGGATAATAGGAAACGAGATGAACACCAGAACCAAAACCCTATTTGCCCTCACGGCACTGGCGTTGACAAGCCTCGTCCCCAATGCCGCGGCAAAGGACATCCCCGCACAACTGCCCGATCCGGACGGCAAAGCGCCCGCCACCGACAAGCCGGTCAAGGCGTTACAGGAAGACTTCCTGAAACTGAAGTTCGGCATGTTCATCCATTTTAATCTGGCCACCTACTGGAACCAAAGAAAGAGGAAGCCATGACGCGTAAGAGAAAAGACATTGTCTCGTTATCGATTGTGCTGACCATCGCGTTGTGCACGGGTGGCGCCGCCGCCGGCACACTCAAGACGCATGGCATCTTTTCGAACAACATGGTCATCCAGCGCGGGAAGCCGATCACGATATGGGGTTGGGCTGAGACCGGCCACAAGGTGTCCGTCCGGTTTGGCCAGGCGGAAGCCGAGGCGGCGGGCGGCGGCGAGGCGGGCGGATGGGAGGTGGCTTTCCCCGCCCGGCAGGCCGACGCCAGCGGTCAGAAACTGACCGTTACCTCGGGCGATGAAACGATCGAGATGGAGAACATCCTCATCGGCGACGTCTGGGTGATGAACGGCCAGAGCAACATGGCCTTCGGACTGGGCAAGACCTACCGTGCCGACATGGAAACAGCCACCGCCCACCTGCCGCTGCTGCGTGGTGTCGACATCGCGCCCAATGAATCGGAAACGCTGGAAGTGGACATTCCGGCCGGCAAGATTGATGGCTGGACCGTCTGTACGCCGGAAACCGCGGGCGGGTTTTCAGCCATCGGCTACGCCTTTGCATCACGCCTGCAGCGGGCGCTACGGATTCCCATCGGCATCATCGACAACGCGCGCGGCGGTGCGTCGATTGAAAGCCTGGTTCCCCGTCACAAGTTCGCCGACCATCCGCTGGCCGCCACGTACCTGAAGTGGGTTGAGAAGCGCCGGGCTGAATTCGACTGGGACGCGGCCGTGCAGAAACTCGTCGAGAAATGGGAGAAGACCGTCGCCGATCAGCGCGCCAAGGGCGTGCCCGAAGACAAGTTGCCGCCCAAACCGACCCGCAAGAGTCTGCGCTCCTGGAGCGTGCCCGGGCGCAGCCCCAGCGATGCCGCCTCGTGCTACAACGGCATGTTCGGCGTCTTCAAAGGCCTGCATATCAAGGGCGTGCTCTTTCATCAGGGTTACAACAACGCGATGTCGTCGGCTTGTCGGCCGAAGCGTTACCGGGTCCTCATGAAACTCATGGTCGAGGGTTGGCGTGAGGATTTTGGCGATCCGACACTGCCGGTCGGTGTCATCGGCTTCTGCGCGGGCAGCATTCCCCAGACGCGCGACAACTTCGAGGTCTGGTCGGTTTCGGGTGGGGCTTTTATCCGCGAGGTCCAGCGGCTCGGGCTGAGCGATCTCGAGAATCCGGCCAATACGGCGTTCCTGCCTGCGTATGACATCCAGATTCCGGGACTCCATCCCCACAAGAAAAGACCGCATGGTGTCCGGGCGGCACGCTGGGCGCTCAACAGAATCTACGGCATGAAGATCGACTGGGACTGCGCGTCGCTCGTCTCCGCCGAGCGGAACGGCGATTGCATGGTGCTGACCTTCGACAAGAAGGTGATGCCGGATGACATGTCGACGATTCCCAACGGCTTCTCAATCGCCGACGAGTCGGGCAAGTTCTACATGGCCCACGCAGCGTACCCGTTGAAGAAGGACGTCGGCATCTGGAACGTGGCCAACAAGAATTTCGACGCCACACAGATTGTGGTCTGGAGCCCGCTCGTCAAAGAACCGGTGGCCGTACGGTACGCATGGGCGACCAGTCCGATGGGCAACCTGAAGGTGGGCGGCAAGCCCTGGCTTCCGTTGCATAGTCTCCGCACGGACGACTGGGATTGGCCTGAGAGTGAGGATCCGGCCGAGAGTCTCGTGGACCGCGGCAAGAGCCGGGAGATGAATACGGATGCGGCCGGGCGATGTGAGTACCGGCGCATGGAAGAGGCCCGTCGGGCAGTCGAAATCCTCGAACGGCTGAAGAAGCCAGGCAAGAAGGATTAGGAAGACGGTCACCGAAACAGAAAACATTTTGGAGAAAGAGATGAACCACAAAGCCCGAAACGCATTGATCCTGACGACACTCGTATTGGCCTGCCTCACGCTCAACGCCATGGCGAAGGCGATTCCCGCCCAGGTGCCTGATCCGGATGGCAAGCCGGCAGACGCCGCCAAGCCTCTGAAGGTCTACATCCTGGTCGGGCAGTCCAATATGCAGGGCCAGGCCAAGGTCGAGACGTTCGACTACATCGGCGACGACCCGGCCACCGCGCCGCTGCTCAAGGAAATGCGCGGCCCCGACGGCAAGCCGCGCGTCTGCGAGAGGGTGTGGATCTCGTATCTGACCGGTTCACGCGACACGCTGGGCGAAGGGGTCGGCAAGTTGACGGCCGGGTACGGGGCGCGCAGAGACCCCGCCGAAGACGGCGGCAAGATCGGCCCGGAGTTCACCTTCGGCATCACCATGGAAAAGGCCTGCGACGGGCCGATCCTGATTATCAAGACCGCGTGGGGCGGCAAGAGTCTGCATACGGACTTCCGCCCGCCCAGCGCCGGGCCGTACGAGTTCAACGAGACCCAGTTGGAAGGCCTCAAGAAACAGGGCAAGGACATCGCCCAGGCCAAGGCCGACAAGGCCGCCAGGACCGGCCGCTACTACAAGTTGATGATTGATCACGTCAAGAACGTGCTCGCCGACCCCAAGCGGGTTGTGCCGGACTACGACGCGAAGCAGGGTTGCCGGATCGCCGGCTTCGTCTGGTTCCAGGGCTGGAACGACATGGTCGACGGCGGCACGTATCCGAATCGGCGCAATCCGGGCGGCTACGCCAAGTACAGCGAGTGGATGGCGGACTTCATCCGCGACGTTCGCAAAGACCTCAGCGCTCCCAAGATGCCCTTCGTCATCGGCGTGATGGGCGTGGGCGGCGTGAAGGAAGAGCCCGACCATTTCAGGCAGGCGATGGCGGCGCCCGCCGCGATGCCTGAGTTCAAAGGCAATGTCGCTGCCGTACAGACGGCGCCCTATTGGGACAAGCCTCTGGCGGACATCGCGGCCAAGAATGGCAAGGTCGGGAAGGTAAGCTACTACCTGCGGAAAGGGGGCGTGCCGGGGAGGGTGGTGTCCAGTAATTACCCGATAGCCTACGCGCTGCGCAAACAGTATTGGGATGCCCCCATCGAAGATCGCAAGATGACCAAGGAGCAGCAGCAGGCCTACGTCAAAGAGTATCGCGCCAAGCTGATCACCCCCGAGGAGGAAGCCATGTGGCAACG
>CAZIJC010000147.1:0-11288 GCA_964539385.1 uncultured Anaerolineales bacterium | reverse complement strand
CCTTCACACCCAGCGCGTACAGCGTGTGCTCATCCTTGGCGGCCACGTAGACGCGATCATGAGCGACCACGGGCGGCGTCAGCGGGCCACGCAGACTCACCATCCACTGTAGCGAGACGTCGGCAGGTACTTCGCAGCCGGTCGCACCGGTCCGCCGGGCGTCGTGGCGATACGTCGGCCAGTCGGCCTTTGAGATTTCAGATTTAAGCTCTGAGATTTGAGATTTCGGATTTGAGACCTCAGAAAACGCCGGCCCGCGCTCGAGGCGTTCCGCCGGCGGCCGTGTCTGTGCCTCGGCTGCCGCGGGAGCGAGCACATTGAAGCCGGTCAACTTGACGCCGGGATAGCAGAAACACGGATGCGGGGGGGCATAGAGCAGGCCGTTGCAGGGCATGATGCCGTACCCGCACGGCCCGCGAAGCCAATCGTTCTGGGTGTGCTCGGCGCCCGTGATACTGACGAACTCCACGCCCCGCCAGGGCGTGATGATGTAGTTCTGGGTGGCCTTGCTCTGGTAGCAGCGCAGGTGGTGTCCGGCGGTGAACACGTCGTCGGCGTTGACCGTCGTCTTGATCTTCCCCGTGGCCAGATCGTGCCCGACGAACTCGCGGCCCTCCCAACGCCACGCCTGCCCCTGCGCGACGAACAGTTCCCCGCGGCCGCCGAGGCTCCCCTTGGCCGTCCAGAGCGGCTTGCCCGTGTCCAGCGACACTGCCTTGAGGTTTCCCCTCCCGGCCAGCAGGATACGATCGTCGTGGACGAGGAGCAGCGAGGCTCCCGACCGCTTGGGGGGCTTGCGCTTCTTGGGCGCTTTGCCTGCCGCGTCGTCCGCCGGCTTGCCTGCCTCCTCGCCCGACGTCCTCCACAGTTCCTTGCCCGTCTTCAGGTCAAGGCACGCCACGGCCTGGGCGACGATGTAGACGACCTTGCCGCCCTGGGCGGCCAGTGTCTGCGGCTGTGGGTTGTCCTTGGCCTGCCAGAGTTGTTTGCCGGTCTTCGAGTCGAACGCGAGAAGGCCGTCCTTGCCCTTGCGGATCAGGAGGACGCCGTCCAGGCAGCGAAGTTCCTGCGCCCCTTCGGTATCTTTGCAGGTCGCGAGGACCTTGCCCGTCGTTGCGTCGAGGATCGAAACGGGCGCGCCGAGCGTCAGCGGGAAGAAGACGCGATCGCCCTCGGCCACCAGGAGCCGGGGCACCGACGGCGGAATGCCCCGCAGCGAGGAGTTCTTCCACTGGCCGGCCCGCCAGTTGCCGATGCGCCGCCTCCACAACAGTACGCCGTTGAAGGCATCCCGCGCGATCAGCGTCCATCGCTCCGGAAGCGACGCAGGCGTCACGCCGGTCAGCCCCTCGTCAAAGAGGTAGAAGATGCGTCCCGCCGCCGAGACCATCGCGACCAGGCTCGACGTGTACTCGTGGCTGCGGGTCCACAGCGGGCCGCAGGCCCACTGCATCCGCCGAGGAGGGCCAACCCGAGTGTCCCTCGCGACCGCGTTGTTCGATGCGTCGTGGAGGAAGTGCGTCCACTGGTCGATGGTCGTCGGCCACGGCTTCCGCTGCGTCGACCACTTGCCGCCGGTCTTGATGCGGGCCACGCCGCCCGGGCACAGCACGCGCAGAATCTCGTTCGTGCTGACTTGGCCAACGTTCTCGGAAACGACGACATTCGCGAGATCGTCGGCGTAGGGCAACGACTTGCCGTCAAACCGCTCGACGGAAACAGGGCCGTACACGCCCTTGGACTGAATCAACGCGCGTGCCTTGGCCACGTTCTCGCTGTCCGCATCCAACCCATGGACCAGGTAGCGGTCACTCGCGCGCAGCGCGGCAGTCAGTTTGCCGTCGCCGCAGCCCAGGTGTACAATCAGGCCACCCTTGACGCCCGTGGCCGACAGGGCCTTCTGAGCCAGAGCCTCGGTGTCACCGGACGCCGCAGAGGCCTGCCCTGTCACCGCGCCGAGAACCAGGGCAAGCGCAAGTGCGGAGCAACCCGCGCGGCGATAGCGCAGTTCCAAGGACTTTGTGTCTGCATGTGGTTCCCTGGCGACCGTCATGGGAAAATCCTCCACACTGGAGCCAGCCTGTCCGTGCTTTGCCGACGTGGACGCAGTCTAGCAGAACGGCTTAGGGGTGGAAAGCCAGATGTCATCGCGGCCAGACGAGCAGGGAGAATCCGTGGCCTCTCGGCGAAAAACCTTGAAATCTTGTTACAATCAGTTATACTGGGGATGGGATAGAGTCGGCAAGCGGCTTAAGTCCCTATGTTACAATAAGTAAGGCCAAACGGAGAGGTGGCTGAGTGGCCGAAAGCGACGGTTTGCTAAACCGTTGAGTGGGTTCACACCTGCTCCGCGGGTTCGAATCCCGCCCTCTCCGCCAAACTTGTGTACCGCAAGTTCCCCCCTTCGCCGGTCTTCTCATTCCAGAGCGGTGCGCGGCAGAAAGGACGCTTCCACCAACCCCAGTCGGGTGGTATGCTGCCACTCGCTTGCCCACGGCGGTCGTGGTGGAGCAGTTACATCAAATCGCCCTCAGACCGTAAAGGCAACGTACATGGTCCGCACAACCCCCCACGTGGTTTTAGTCGGAGTTCTGATTGGCATCGCACTGGCTCCCGCTTTGGCCGACGATTGGCCGACGTACCGCCACGACGTTCGTCGAAGCGGCATCTCGGGCGAGTCGTTGACGGCGCCGCTCTCAGAAGATTGGGTCTTCGTGCCCACGCTTCCGCCGTCGCACGCTTGGGGCGACCCGCAGCCGGTGCCGATCGAGAAGAACCTGGAACTGCCACGCCTGCGGTTCGACGACGCGTTCCACGTCGCCGCCGCCGGGCGCCTCGTCTACTTCGGCTCCTCGGCCGACAACACGGTGTACGCTCTCGACGCCCGTGACGGCCGGGTCCGCTGGACGTTCACCACCGACGGCCCCGTCCGCCTGGCGCCGACGGTGGCGGGCGGCAAGGTGTACGTCGGCTCCGACGACGGCAACGTCTACTGCCTGGATGCGGCCAACGGGAGGCTGCATTGGACGTTCGCCGCAGCCCCGAGGCCCGAGAAGGTCCTGGGCAACGGCAAGATGATTTCAGTGTGGCCCGTCCGGACGGGCGTGGTGGTGGACGGCGGCGTGGCGTACTTCGGCGCGGGTGTCTTTCCGGCCGAAGGCCTGTACCTTTACGGCGTCAGCGCCGCGAGCGGCACCCTGCTGTGGAAAAACGACTCGTACGGTCGCGGCGGCCAGGGGACCATCTCGCCTCAAGGATACCTGGTGGCGTCGAAGGAGAAACTCTTCGTCTCCTCCGGCCGGACGATGCCTGCCGCCTTCGACCGCAAGGACGGCCGCTTCCTCTTCCACCGCAACTTCAGTTGGCGTGGAATCGGCCTGTTCGGCAGCACGTACACCGTGCTGGCAGGCGACCTTCTGTTCAACGGGACCGAGCAGATTGCCGCCGTCCAGGAAGACAGCGGCCGCCTCGCATTCAACGAGGGTCAGCCGTCGCACGTCCCCAGCACGGGCAGCCGCCGCATCGTCGTGGACACCGATGCGGTTTACCTGCTGAACGGCAAGGAGGCCGCCGCCATCGAGCGCAGCAGTTGGATCTCGCCCAAGACCGCCTACAGAGAGGCGCAGGACCTGGTAGACCGCCTCGCCCGGGACATCCGCAGCCTCAAGGGCCGGGCCAAGACCGATAAGAACGCCGCAGCAAAACTCAAGCAACTCCAGGAACAGTCCAGCGAAGCCGTCCGGAAACGCAAAGACCTGAAGGTCCGGGCCGGCAAGGACCCGACGTGGCTCTGGCGGATTCCGTGCCGAAGTTGCGAGTCCATCGCCCTGGCCGGCAAGACCCTCTTCGCCGGCGGACCGGACGCCGTCACCGCCATCGACACGGCCAGGGGGAAGCAGGTCTGGACGGGCAAGGTCACCGGCAAGGCGCGAGGCCTGGCCATAGCCGGCGGGCGGCTGCTGGTCAGCACCGACACGGGCAGCATCCACTGTTTCGTCCAGGGCAACGGCGGCAAAGGGCAACCCGTCGCCCGCAAGCCCGTCGCGCAACCATTCCCGAAGGACGACCGCACCGACACGTTCCCCGACATGGCCGACGACATGGTGAAGCAGTTCGCCGTCACGCGCGGCTTTGCGTTGATGCTCGGCGGCGACGGGCGCCTGGCCCTGGAACTGGCGCGACGGACCGACCTGCTCATCTACGTCGTCGAGGCCGACGGCAAGCGGGTTGCGGCCATGCGCCGGGGCCTCAGCGATGGGGGCGTCTATGGAGGGAAGGTCGTTGTTGTGAAGGCGGGGCCCGACCGGATCCCCTTCGCCGACTACTTCGCCAACCTCATCATCTGCGAGGACCGTTTCTTCGAGCAAGGCTGCACGGTGCCGGCCGGCGAACTCGTCCGGATGCTGAAGCCTTGCGGCGGCGTGGCGCTCATCCGCCGCCCGGCGGGTGCGGAAGCCGCCAAGACGCCGCCCAAGGTGAAACAGTGGATGCAGGCCTTTACCGAGGGCCTGCGGAAGGTCGGCGAGATCAAGCCGGGGGTCGGCGGCGACTGGGCCGTCGTCACGCGCGGCAAACTCGAAGGCGCCGGCTCATGGACACACCAATACGCCGACACAGGCAACACGGCCTGCAGCGACGATCAACTCGTGCGCGGCGCCATCGGCATCCTCTGGTTCGGCGAACCCGGCCCGAAGCAGATGCCCAGCCGACACGCCAGCAACGTCTCACCGCTGGCCCTGGACGGACGCATGTTCGTCCAGGGCGAAAACGTCCTCATGGCCTACGATGCCTACAACGGACTCCAACTCTGGCAGCGGAAGATCCCAGGCGCCCTGCGGCTGCACCTGAAAGGGGGCGTCTCCAATCTGGCAGCCAACTCCGACAGCCTCTTCGTCACCATCGGCGACCAGTGCCGACGCTACGACCCGGCCACCGGCAAGACCCTCAAGGTCTACAAGACGCCTGCGAAGAATGGGGAGAAGCGCGGCAACTGGCGCTACGTCGCCTGCGTGGGCAATCTGCTCTACGGCAACGCCGGCAACCGCCTCTTTGCCATCGACATCGCAAGCGGCAACGTCCGCTGGACACACGACGCCGCAAGACTCATGGAGACCACCATCTGCATCGGCGCCGGCAAACTGTTCTACGTCGATCGCTCCGTCACGAAAGCGCAGCAGGCGGAAGGACTGAAAGGCATCGATCCGAAGATGCGTTTGGACCGCCGCGGCAAGACCGTCGCGCCGGACGTGCGCCTGGCCGTCGCCCTGAGCGCCGAGACCGGCGAGAAGGTCTGGGAGCGGCCGCAGTACGTCGCCGACTGCGTCAAGGTCGGCAGGACCGGAGGCGAACTTATCGCCATGTTTGCCAACGACGTCCTGCTGCTGTGCGGCCAACCGTGGAACGGACACTTCTGGAAGGAGTTTTTCGCGGGCGAGTTCTCACGCCGCAGCCTCATCGCACTGTCCGCCAAAGACGGCAGTCCCCTCTGGTCCGGACGCAAGGGATACCGCAGCCGGCCGCTCATCGTCGGCGACCAAATCGTCGCTGAACCGTGGGCACACGACCTGTACACGGGCGCCCCCAAGATGCGCGAGCATCCCGTGACGGGCGGCGAAGCCACGTGGCAGATGGCCCGCCCGGGCCACCACTGCGGCAACATCGCAGCCTGCGCAAGCGCCCTGTTCTTCCGCTCCGGAACGACCGCCTACTACGACCTGAACGCCGACCACGGGACGGCCCACTTCGGCGCGCAGCGGCCGGGATGCTGGATCAACTGGATTCCGGCCAACGGTGTCGTGACGATGCCGGAGGCCAGTTCGGGATGCGTCTGCCCGTTCTCCGTGCACTGCACCGTCACCTTCCAGCCGCGAAAGGCCCGCCGCGTCTGGGGCATGTTCAGCGCGCCAGGACCCGTGACGCCCGTCAAGCACCTGGCTGTCAACTTCGGCGCCCCCGGCGACCGACGCGACGCGAAAGGGACCCTCTGGCTGACTTATCCCCGCCCTTACCAGGGCCGCCTCGTCCTCGACCTGAAACTCGGCATGAAAGAAAAACTGCCGTCCGGCGGCGCGTACTTTCACAACAACGCCAACTTCCTTGACATCGCCGGCACCGACGACCCGTGGCTCTACGCCACCGGCCTCCTGGGTACCATGGAACTCACCATCCCGCTCGCCGGGAAGGGCGGCGCCCCCGCCACGTACACGGTGCGGCTGTACTTTTCGGAGACCGAAAACCGGGAGGCCGGCCGGCGGGTCTTCGACGTCAAGGTGCAGGGCAAGACCGTCCTGGCCGACTTCGACATCGTCAAAGAGGCCCGCGGCCCACGCCGCGCCATCGTCAAGCAGTTCAAGGGCGTCCGCGCCGCAGAGACACTCACCCTGGAACTCCTGACAAAGGCCAAGAAGCCGCCGGTCACCAT
This sequence comes from uncultured Anaerolineales bacterium, assembly GCA_964539385.1. Lineage (GTDB taxonomy): Bacteria > Planctomycetota > Phycisphaerae > FEN-1346 > FEN-1346 > JAUVZF01. The sequence goes on along the minus strand of CAZIJC010000147.1, from coordinate 4,867 downwards.
GCGGCCGATTCTCAGCGGCCTCGAGATCGTGCGAGAATGACGCGGGCCCTCACCCGTGTCGATGGCAATTGGCGCCATGCCGATTCAAGGAGAGCCGACATGCGGCTTCCAAACGCCAGCCTGCGACCTGCCGCAATCCTTGCCGCTGTCCTGACAACCGCGTGCGTTGCAGCCGGGGCTGCCCACGCTGCCACCGCGCCGGATGCCGAGACCCTGGTCAGGCAGATCGGCTGTGCGCGCGGCCTCTGCGCCCTGGTGGGCGATAAGGGCTGCAAACTGGCGCTCGATCTTGCCCGCGCCGGCGAACTGACGCTCTACGTCCAACTCGCCACCGACGAAGACGTCGAAGCCGCCTGCCGCGCGGCCGATGCCGCAGGCCTGTACGGCACACGGATCTTCGTGGCCAAGGGGCGCCCCGAGACGATTCACTTGGCGGACAACGTGGCCGACGCCGTGGTCGCGGTCGGCGCCGCCCCGCCCAAAGGGGAGGCGCTGCGCGTCCTGCGGCCCGACGGAAAGGCATTCCTGGGCAAGACCGCCCTCACCAAGCCCTGGCCGCGCGGTGTGGACGACTGGTCGCATCACTACCACGGGCCGGACAACAACGCCCAGACCAAAGATCAACTCGCCCGTGCGCCGTACCTGACGCAGTTCATCGCCGAGCCACGCTACGCCCCGGCGCCGCAGAACGTCGTGGCCTCGGCCGGCCGGATGTTTATGGCCTTCGGCAACGTCGCCTGGCACGAGCGCGAGGAGCCGTGGATGAACACGCTCGTGGCCGTCAACGGCTTTAACGGCGCCATGCTGTGGAAGCGGCCGCTCCGGCAGGGCCACATGGTTGACCGACCCACCATGATCGCGACGCCCGAGACGCTGTACCTCGGCGGCGCCACCTCGTGCCAACTCCTGGACGCGGTCACAGGCAAGGTCACCGACGAGATCAAGGTCCCCCAGGATCTGACGGACGGCCCGTTCTGGAAGTGGATGGCCCTTCAGGACGGCGTCCTCTACGCCCTCGTCGGCCGCACGGAGAAACCAGACGCCGACGCCAAGTGGCGCCGGCGCGGGCACGGATGGCCGTGGGGCGGCATCTCCCAGGGCTATAACGCCCCGAAGTACGAGTGGGGCTTCGGTCAGACGCTCTTCGCCATCGACCCGAAGACGAAGAAGGTCCTGTGGCACCACCGCGAGCAGCGGCCGATCGACAGCCGCGGCATCTCGATGAAGAGCGGCCGCATCTTCATCTGCCGCTTCGGCGAGTACCTCGCGTGCCTCGACTCGGAGACCGGCAATCAGGTCTGGCGGCGGACAGCCGATAAAGACGCCAAACTCTTCGAGGCCGTCGGCCCCTATCGCCCCGGACACGGCTACGTCGGCGGGTGGAAGAGCACGGTGTACCTCAAATGCACCGACAAGGCCCTCTACTTCCTCGGTCCGCAAGTCAACTGGCTCACGGCCATATCGGCACGCGACGGGAAGTTCCTCTGGAAGTACCCGGCCAAGGACCTCCACATCGTCATCCGCGACGACGGCCTTTACACCATCGGGCCGCAGAAGAGCCAGAACCTGACGAACAAACTCGACCCGCTCACCGGCAGCGTTCTCGCGAGTTACGACCTCCACCGCCGCGCGTGCACCCGCTCGGTCGGCACGCCGGACGGCATCATCTTCCGTACCCAGGGAGGAAGCCAGCGGCTCGACCTGGCGTCCGGCAAGCCTCAGTACATCTCGACGATGCGGCCGTCGTGCCACGTCGGCGTGGTCGTCGCCGGGGGCCACCTGTACTGGGTCCCGTGGGTGTGCGACTGCAACCTCCAGATGTTCGGCGTCATCTGCTGCGGCCCGGCCGGCGGCTTCAGGTTCAACCGGAAGGCCACGGAACCCGACCGCCTTGAGAGGCCCGCCGGCGCCGCCAAGGTGGCCGCCCTCGACATGGCCGCCGCCGACTGGCCCACGCACCGCGCGGGGACCGCCCGAGAGGCTAAGACAAGCGCTGCCGTCCCCGCGAAGGTGAGCCTTCTCTGGGAGGAGGTCAAGCCCGAAGTCGCGCGCGAACCCACGGCCCCCGTCGTGGCGGGCGGGATGGTCTTCGTCGGCGGATCCGACGGCATCGTCCGCGCCATTGAGGTCGCTAGCGGCATGGAACGCTGGCGGGCCTACACCGGCGGCGCCGTCCGGTATCCCCCCACGATTGCCGACGGCCGGGCCTATGTCGGCTCCGGCGACGGATGGGCGTACTGCTTTGAGGCCGCCACCGGCCGGCTCCTGTGGCGATTCCGCGCCGCACCGGCCGAGAGAAGAATTCCCGTCTACGACCAACTGCTTTCGACCTGGCCCGTCTCAAGCGGCGTACTCGTCCACGACGGCGCGGCGTACCTGGCGGCCGGAATCAACAACTTCGACGGCACCCACGTCTACGCCCTCGATGCGGCCACCGGCAAGATCAGGTGGCAGAACAACTCGAGCGGTCACCTCGATGCGTTCTCGCACCGCGGCGTGGCGGTCCAGGGCGACATGCTGCTGCACGGAGGCAGGCTGTATCTGGCGGGAGGCAACGCCGTCTCGCCTGCCACGTACGATACGGCCAACGGCAAGTGCCTCAATCAGCCGCCGGCCGGTTGGATGTCGCGTGCCCCGCGCGGGCGCGAACTCATCCTGGACAACGGGCAGGTCAAGGTCCGCGGTCAGGCCCTCTACTCAAACGACGCCAACCCGGTGTTCGACAAGTCGGTCCAATGGGGCGAGGCCGTCATCCGGACGAGCAACGCCCGCCTCTCGTGCAAGCCGTGCGGGACCGACGCCGCGCCCGCCTGGGCCCTCGTCGCCACCAGCGCAAGCGGTGAAAAACTCTGGTCGCAATTGCTACCGGCCGAAGCCGTCCGATGGGGAATCGCCGTCGATAGCAGCGGGCGGGTCGTGGCAACCCTCCGCGACGGGCGAGTCGTCTGCTACGGGGCGGGCGGCTGAAAGAACGTTTCATAACTCCCGCGTGGTGGCCTTCCCAGGCCACCACGTACGCCGCTTCGGGCCCGTTCGCGGCGGCCTCGGAAGACCGCCGCCCAAAGCGCTCTTGTGCTTGTAGCGCCGGGCTTTATGCCCGGGGGCCTTGGTCGGGGCGATGGCGGGTGCCTCGCCGGGGATAAACCCCGGCGCTACGGCGCGCACATAGGCGACGGCGTCGCTGGCCACGATACGCTCGGCCGGAACATGGTCACTCTGCGGGATGACCATGCCACACCGCAAAGCGCCTTGTGGCCGGGTCGTTATTTCGCCTTCACGTCGAAGCAGTAGAGGTTGGTGTCGTACCGCAGGTACAGCCGCCCGCCGATGACGACGGGGTGGGCCCAACTCGGGCCGCTGCCTTCCACGCGGAACTCGCCCTTCATCTGCATGCCCTGCGGCGAACACGTGGCCAGGCCTGCCCGGCCGCCGCTTTCGCCGAACAGGTACAGCATGTCATCGGCCCAGCAGAGCGACCCCTTGCCGACGCCCCGCTCGCCCCACATCTTGCGACCGGTCTTCAAGTCCAGGCAGGCCCAGCCGCCCGAGTTGTTGCCGTAGATGTACCCCTTGTGAATGACGTATCCGCCGTGATGGCACACCATGTCGCCGGTCCGCCACGCCTCGGTGGCGGAGAGTCGCCGGCCGGCCGCCGTGAGTTTGAGGCAGATGCCGCCCTTGCCGTACCCGTTGGCCCAGAAGATGTGCCCGTCCGCGTACGCCGGCGTCGGACAGTTGGCGGTGTTGCCCGCACTGAAGGAATTCGAGAAGACCACGCCCCCGTTGACGGCGCTGACGCACACGATGCCTTTGCGAGTGCCGGTGACGATGAGCGTCGCCTTGGCGAACGTAAACGGCAGGCACGAACTGTATTCCGGCCCGGCCCTGAATCCCTGGCTGGCCCAGACGGGCCTGCCCGTCATCTTGTCGAGGGCAACGATACACTTATCGCCGCCGGGCTTGACGATAGCCAGTTTTCCAAGGATCAGGACCGACTCGGCGTAGCCCCATCCGCCCGGCGAACCGCCGAAGGTCCGCGTGTGCTTGCCCCAGATCGGCCGCCCGGTCTTGGCATCGAGGCACGCCACCACGCCGTTGCCCGACAGAAGGTACAGACGCCCGCTGTCGATCGTCGGGGTGGCGCGCGAGCCGGGGTGGTCCCTGGTCCAGGCGTCGTCAACCGGGACGCGCCACTCAACCTTGCCGTCCATATCGAAGGCAAAAAGGACCAGTTTGCCGCCCGTTTCGCCGGTCGTGTAGACCGTGCCGCCGCTGACCGCCACGCCGGAAAAGCCGTGACCGATGTCGCTGACTTTCCACAAGAGGGGCGGCCCGCCTTCCGGCCACTGCTTCAGGAGGCCCGTGTCGGGCGACTTGCCGTCGTGGTTCACACCCCGCCAGCCGGGCCACTCAGCCGCCGGTGTCGCGGCTTCCGCCGCCGACACCCCTGCGAACACCCCAGCAGGCAACAGGCACAGGGCAAGCAGCATCTTTCGCATGGATCACTCCTTCCACCGAAGATGGCCCCCCGTCGGCCTGTCATTATTCCTTACAGTGCCCCCTCGGCAAGCAAGGACTCCCCGGTCTTCGGACACGCGGTCGCTCGTTGCGGCCTCCAGAGGCCGGCGCCAGGGTCCTTCGGGCAGAAACATGACGCCCGTCACGACCGTCGGCATCACCGAGCCACGATCTCGATGCCGCAGATAAGCGGATTGCCTTCCTTGGCCGAGAATTCGAGTTCGAGGTGTTCCGTAACCATGACCGGTCGGAACTCCTTGACGATCGCGCGGCGTGGGCCGCCGGCGGCCTTGACGATGTCGAAGTCCTTCAGCACGTCCTTGCCCTGCAGGTTGACGGTGAAGACCCG
>CAZIJC010000146.1:0-11326 GCA_964539385.1 uncultured Anaerolineales bacterium | reverse complement strand
CGCCACGGCATGCACACGCAAACGTGGGCGTGGCACCCGACGGCAAAAGACTTACCTGAGACCGCATAGAGCGGCCCGCGTCAGCGCTCTTCGAGCAGGTCGGTCCACTGGCCGCGCAGGGCGATGAGCCGTTGTTCCTGCTCCGCGCTGAATGAGCCGAGTTGCTGGGCGTACAGGTCGAGCCAGGTGATGAGCCGCTCGGTGTCGTCGCGGCTGAGTGTGACGTCGTTGTGTCCCTTGCCCGCGGTCAGCATCGCCAGGATAGGGCTCTTGGCGGCCGCGCAGGCGCCAACGGCCGAGGTAGCCTGGTTGTACGCGGTGACGACGTACTGGCGAAGCCCCTGCTTGCCGCCGTAATCCATGAGGCTCTGGTACGCCTTCTTCGGGGTGAGGTCGAGTTTCGCCACCGCCTTGTCTTTGCCGCCCGGCTTGTGGCAGCCCACGCAATGCTTGTCGAGGACGGGCTGGACGAGGCGGTCGAACCGCAGCGGCCAGGACCCTTCCGGACCGGGCGTCAGCCTCGACGGCTCGCGCCCCATCGCGAGCGGACGGGTGATGGCCGGGGCGGTGTCGCGCCGCTCGTGGCACCCGATGCAGCCGAGCGTCTGGCCCGGCTGCACGTACGTCAGGCCGCGCATCGTCTGCACCGCCCTGCCGCCCGCGTCGAGCGCCTGGAAGAACATCGAGACGCCCGACGGCACGCGAAAGTATGCCGACCCGTCCTGCTCGACCGGGACGGTGCCGAGGACGCACTTGCCGGGGTCTTCGCGCGTGACGCCGAGCACCGGGCGGTTCATCTCCGGTTGCTCTTTGGACGGCATCGCGACGACCCGCAGCCGCTCCACCACGCCGCGCTCGACTCCAACGAGACCGTCATACACGTTCTGAAGCAGGAAGCGTCCCTCCTGCGGCCCGTCCCACTTGGTTCTGTCCGCGACGAAAGCCGGTCGCCTTCGCGGTCGAAGCGGCATCGGGCACTGGCTCGAGATCCGCGGGTCGCGGTACAGAAGTTCCAGGTTTCCGAAGGCGTCGTACACGTACAGGCCCAGGGCGTTGGCCGGATTGCGGTTGTCGGAGACGCGCGTGTGCGGCGGCAAACGCTTGGTGCTCCAGGCAACGAGGTAGGTGGTCTCGGAGAGCGGCCACGGGTTCAGGTAGTAGGTATTGGGCCAGCCTTCGGTCTCGGGGAAGCAGACCTCGGGCGTGAGGCGTGTAAGCGGCCCCGTGCCGTCGACGCCGACGTCGGGGTCGAGCAGCACCAGGCTGCCGCCCGTGTTGGAGTGATGCGCGGAGGCCGTGAAGATGAGTTTCGTGGAATCGGGAATCGTCCGGGCCTCGAAGATGCAGTGCGGACTCCGCGTGTAGTTGCCGTAAACGGCCTGCGGGTTCGTGCCGTCGGGGTTGGTGGACCAGAGGCTCATGAACGCGTTGTTGTGCCGGTCGATGTAGTCCCAGCGGGCGTAGAGGATGCGTCCGTCGGCGGCGATCGAGGGCGTCCACTCGAAGTTCTCGAACGCCGAGATAGGCCGCAGGTTCCCCCCGTTGGAGTCCATGATGTGAAGCGTGTAGATGGCTACCGGCCTGGAAGCCCCTCCGCCGCAGCGGACGTAACTGTCGGGCAGCAAATCGCTCTTCGTTATGGCCGCCGCGCTCGCCTTGCCGCACTGGAGGAACTGCCCGCGGCGCGTCGAGAGAAAGACGATGCGGCCGTCCGGCAGGTACCGCGCGTCGAAGTCGTCGTACCGTCCGCGCGTGATGCGCCGCGCGGCCGCTCCCGATTCGTCGGCGCCGACGTTCATCTCGTAGACGTGATAGAACGCGTCTTCGGGCAACTTGTCCTTGGCCACCTTGTTCGCCACCGAGGCGATGTGCGGGTAGTACCTGGCGTAGGCGAACAGTACCCGCTGGCCGTCATACGAGACGTCGGGCCGAAGGAAACTGCCCTCGGGCATGCCGTCGGTCAGGCACCGCAGTTTCGGTTCGCCGCCGCCGCTGAAATCTTCCAGAACGCAGATGCCGCCCCCGCCACGCGACCACCAGCCGTAGTACTGGTCCGACATGTGCGGGAACGTGCCGGGGGCCCGCTTCGCGAACACGAGACGGTCGAAGTCCAGCAGCGGGTTCGAGAAAACGAGTTGGCGGACCGCCCACCGGGCCTCCAGGTACAGGCGCTTGGCCTGCTCGCCCTTGGCGTCCGTCGCCGCCTTGGCCACGTCGTCGAGCGTCTTGAGGTGCGGCGCCACGGCGACGCCTTTCCTGCGGAGGTCGGCCGCCAGACGCCGCCCGCGCTCGATGACTCGCGCGATGGGGAAGTCCGCCGTCCCGGCAACGACCGCGGGGCCGTGACGGGCTGACCACGTGCTGATGCTCGACTGGTCGGCGGGCCGGCCGAGAGCGATGTTCCGCTTCGGGTCCGCCGCGCTGTACACCTCAACCTCGTCCAGGTGGAAATAACTGGTTCCGTTGAGCCGGATGCGGACGAAGCGGGCTTTCTTCCCGTCGAGGGGAATCCCAAGCGGCTTCTTGTCGCTGGCCCCGTAGAAGACCTTGCCATCGTGCCGGTACGCCTCGCGCCAGGCCACCCCGTCGCCCGAAAGGAGCAGGGAGAAGTCCTTCATTCTTTCGGCCATTCCCGGGTCGCAGCGGTTGTAGAGAACGACGCGGTCGAGCGGCCTGGCCTCGCCCAGATCGACATGCCACCAGGGGTCCTTCTCGTTGGCGGTGTGGAAACCCCACTGGCCGGTCTTGCGGCCGTCGACGCCGCCGGCGGCATCCTGGACGGCCGTCACGCCGGCGGGGCCCTTCCGCGTCGCCTTCTGCGGCGCGCCGCGGACCTGGTCGAGCGCCTGGGGCGTGAGCCAGTCGGCCTCGACCTGCGTGCGCCAGGCCGCCACGGCGTCGGCGGCCGGCGTCTCGCCGCCAACTGCCGAAACGGCGAGCAGCGTGCCGACGATGAGGGCCACCGAGCCCCAGGGTAGGCGGTCCGTCATGGTTCTCCCCTCACCTTATGCCTTCTTGCGCTTTCGCGTCTTGGGTTTCGAGGAACTCGGCGCGTCGGGGGCATCGCGTGTGGGCAGATACCGCGCCAGGTCGCGTTTGACGTCGTCGAACCTCGCGTCGCCGGCCAGGTTGGTCCACTCCATCTCGTCTCTGCCGTGATCGTAGAGTTCCTCGGTGCCGTCGCGGTACCGTGTGTACCGCCACCGCTCGGACCTCAGGCTGTGGTTGCCGCGCTTGTACGTCGTGAGCGCCGGGCGCTGCCACGCGGCCTGGGGGGCCTCGAGCAGCGGCAGGAGGCTCGTGCCTTCGAGGGCCTTGTTGGGCCCGAGACCGCACAGGTCGATGAGCGTGGGGTAGATGTCGATGAGTCCGACCGGCCGCGAGCATACGCCGCCGGCCGCCACGCCGGGCGCGACGACCATCAGCGGGCACTGTGTGGCCTCTTCCCAGAGGGTGAACTTGCGCCAGTGCAGTTTCTCGCCCAAGTGCCAGCCGTGGTCGCCCCACAGGACGATGATGGTGTTCCCGGCGTGCGGTCCGGCATCGAGGGCGTCGAGCACGCGGCCGACGCACGTGTCGGCAAACGCGATCGACGCCAGGTAACCGGAAACCGCCTTGTTCCAGTTGTTCGTCCGGAGGACCTTGGCGTGGTCGCCTTCGGGACGGGCGAGTTGGCGGCCGATGGGCGGAACGTCGTCCAGGTCGTTTTTCCGGACCTTCGGCAGCGTCACCTTCTCCGGGGGGAACATGTCGAAATACTTCGGCGGCACGTACCACGGCAGGTGCGGACGGAAGAAGCCGCATCCCAGAAAGAACGGCTCGTCGCGTTTCTCGGCCAGCCGGCCGCACGCCCAGTCGGCCACCTTCCGGTCGCCCATCTCCTCGTCTTCGACCCGGACGGGCCCCCAATCGAAGTGGGCGGTGTTCGGGATGCCGTTCAGGGGACGTTTCGGCGGCATGGGATCGGGCGGCTTGTTCTGCTTCTGGCTCGGAAAATACGCCTTCCAGGACGGCGGGTCGGGAAAACGCCCGTGGTAGATCTTCCCGCCCCCCTCGGCATAGTAGCCGTGGGCCATGAAATGCTGCGGCAGCGTGACGGCGTCTTTCAGCGGCGGCCGCCACGGCTGCGGGTTCGTGTACACGCCGCTCGTGGACGGCCGGATGCCCGTCATGAGGGCGGCCCGGGAGGGGTTGCACGCCGGCGCGGCACAGTGGGCATTGGTGAACAGGACGCCGCGCTTCGCCAGACGGTCGAGGTTCGGCGTCCTGGTGTCCGGATGGCCGCCAAGGCAGCCGATCCAGTCGTTCAGATCATCGACGGCGATGAACAGGACGTTCGGCTTGTCGTGCCCCCGCTCGGCGGTGAAGGCACAGGACGAGAGGGCCAGCGACGCCGCCCCGGCCCCAACCGACCCCAGAAACCGACGGCGACTTACCCGGCGGGCCATCGTACACCTCCCGTTCTCCGGCCGCGCCAGGACCATCGCACGGACCCGGTTCGCCGCAAGTATACCCTACGCTGCGCCCTTACCGAAACGATTTGCCGGCGCCTGCGCCACCGGGTGTGGCGGAAGCGCCACGTGCGCGTTACTGGACGTCCGGCATGGGCACTCGTTCGCCGCGGCGCTGCCGGGCCTGGTCCTCGGCAGAATACACTCCGTAGAAGACGGCATTCAGATCGATCCACGCGGCCAGTCGGGCCAGTTCCTTGGGGCTGAGGCTGACCTTCTCGTGGCCGGCGCGGAGCAGTTTCATGAGTCCGCTGCCTATCGCCCCGTACTTGCCGCCGACAGGCGTGATCTGGATCCGGTTGCGCATCCTGAACCGGGGAACGCGCTTCGCATCGGCACACAACGCCAGGTACGACCTCGTGAAGCGTCCTTGTGGCGCGGGCGTCAGGTCGAGTTTGCCTTCGGTCTTCTCGCCCCCGTGGCAGCGGACGCAGTGCTTGTCCAGCAGGGGTTGGACGACCTCGGCGTAAGAGAACGGCCGGCCGCCCAGCGGTCCCGGCTCGATACGCGACGGCCCGCGGCGTAGCGCCATCACCTCGCCGGGCGCCGGGGCCGTCGTCCGGCTCTCGTGGCAACCGATGCACGAGACGCGTTCGCCCGGCTGAAGGTACGTCACCGACCGCATCGTCTGGCAGGCAAACCCGTCGCGGTCGAGGGCCTGAAAGAGGACCGGTTTCCGGGCTGGAACCGTGAACCGGGCCGAGCCGTCGGGCTCCACCGGCACCGTACCGAGGATCGCCCGTGCGTTCTCCTCGCCGGCCACTCCGATTGCCGGGTTATTGGCCAGCGGAGTCGTCTTCGGGAGAATCTGGACGATGCGAAGCGCTTGGATCGTCCCGCGCGGGACGTCGCCCAGACCCTGATACACGTCGGCCAGGATCATCTCGCCGGTCGCGGGCGTCTCGTCCCGGAGGTTGCTCGGCACCACCGGGGGCGCGGGCCGGGACCTGAGCGGACACGGGTTGGTGCTGCCGATTTCGGTGTCCCGGTAGAGGAGTTCGCGGTTGCCCATGGCGTCGAGCAGGTAGATGCCCAGGGCGTTTCGCGCGTTCGCGTGGGGCTCAAAGATGAGCGGCGTCGGACTGTAGGCCACCAGGAAGTACGTCTCGGAAAGCGGCCACGGCGACGCGTAGTACTTCCGGATGGCGCCGGGTTCCGCCTCGGGAAAGGGAACCTCCGGCGTAATCCGCGTGATCGCCGCCTGCCCGTCGTACCCGACCGCCGGGTCCAGCACGGCAATCGAGCCGCCGGTGATCGAGTGGTGGGCCGACGCCGTGAAGACGATCTTGCCGGTGCCGGGAATCGGTTTCATCTGGAAGGTGCAATGCGGCCGTTCGGTTGCGTTGCCCCAGAGGGCCACCGGGTTCGTGCCGTCGGGGCGGGAGGCCCAGAGGTTCTGGTGGGTCACGGCATCGCGATCGATGTAGTCCCAGCGGGCATAGAGCAGGCGACCCGTGTTGCCGACCGTCGGGAACCATTCGTTGGTGTCGTGAAACGACAGCGTGCGGAGATTGCCGCCATCGCCGTCCATCGCGTGGAGCGTGTAGACGTCCCAGCGCCGGCTGAACTGGCCGCCGAAGCACCGGGCGTAACCGCGGCGCCGTGTCGAGCAGAACACGATGCGTCCGTCGGGCAGATAGGTCGGCATCACGTCGTCGTACGGGCCGCTCGTGAGTTGGCGCAGGCCGGTGCCGTCAACGTTGACCTCCCAGACGTGGTAATAGCCCTCGTCGGGGCCCTTCTCGTTGACGGCCAGGTCGCCGGGGTTGTAGGCCTTCGCCCCGCACTCGACATACGAGAAGACGATCCGCCGGCCGTCGTACGACAAGCGCGGCTCCAACACGTTGCCGCCGCTGAGCCGGCCGCCGAGGATGTCGCGACAGGCGAGCGACCGGCCGGGGGCCTCCAGGACGAAGATCCCGCCCCCCGGCCGCGCACGCCAACCGTAGTACTGCATCACTTGATGGCTGTAGGAGGTGGGCACGCGTTTCGTGAAGAGCAACCTGTCGAACGCCAGCAACGGGTTGGCAAAAGCGATGCGCCGTTTCAGCCGGCGGACCTGGAGGTAGAGCCGTCGGCGGCCCTGGAGCGAACTCTCGTCTTCTGCCGCCAGCCGCTCCAGTTCTTTGGCTTCCCCATCGAGGAAACCGTCGGACCGGTCGCGGTGGAGGTCCTCCAGGAGCCGCCGGGCCTTTTCGACGTGGCGGGCCGTCGCGGCGGCGTACGCCTCGGCCGTATCGTTCAGTTTGTCCTCACGGCGCCACTCCTGCTGCACCATGGCCCAGAGGTCGAGTTCGGGGTAGTCGCCCTGCGCGAGTTGCTCCCGCACGTTCGTGATGCGCGGATCGCCCGCGTCGGACTCCAGCAGCCGCCCAAGCACCGTCATGCCGCCGACCCACGGACCGCGATACGCTCCCAGGAACACGGGCGGCAACTGCACGGTCTCGCCGCGCGCCAACTTGCCGCCTGCGACCGACAGGCTGACTTTGAGCCGCCCGTCCGGTGTCGGAGCCAACTGGAACCGCCACAGGCCGGCGCCGCCGACGGCCAAGGCGATGCCGCTTCGGTCGTCCTCGTCGGCCACCACCAGCAGCGGCAGGGCGTCCCGGCCGGTCAGACACACGGGCCGTCCGACGCCGACCGCGTGCTGCTGCAGGCCGACGTCGCGTCCGAAGGCGCGGACCTGTGGCAGGCCCGTCTTGTCTTTCGGGTCCACCTGCATCTCGTAGAACCAGCCGCCTTCCCCTTGCCGGACGGTCGAGAAATCTTTGGACGCCTGGAACGCCCGGCCGTCGGCGTAGGTGATGACCGGGTCCCAAAAGGTCGTGTCGCAGAAGATTCTGCCCCGCTTATGGACGATGAAGCGGACGGCGTCGCCGGCGCGTACGTCGAAGGTCAGGTTCGGCTCAACGCCTTTGGCGTCGGCGCCGTCGATCTCGGCCTGCCAGACGGTGCGGCCGCGGTGGCGGATGCTCAGCCGTACGCCGTCCGTCTTCAGGTCGGCGTGCAGTTTGTACACCCGTCCCGTGACGGTGATGCGCCCGTCGCGCGGGACCGTGAAGCGGCGGACACTGGGCGTGTTGATGCCCGGATGATGCCAGACCTTGCCTACGCGTGTCCAGTCGGGGCCGGTCCAGTACGTGGACCCGTACCAGGCGTCGTTGCGGTAGGAGAGGTTGCGATAGCGAGCGCCGTCCTGGGCGTCGGCAATGGGGAGCGACCAGTGGAGGAGCGTGACGTCGCCCGCCTCGGCGGCGGTCTCGCCTCTGCTCGTGAGCGTCGTGTCGATCCGCAGCAGATGCACGTCGGGCATCCAGCGGACCTTCTGCGCGACGCCCAGCCCGGCCGTCGGCTCGCCGGCGACCTGCTGCAACCGGCGTATGAATGAACCGTCCGGCCGGTCCGCGAAGTGGCCCTTCCACGGCGGCGCCTGGCCCCCGCCGGCCGGCGCGCTCCCGATCGCCCAGACAACCGCCAACAGGCCGAGACAACGCATGAACCGGGCAACCATGGCCGCCAGGACTCCAACTCGCCCGCACCGACCCCCCGGCGCTTACTCGCTGCAGGCAGGCGGGTGGCACGGTCACGCGCAAGCGTGGCCGTGTTCTGCGATTCGCGCCCCCGGCCGCCCCGGCGGGGCTGCCGTGCCACCCCCCGGCGCCCCCGGCCGCCCCGGCGGGGCTGCCGCCGGCCACGGCAGGCTATGCCCTGCCAGGGTAGCCGGCGGCCACGCTTGCGCGGCCATGGTGGATTCTCCGCGCATTGATGCTCATGGCCACGCAAGCGTGGCCATGCCTTGCCCGCATCGGACAACATCACTTCGGCAGCAACCTCGAAAGGGCGGCCGCCAAGGCTTTCAGGTTGGCCTCGTCGGTCGTGTAGAGGACCGACTTACCCCGGCGTATGCTGTTCAGCAAGCGGCCAATGCGCAGGATACCAATATGATGACTGAGCGTCTGCTGTTTTACTTTCAGAGCCTTGCACAACGCGGTGACGTTCTTCGGGCCCTTTGCGAGCAGTGCCAGGATGCTCAACCGCGTGGGCGAAGACAGCAGCGAGAAGCCCTGAGCCAGTTCATGCCATTCGGGTTTCATCAGACGCCTCCTTTACCCGTACCGGGACTTGATAAGGGGAATCGCAGCCAAACCACAGTATGATGGCTCAGCCTACGCGTTTTCAAGGACAAACCGAGCCGGGACCATCATCGGGGGTGGCAACAATTTCTGGCGGTCGGGTGAGGGTGAGGGAAAAGCATGAGTTGAGCCCAGATTCCATACAAAACCGGCCGCAGGGTCGATAGAATACCGCCGCCGGAAAGGGGCTCCGGCCTGCGGTCCCAAGTGGCTTACAAAGGAGACACCGCCATGACGCGTTGGATAGCCTGCACGTTGGCCCTGCTCGTGCTGACCGGAATCGCCCGGGCCGACGCCCAATCGTCCGTCAATTCCATCGGCATGAAGATGGTCCGCATCGAGGCGGGCTCCTTTACGATGGGCAGCGCAAGCGGCGGCGACTTCGACGAACGCCCCGTCCACAAGGTCACCATCAGCAAGCCCTTCCTCGTCGGAGCGACGGAAGTCACGAACGCCCAGTACGAGCAGTTCGACCCGCGGCACAAGAAACTGCGCGGCAAACTCGGCTTCTCGAAAAACGACGACGAGGCGGTCGTCTTCGTCAGTTGGCACGACGCCGTGGCGTTCTGCCGGTTTCTCTCGAAGAAGGAAGGCAAACCCTACCGCCTGCCGACCGAGGCCGAGTGGGAGTACGCCTGCCGCGCCGGCGCCTCAACCGCATTCAGCACCGGCGACTCCCTGCCGCCCAACTTCCAGAAGAACGCCAGGGAGAGTTGGTATCCGTCCACGCGCGGCAAGAAGGAGGACGTGGTTTCGTTGGTTGTCGGTCAAACGCCGCCGAACCCCTGGGGCCTGCACGACGTCCATGGCAACGTCGAAGAGTGGTGCCACGACTGGTACGGACCTTACGCCCTGGGCGACCAGACCGACCCGTTGGGCCGCGCCGACGGTGATTTCCGCGTCACGCGGGGCGGCGCCCATTCGACCACCCCGCCCTACCTTCGCTCGGCCAACCGGATGGGGACGCTGCCGGACGATCGGAGTTGGGTCATCGGTTTCCGCGTGGTCCAGTCCGAGATGCCGACGACGAAACCCCTCGCCGCCCACCCGCCGCCGCTGAACCGGCAGAACGTCAGGCAGGAGGTCCCGCCCGACCTGGCCGCGGGGCCGGACCCCGAAAAGCCCTATTTCAAAGGGCCGCGCACCTACGTCAAGATTCCGCCCGGCTCCGAGGGTCCCCTCTTCTCGCGACACAATCACTGCCCGGCCATCGTCAACTGCCCCAACGGCGACCTGCTGGCCATCTGGTACACCTGCCGCCGCGAACCCGGCCGCGAACTCGGCATCGTCGCCAGCCGCCTGCCGTACGGCCAACAGGAGTGGCAGCCGGCCTCGCCCTTCTGGGACGCCCCCGACCGCAACGACCACGCCTCCGCCCTGTGGGCGGACGAGAAGGGCACGATCTACCACTTCAACGGCCTCTCGGCCGCCGCAACCTGGGGCAGCCTGGCCACCATCATGCGGACCTCCACCGACAACGGCGCCACCTGGTCGAAGGCCCGCCTCATCATGCCCGAACACGGTATGCGCCACATGCCGGTCGAGTCGGTCTTGCGCATGCGCGAAGGCCATATCATCCTGCCGTGCGACGCGGTTCCCGGCGGCGCCGGGGGCACCGCCTTCCTTATCAGCAGCGACGACGGCCGCACCTGGACCGATCCCGGCGAAGGCAAGCCGGCACCCACCTTCCAGGAAGGCAAGACCGGCGCATGGATCGCCGGCATTCATGCGGGTGTCGTTCAACTCAAGGACGGCCGGCTCATGGCCTTCGGGCGCGGCAACACCATCGACGGCCACATGCCCAGGAGCATCTCGGCCGACGGCGGCAAAACCTGGACGTACAGTGCGAGCCCGTTTCCGCCGATCGGGGGCGGCCAACGCCTCATCATCACGCGGCTGCGCGAAGGGCCGATCCTGTTCGCCTCGTTCGCCAGAAAGATTGCCTTCACCGACGCTTCGGGCAGCCAGCGGACCGGCTCAGGACTGTTCGCGGCCCTCTCGACGGATGAGGGCAAGACATGGCAGGTCAGGCGGCTCATCACCGACGACGGGCCGCCGCGCAAAATGGACGGCGGCGGCAACACCGGCCACTTCACCATGAGCCGCGCGTCGGCCGAACCGCGCGGATACATGTCGATCTGTCAGACGCCCGACGGCGTCATCCACCTCATCTCCAGCAAACTCCACTACGCCTTCAACCTGGCGTGGCTTCTTCAGCCGGCGCCCGCCGCCGGCCCCTAGCGTGCAGAACGCGCGGCAGCCCACGGTGCGTGTTTGGGTGCCGGGTGGCATGGCCGCGCTTGCGTGGCCATGGTGGCTTTTCTGCGCATGAATGCTCATGGCCACGCAAGCGTGGCCATGACACCCCGAAAAGGGGTCCGTGTCGCCGAACATGTACAGGTCGGCAGACACGCCGCGCGTTTGACGAACCGGTGGTCGCCCACGCCGTCTACTTGCCTTCGACGCTGACCTTCAGTCCGTCGATCACGCCGCCGTCGGGTTTGACGATGCGGATGCAGAACGCCCACTGCCCGCCGGCCTGCGCAATCTTCACGAGCACCGTGTTCCAGCCCTGTTTCAGACCGGCCTTGACCTTGTCCTCGCCGGGCGTGCACCCGCGCGTGGCATTGTTGGAGTGGACGAGTTTGCCGTTGATCCATACCTTGATGCCGTCGTCGCTGC
>CAZIJC010000145.1:0-11362 GCA_964539385.1 uncultured Anaerolineales bacterium | reverse complement strand
CCGGCCGTAGCCGTACACGGCGTCCTCGTCGAAGCACAGGATGCGGCCTGCGGGGTAGCGGTTGGCGGCATTGGCCCATCCGCCCCAGCCGGCGCTGGGCATTCCGGCGCCCAGGATCCAGTACGAGCGGACAAACCACTCCTCGCCCAGCAATCCGGTGATGGAGAACAGGTGAGGCTCGGTGGCCTTGGTCCGTTTGCCGGAGCGGTCGAAACCGAAGTACTTGAGGTAGACGGTCTCGCCGTCTCCGGAGAGGATGTCCACCGTGGTCCCCTCCATGTTGAACCCGGCCTCCCGAACCAGTTGCTTCCCGGTGTCCGGATCGAGGTGGTAGAGCACCGTCTTCGACAGTTCCTTCCCGGTCACCGGATCGATGCGGTACAACACGATCCCGCCATCCAGGAAAGAGGACCGGCCGGCCGCCACGTAGAGGGTGTCGTTCTGGATCAGGACGGCGCCGTGGACGGGCCAGACCGATTCGAGTTGCCCGTACGCACAGACCAGTCTGTCGCGAGGCGCGGCGCGAAATCGCCAGACAAGGGCGCCGTCGGCGGCGCCCAGGCAGTAGACCCATCCGTCGGCGGCGCCGAACAGGAGCATTCCCTTGTAGACGGTCGGCGGACTGTCCACGCGACCGCCCGCCGTGAACCGCCACGCCTCCCGGCCATTCTCGGCGGCGAGGGCATGGACGGTGTGCGTATCGATTGAGGCCACGAACACTTTGCCACCAGCGATCACCGGCTGGGTCAGCCTTCCCCCCAGTTCCGTGGCCCACTGCGGCTTGACGGCGTCGGGGATGCGAGCCGATGTGGCTGACGTACGGGCGGCATCGTGGCGGTACATCGGCCAGTCGTCGGCCTTCGGCGCGTCGGCCTTCAGCGGTTTGGCGTAAAGCGGGCCCTTTTCGAGGACGGGCCGGGCGGGGAAGGGCATCTTTCCGCTCTTCTCCCTCTGCGGCGCCGCCGCAAAGAAACCGGGGGACTTCACCGTCAGAAAACAGGCGCAGGCATCGGGCGGCGCGTAGAGGAACCCGTTGGCCGGTATGATCCCGTACTGGCAGGTTCCGCGGATCCAACTGTTGTTGCTGAGCCACCCCTTCTCCAGATCGAGCACCTCGATGCCGCTCTTGCCGGTGAGGATGAACCGTGTGGTTGCCTTGTCCCGGTAGCAACGGTGATGTGGCATGCCGACGCGGGGCGCTTTGGTGTTGATCTGTTTCTTCGGCGTCCCGGTCTTGAGGTCAAGGCCCTTGAATCCCGTACCGACCCAGACGATGCCGTCAATGACGAAGATATCGACGGGGGAGTTGTACCCCTCACTGCAAGGGGCCGACCACAACTCGCTGCCGTCCTTCGCCGAGTAGGCCCGCAGCGTACTGCCGCCCTTGCGCGAAAAGCCGCTCTCGTTCCAGCCGTGGACCCCCCATTCGATCATCCGCGTGGCGGGCCTGTCCGGTTCGGCCTCGCCGATATCCCTGTCGGCGCAGAGGACCACCTCGTCGGTGGCCACCAGCGTGGGCGCCGAGTAGCTCATGCGCCTTGCCGGGGTCTGTCGCGGGGTCTTCCATACCGGTTTGCCGGATCGGGCATCGAGGCAGACCATGCCGGCCGTGCTCTGGTAGTACACGTGCGGCCCTTTCACGGCGAGCGTAAGCGGCAGGATGTACTCGCCCGGTGTGGAATCGCTTCTCCAGAGCGACTTCCCGGAATCAGCATCTACCGCCGTGACATATCTGAAGTCGGTCGGCTCAGGCTCGCCGCGCAGGTGCAGCCCGCCTCCGCGACGGTTCGCCTCGGAGGTCCCCACGACCAGGTACAGGACGCCGTCGTCGAAGAGGATCTCCTCGGTTTGTTCAGTCCCCTGGTACCGGCGCAGCGTCTCGCCCGTCGCCCCGTCCAGCGCGACGACCGGACGGGCGAGACCCGGCGTGACGTACACCGTCTCTGCCGCCGCGACGAGCCGCCGGGGCAGGTGCGTCGGGCCCGAGCGGAAGTGACGCAGGTGATCGGTCCACGGCGAGACGGGCATCTTCCACAGGAGGGTGCCGTTGAAGGCGTCGCGGGCGATGAGTTTCCACTGGCCCAGGAACCGGATGGAGGCGAGCGGCGCCTCGTCCAGGATGTAGTAGATACGTCCCTTCGCCGTGACGGCCGCGCTCATGCTCGCCAGTTCTTCGTGGCTCCTGCCCCACCGGGGCTCGGCCACCCACTGGATGGAGCGCGGCACGTCCACGCGGCGGTCGGCGGCGACGGCGTTGTTGTCCGGCCCGTGCAGATAATGCGTCCACTCGTCGATCTCGGCAGGCCATGGCTTGACGATCTTCGCCCCGCCGATGAAGGCCACGCCGCCCGGGACAAGAACACGCAGGACCTCCGCTTTCGGCACCCCCGGGCGCGTCGAATCGATCAGCAGGTTCACCAGGTCGTTCGTGTAGGGCAGGCGCTGGCCGTCGTATCGCCAGACCGAGACCTTGCCGTAGAGGTTCATGGCCCGGATGGTCTCCTGCGCTTTCCGCACGTTCGCCTCGTCGGCATCCAGGCCGTGGACGAGATACCTGTCGTTCAGGAGCAGCGTCGCGGTCTCGCGTCCGTCGCCGCAGCCCACGTGGACGATCAGCCCTCCTCGGACACCCGACGCCTTGAGGACCTCCGCGGCCCCGTCCTGCGGCGCGGCCGGCGACAGGCCCGTCGCCACCAGACAGATCAGCACAAGGGCGGCGCCTCGAACTGCCGCGCTGCGCAGGCCGTCTCTTCGCATGCTTCGGTTCACCGTTCAGCTCCTTCCTCTCGTTCGCTCCAACCTACTTCCCGCCCAGGCACACGACCTTGCCATCCTGGGTCGAAAGATACAAGCGTCCATTGGCCGCCGCCATGCCGTCCCAGACGGGCGGTGATGGAAGTTTGCACTCGGACACTTTGCTGCCGTCGCCGGCGGCGAACGCCCGCAGCAGGCCGCCCGCCCTCGCCTTGGGGGCGACAGACGGGTCTTGCCCGCCGATCGCATCGGCCATGCCGCCCAGGAGCAGAAGTTTGCCGGCCTTGAGCATGGCGCGCGGACGCATCGAGAGGCTGGCGGTCCACTGGAACGGCATGACACCCTTGCCGGCGGGTTTCCTGAAATCGGGCAGGTGCGTCTCACCGGGCGACGGCTTCGGCCGCTTCTCGGCGAACAGCGTGTACCTTCCAGTGCCCTTCAGGTTCCACCTCATGAGGTGCGCCCGCCTGACGCCCCAGACGGTCTCGTCGTCGAACGCCAACAGCAGGCCGTACGGCACCGACAACTGCGAACCGAAGTTGCCCGGCCTGAAGGCGATCCACGAATAGGCGACGCCCACGCGGCTGAAGTCGCCGGTCCCGTAGACCCAGTGGCTCCGGTGGTTCTCGGCGCCGTCGAGCAGGCCGGAGGTCGAGAACAGATGCGGCATCATCCGGTTCTGCTTCTCGAGTTTCGCATCGAACCGCAGGTGCCGCATGAAGACCGACTCGCCGCCTGCGACCAGCACGTCCGTCGTGCCGCCCTCGCCGATGGAGAACGCATCGCTCCTGTCCGATGCCTTGAACGTCTTGTAGTCGGTCGCATTCTGGACGAACCTCTTGGCGAACTGGGCGGCGTTCTCGTCCTTTCCTTCGCCGAGTCTGGGATGCGCGCTGCGCAGGCTCGACCGGTGAACGACCTTGCCGGTCGCCGGCTCCAGGCCGTACAGGGTGATTCCGCCGTCGAGCCAGGACGATCGCCCGGCGGCAAAGTACGCGGTCCCCTGGTGAACCAACACGTTTCCGTGCACCGGCCAGACCGACTCAACCTGGTCCATCGCGACGGTCTTTGTGTCTTCGGGCGCCGCGCGCCGGCGCCAGGCCGGTTCGCCGTCCGACAGCCGCAGACAATACACCCAGCCATCTGCGCTCCCGAACAACACCAGACCCTTGTAGACGGTCGGAGGCGAATCCACCCGTCCGCCTGCCGTGTAGGCCCAAAGGTGTTTCCCCGTACGGGCGTCCAGCGCGTGCACCGTATGCGTGTCAACGGAGGCGACCAGGAGCCTGCCGTCGGCAATCACGGGCTGCGTGATGGTGCCGCCGACATCGGCCGTCCACGCTTCCTTCAATTGTGCGGGAACGGCAGTCTGCGTCGTGCCGCTTCGCATCGTGTTGCCGCGGAGTGTCGGCCAGTCATCTCGATTGGGGATTGCGGATTGCGGATTGCGGATTTCCTCGAATGCCGGGCCGCGCTCGAGCCGCGTTCCCTTTTCGCTTTCCGTTTTCGCTTTGGCCCGGCGCTCGGGCGCGAGCGCCCAGAACCCGTGCAGCAACGCCTCCATGAAGCAGCCGCACGCGTGCGAGGGGGCGTACACCAGGCCGTTGCAGGGCATGATGCCGTACTGACAGGTGCCGCGAACCCAGTTGTTGCGTGAGTGATTGTCGCCGGTCAGGTCGAGGAACTCGATTCCCCGCTTGGCGGTCATGATGTACCGGATGGTCGCCTTCTCGCGGTAGCAGCGATGATGATGCCCGGCGGTCCAGAGGTCCTTGATGACGGTATTGGTCTTGGTGACCTCGCCGGTGTGCAGGTCGCGTCCTGCGGCGAAGTCGGGACCGAGCCAGACGAGCCCTTTGGCGACGAAGACGTCGGCCGGCGACCGAAAGCCCGGCTTCGCCGGGCAGTTCCACAGTGCCTTTCCGTCGGCGGCCGACAGGGCGGAGAGTTTCCCCCCGTCGGCCAGCAGCACCACCCCGTCGTGAACGACCAGTGTCGCCAGCGACCAGCCGACCGACCTCGCCGATTTGGGTTTGCGTTTGCCCTTCTTGTCCTTTGCGGTCGTCGCCGCCTTGGCGGTCTTGCGGGGCTCGGGCTTGGCCGCCTCGGCAGGACGGGAGTTCCAGAGTTCCTTGCCCGTGTTGAGGTTCAGGCACACGACGCCCTTGCCGCTCTCGAAGAAGACGCGCGAGCCGTCGGCGGCCAGCGTCAGGGGGACGGGGTTGGCAGCGGCCTCGGACCATTTCCAGAGTTCGTCGCCCGTCTCGGCCCGCATCGCGTGGATCGTCTTGCGGTTCGGATACGTGGCCTTGCCGCGCAGCGCCGGATCGACGGCCGCCTGCTCGGCCATCGGCGAGCCCGTCACCACGAGCAGGACGCCGCCCGAGAGAACGATCTCCTCGGTGTTCTCGGTGCCCTTGTAGGTTCGGACGGCCTCGCCCGTTGCGGCGTCGAGGGCTGTCACCGGCGCGGCGATGCCGAGCGGGGCGTACACGCGGTCGCCTTCCGCCACGAGCGTCCTGGGCAGTTGGACGGGCCCGGAGCGGAACCCTTTTCGGTGCCAGGCCCACGCCGGGATCGGCTGCTTCCACAGCAGGACGCCGCTGAAGGCGTCGCGGGCCACGAGAGACCACTTGCCCGGCACCCTCATGTCGTCGTCGGGCCCTTCATCGATGATGGCGAAGATCCGCCCCCGGGCCGAGACGACGCTACTGATGCTGTCGAGGGTGTGATGGTGCCGGCTCCAGCGTGGGGCGGCCAGCCATTGTATGTTCCGGGGCGGCCCGGCGACGGTGTCCTCCGCCACGGCATTGCCGCCGGCGTCGTGCAGGTAGTGCGTCCACTCGTCGATCTGGTTCGGCCGGGGCTTGACCGTCTTCTTGCCGCCAATCATCGCCACGCCGTCGGGCGCAAGGACGCGCATCACCTCGGCCATCTCGACCGTGCCGAGGTCCTGGGCGACAAGAAGGTTGACGAGGTTGTCGATGTACGGCAGGCGCGAGCCCGCCCACTGCTCGACCGTCACCTTGCCGCCCAGGCCGAGCGATTGGATGTGCCGGCGGGCCTTCTCGACGTTCGCCTCGTCGGCATCGAGGCCGTGCACCAGGTACCGCTCGCCGGCCCGCAGGGCGGCCGTCATTTTGCCGTCGCCGCAACCGACGTGGACGATGAGTCCGCCCTTGACGCCTGCGGCGTCGAGGATCTGTCGCGCCTGCTCCGCGCCGCTCGCGCCGGATGCCAGTGCCGTCGCCAGTACCAAGGCAACCACCGCGCGAACCCAAGTTAACCTGCGTTGTTCTGTCGTCATGAGAGCGCCGTTCCTTTCACTCATCCTTGCCCATGCACATAACCGTGCCGTCGCTGAGCGACACGTACAGCCGACCGTCGGCTGCGGCCATGCCGTCCCAGGACGGTGCGGCGTCGAGTTTGTACTCGGCGAGTTTCTTGCCGTCCGCAGCGGAAGCGGCCCACAAGACGCCTCCGAGTTTGCCCGCGTAGGCCGCCTCGTACTTGGCGGCCAGGTGGTCGGGAGGGAAATACGCCGGCGTGCCGGCCACAAAGAGGACGTCGCCGGCCCAGACCATGGCCTTGCCGGTCAGGGGGATATCGGCGGTCCATTTGGCGACGGTCTTTGCGGCGGCTGCCCTTGCCTTGCCCTTTCCTCTTGCCTTCTTTCCGCCCTTCTCGATGCCTTGTGGGGTCTTAGCGCTCACGGCGCCCGCGAAGAGACTGTATCCCCTGAGACGCGGATCGAAGTAGGAGTGGCGGTGCACGGCGAATCCGCGGACCTCGTAGAAGTCCTTCCCGTCGGTCACAAGGATGTCGCCGGAAGGGGGCCGGACGGCGGTCTTGCCCGAGAACCCCGTGCCGATCGTCCAGTACGTCCTGTGCTGAGGGGTCCCATCCGTGAAACCGGCCGACGGCATCACGTGCGCACGGGCCGAAGCGGCGTCCGTCAGGTCTGCGTTGAACGCCTTGTGCCTCATGTAAAGCCGAACGCCGTCGGTGACCAGGATGTCCGATTTCGAGCCCCGGTGGGCCGTGGCCGGAAACCCGGTGCCCTCCTCGAACGGGCCGTGAACCTCTCGGCTGTGAATCACCGCTCCCGTTTGCGGGTTCAGACCGTAGAGGAACACCCCGCCGTCCAGGAAGGAACTGCGTCCGGCGGCGAAGTAGGCGATACCGTCGTTTCCACCTTCGCGAGACGCTTCGGCGGACTCGCGCACCAGAACGCTGCCGCCGACCGGCCAGGCCGACTCCAGTTGGCCGAAGGCGCCGATCAGCCGGTCGGGCAGGTCCTTGAACCGCCACACCAGCGCGCCGTCGGACGCCCGAAGGCAGTGCACCCAGCCGTCGCGCGAGCCGAAAAGGACGAGTCCCTTGTAATAGGTCGGCGGTGAATCGACCCGGCCGCCCGCCACGTAGGTCCAGGCCGTCTTTCCGTCGGCGGTGCCGAGGGCGTGGACCGTATGGGCGTGGATGTCGGCGACGAATACCTTGCCGGCCGCAACGACCGGTGCGCTGGCGGCGGTCTTCAGTTTGGCTTTCCACAGGGGCGCCGCATCGGCGGGGACCTTGGCCGGGGTGGCTCCTCCCCTTGACCCGTCGTGCCTGTACGTGGGCCAGTCCTGCTGCGCCTCTCGGCCTTTAGCCTCCGATACCTTGCCGTAGGCGGGCCCCTTTACGAGTTGGACTTCGCGTTGGACGTGGATCTTCTGGTCGGAGGTTTTCAGGCCCTTCTCGGTGGCCATGGCGTTGAAGTTCTGGATCATGGCCCCGATGCTGCATTGGCAGGAGAAGGGCGGTGCGTAGAGCAGCCCGTTGCACGGCAGGACGCCCAGGCCGCAGGTTCCGCGCGTCCAGTGATTCGGAAACTCCTTGCCGGAGACGAGGTCCAGGAAGTCGGCGCCGCCGGTCTTGCTGTTGATGTAGTAGCGGTCGGTGATGAAGTTGCGGTAGCAGCGGTCGTGGCTCATGGGGCCGGTCATGCGCTGGGAGATCGTCTTGGTCTTGCTGCCGGTCTCGGGGTCGTAACTCGTGGGCTGTTTGGTGCCGCCCGTCCAGACGGCGCCGGCGGCCAGGAAGAGGTCGGCCGGTTTCTCGTAGTTGTTCGCGATGGGGCCCGCCCACTTCTCCGCCCCGTCCTTGAGCGAATAGGCGTGAAGCGTTTTGCCTTCTTTGGCGTAGACCCTACTGTCGGAGAGGACGACGGTATTGGCTTCGGTGCCGTCTCCGCTCTGGATCGCCTTCTCGACGTTCCAGATCGTCTCGCCGGTCTTGGGGTTGACACAGACCAGCCCCCCGCTCGTCTGATAGACCGCGTACCGGCCGCGGATCGCGAGGCTGCATGCGGTGTAGCCGTGGATGTCTTTTGTGCGCCAAAGTTGCCTGCCGGATTCCGCGTCGATGGCCACGACGGCGCAGACCGGATCGGGTCGGTCCGGCGTCTCCGGGGCGTAGGCCGTGCGGAAGCCGGTCCCGCCGAACGGCGCTTTGGCGTCGTAGCCGCCGAGGTTCGTCCCCTTGCCGGCGTACGTCTTGACGATGTTGTAGCGTGCGGCGTTCATGCGGTCGCCGATGACGGCGTAGAGCACGCCCGCCTCGCAGGCGAACTCCTGGGTGCGCTCCGTGCCCTTGTAGGTCTTGATGACCTTGCCGGTTGGCGCATCAAACGCCGTCAGCGGCGCCTCCAGGCCCGGCGTGCAGTACACCGTATCGCCGATGGCCGCCAGCCGCCGCTGCAATTGAATGGCTATATCCTTGACGTAGCGGGTGACCGGTTCCCAGACGGCGAAGTCATGCTGCCACAGCGGCACGCCGTTGAACGCATCGCGTGCAACCAGCCTGAACCTTCCGGGAAGGAGAGGGTTTTCGGGCGTGGCCCTGTCCTCGATCGTCAGCAGCCGCCCCCGCGCCGACACCATGGCCACGACCGTGGGGATGCTCATGTGCGACCGGCTCCAGGCGGGCTCCCCGACCCACTGAAGATGGCGAGGCGGCCCCACAACCGTGTCGTGGGCAACCGCGTTGTTGTCGGCGTCGTGCAGGTACTGCTGCCACTGGTCGATATCCTCCGGCCACGGCTTGACGGTCTTCTTGCCGCCAACCAGCGCCACGCCGAGCGGCGCCAGGACGCGCAGGACCTCGTCCATCGGCACCTTGCCCAGGTCTTCCGAGACGACCAGGTTCACCAGGTTGTCGGCGTAGGGCAGGTGCTCGCCGTCGAATGCGGCCGCCGAGACGGGCCCGTACAGGTCGAGCGACTGAATGTGCCCGCGGGCCTTCGCGACGTTGGCCGTGTCGGTGTCGAGGCCGTGGACGAGGTAGCGGTCACCCGCGCGCAGCGCCGCCGTAAGCCGCCCGTCACCGCAGCCGAGGTGGACAACGAGGCCGCCCTTGACGGCCGACGCTTCGAGAATTCGCCGGGCGTCGTCCGAAGGATCGGCAGCCGCTGCCCCGTGCGCAACCGCTGCCAGGATGACGGCAAACAGATACGCCGCCGAGAGACTGCGTTGGGTCATGGCCGGTCTGTCGCTCCTTCGCCCTGGCTTCCCGTTCGTCGGGAACGGCACGGGCAGCATGGTAATCGGTTGCGGTGTGCAGAGCAAGATGCGGCAGGCGGATCGTGGCAACTCGTCGCGGAAGAGGGAGGAACCGGCGTTGGGACCGCCCAGCACCGTTAGAACGCGGCCTGGACACGGACCCCCATGATGACAGCGTTAGGCACACCATCGATGCCGCCGGGGTCGGCCACGTACTGGATGTGCGGGCTGACCACCAGCCACGGCGCCACCTGGATGCCGTAATAGGCCTCCATGATCGTCTCGTACTTGGCGGTGAAGCCCGCGCCGGGTTCGTCGGTCAGGCGGCCGCGCGCCACGGCCACGGCAAGCACGTCGTCGTCGCGGCCGGGGATGAGACCCTGGTACTGGCACCCGGCGCTCCAGAACGTGCGGACGGGGTTCACCTTCTCGTCGGCGCAGCCGAACCGGGCGAACACGCCGAGGCCCTGGGTATCGTCCGGGTCGGCGCGCTCGCGCAGCAGCACCTGGTCGAGGCTCAGGTAGAAGCCGGTGTCGTCGCGTTTGTTGCCGGAGCCGTCCCAGCGGGCTTTCGGCTGCGGGTCGTACCACATGCCCAGGCGACAGGCTCCCGCCAGCGGCCCGTTTGCCGACGGCAGGTCGAGGACGAGGCCGGTTTCGAAGGTGCTGAAGAAATCGTCGCGACGGTCGAAGGCGGTGTTGAACCCCATTTCGCGGGCGTCGGCCTGGGCGTCGGCGATGCCGGCCGCCACGTACCATCCGTCGGCCGGCACAACGTAGACGGCCATGCCGATGCCGTTGTCCGGAAACGGAATCGTGGGATTGTTCACCAGGGCGCTATTGAGGAATTGGGTGGTCTCGTCGCCGGCGAACGCGTTGCAGTCGAAGGCCACGGGGCATCCCTTGTGCTCGAAGCCGCCCGTCAGGTCGATCTTGCCGATGCGGACCCGCACGCGGTCGTCCAAGAGCGCCTGCTCGTACCAGAACTCCGTGACGTCGATGGTGCGGTCGCCGCCGGCGTCGTCGCTGGTGCCGAACACGCTGCCGACCGACGAGGCGTCGAGCCCCTCGGACCAACTGCCTTCGGCCAGAATGTAGAACGAGCCGCCCTTCAGGCCGAGCAGCCTCGCGGCGTCACCTTCCACCTCCAGGTCGTAACTGCCCGCATAGCGGCCCGCGTGACGGTGGGTGAACACGCCGCCGTGGACGACGCCCTGATAGACCTGCGTGGCGCTGAGGCTGAGGGTCAAGCCGTGTTCGGCGAGGGCGTCGCCGGCGCCGAACCAGTTGTCCGTGAGCGTGTCGCGGCCCCAGACGGACCGGTCCCGCGCGGGGGCTTCTCGACCTTCGGCGACGTCCGTGCTTTCGGGCACGGCGGCCACTGCTGACCCGGCGGGGCCCGCAAGAAAGGCCAGAATGAGAGGTATCTGGAGATTCTTCATCGAGTTTGTTCCTTTCGCCTGTCCGGACATGGTGCGTGCCTCTTACGATTCCTCCCCCCTTACGAGCCTGTTGCGCAAAACCCCGGCGCTTATTGTACAACTCACCGTCGCTTGCGCGTGGTGGCGTTTCTGGACCACCACGCCCGATGCGGGGGATGCTCGCCGTCGAATGCGGTCGCCGAGACGGGCCCGTACAGGTCGAGCGACTGAATGTGCTCGCGGGCCTTCGCGACGTTGGCGGCATCGGCGTCGAGGCCGTGGACGAGGTAGCGGTCACCGGCGCGCAGCGCGGCCGTCAGTTTGCCGTCGCCGCAGCCGAGGTGCACGACCAACCCGCCTTGGACGCCCGTGGTCTTGAGGATCTCGGCGGCGGCCTCGGCCTGCACCGTCTCGGATGAGGCGGCGAGCGCCGCCGCCAGGACCGTGAGCGCGAGCAGGCTTCCCCACCGCCGTGCGTGCGGCCCGTCCTTGTCAGGTGCCATTCGGTATTCTCCCGGGCCGGTCATGGTTTACCCATGCAGACGACCTGTCCGCCGGCGGTGACCATGAACAGACGGCCGCGCGCCACGGCCAGACCGTCCAGGACGGGCGGCGAGGCGAGGTCCAGCCTGGTCCGGATCGTGC